>JBARRQ010000155.1:0-6273 GCA_049644305.1 Gaiellaceae bacterium
GCGCCTCCTCGAGCAGCCGGATGTGCTTCTTCATCCCGGTCAGCGACATGCCGAAGGGCTTGGCGAGCTCGCTGATCGTCGCGCTGCCGGAACCGATCCGTTCGAGGACGGCGCGGCGGGTCGGGTCGGCGAGGGCTGCGAAGGCGCGGTCGACGGTCGGTGAATACTGAACCATTAGGTTCACTATAGTAGGTTCGGCGCTGCGATGCAATAGGCCTTCGCCGAGATGGAGTGGCTGGTGACGAACGCGGTGAAGAGCGCGTTCGCTCCGTTCGACGACCTTGTTGCGATCTGGTGAACCACGTTGACCGGTAGCCGGGGCTTTGAGAGGGGTCCTCGTTGGATAGTTCGCCGCGTCCGCCGTAATCCGACGGTCTCGACGATAAGGGGTCGACCCAGAGGACGAACGGGGTCACGGAACGCTGTCTCAACAAGGGCTCCATCAGCTGATTCGCGAGCGGGGATTGATCACGGACCGCACTTTTGAGATCACGTTCCTCGTTCCCGGGTGTTGAGGCCTAGGCGATAACCTTCGCCTAATTGTCTTCAGTCTGTCCGCCCACATCCGCGGCAGAAAGATAAGAGCAGCCGGTAGAGCCGCATTGAATACCCGCGGTGGATCGTCTTGGTCGAGGACCTTGAGTAGCTCGGTACGACCGTCGGTCTCGAGCGCTTGCCGCGTGTCCTCGGGGAGACGGAGAGTACGGACGAGGCATGGGGCAGGGCTCTGGCCGACGACTACGGGAGGAGACAGTGCTTCTCGAAGGACGCAAAGCGATCGTAACGGGCGCGGCGACTGGGATCGGTAAGGCGACCGCCGAGCGGCTCGGTGCCGAGGGTGCGAGTGTCTGCGTCAATTACTACTCGGAGCGGGAGCGTCGCGACGCCGAGGCAGTCGTATCTGCGATCGAGCAGGAGGGCGCAAGGGCGTTTGCGTTCCAGACGGATGTTGGCGAGGAGTCCGCGGTCGAGCGCATGGTCGCCCGGACCGCAACGCAGTTCGGCGGCGTCGACCTGCTCGTCAACAACGCCGGCATCGAGAAACAGGTGTCGCTGCTGGAGATGTCGCTAGAGGACTGGACTGCCGTCCTGCGCACGAACCTGACGGGCAGCTTTCTCTGCCTGCGCGAAGCGGGCAAGTTGATGGCGGCGGGTGAGGGCGGGACGATCGTCAACATCTCCAGCGTGCACGAATTCATCCCTTGGCCCGGTTTCGCTCACTACTGCGCGAGTAAGGGCGCCCTGAAGCTGCTGATGAAGACGGCGGCGCGCGAGCTCGCCAGCGAGGGGGTCCGTGTGCTCAACATCGCTCCGGGCGCGATCGTGACGCCGATCAACAAGTTCGTCCTCGACGATCCCGAGGCAAAGCACGCAGTCGAAGAGGAGATCCCGCTCGGGCGGATGGGCAATCCCGACGAGATCGCTGCCGCGGTCGCCTGGCTTGCGAGTGATCAGGCCAGCTACGTGACCGGAACGACCGTCGTCATCGACGGCGGCATGTCGCTTTACCCCAAGTTCGTGTGAAACGAGAGGCAAGTAGCGAGTCACGTCTCCTCGAGCATGGGAATTCGACATGCTGGCCTCCTCCCTAACCGAGGATCTCAGGGCACGGGCTCGGCGACGCCGGGCAGTTCTTCGACGAGCGACCCGAGCACGTAGTCGGCGCCGGCGCCAACGAGCTCGTCTTTGCCGTAGTGCCCACTCGCGACGCCAACGCCGATCGCGCCCGCGGCGTGGGCCGCAGTGATGTCCTTCGGGGTGTCGCCGAGGACGAGCACGCGTTGAGGGTCAAGCGCCGAGCCGAGAATTTCGCCACCACGTTCGATCGCCTTGCGCGTCAGCTCGCCGCGGTCGGCCGAGTCGGAGCCGTAACCGCCGAACGAGAAGAAGCGGTTGAGGTTGCCGCGGGCGAGCTTGATGTGTGCTGCGGCCTCGACCGCTCCGGTCGTGATCCCAAGCAGGAAGCCGGCTTTGCAGAGCCGCGGGAGCAACTCCTCAACGCCGGCGAGGACCCTGTAACCGGACGAATTCGCCACCTCCTCCGGCAGCCTCATCAGATAGTGCGAGATCACCTTCGCCAACTCCTCCGGGGAGGGCTCATGGCCGATCACGCTCGTAAACGTGAGCCTGCCCACGACCGGATCAGTCATCCCTGACTCGGTGAACTTCCCGATGTCGGCGGGGATCCCGTACAGCTCGTTGAACGCCCCGCGCCAACTGCTCGCACCGGCGCCGCCGGTCGTGATCAAGAGGCCGTCGACGTCGAAGAGAATCGCTTGTGGTCTATCCATCCGTTTCACATCGCGAGCTGGCGACTCGCGTCAACCGTGCTTGCACTAGCGGCCCGCACTGTCGCACAGACGGACGTGCTGTCAGAGCTTGGCATGGTAAACCGCGGACTCTCGAGTGTGTTCTCGGCGCCCGCCGAGCAGTAGGGCGCGGACGGCGGCCTCCACCCGTGCCCGTACAACACCGTGCCCTTCTCTACCAACCTCCCGGCCCCGGTCAGTGTTCCCAGGGCCAAAGTGCGCGTTCGGGAGGGGTCTCCGGTTCGAGTCCGGAAGAGGGCTCTGCAAAAGCACCGCGCGTGGTTGCCCGCGCTCGTTGACCGTTCCCAGGGCCTAGTCGCAGCTGACGGCGAATTCGAACATCACTTCAGTGACGCGCTCAGCCGCCACGAAGAGGCGGAGAACGTTTTCGAGCAGGGCCGCACGCGTCTCTGCTTCGGTGAGCGGCTCCGCCGGGCGGGTCAGCGCAGGAACGCCCGCGAACACCTCAGGGCCGCGCTCACGGCATTCGAGCAGCTCGGCGCTGCGCCGTGGGCACGACGCGCGCGCTTCGAGCTGCGTGCCAGCGGCGAGACCCTCCGCCGCCGGGACTCAGGCGGCGGTGCCGCTGAACAACTGACCCCGCAGGACCTCCAGATCGCGCTCCAGGTTGCAGAAGGGAAGACGAACCGCGAAGTCGGGGCAGCGCTCTTCCTCAGCCCGAAAACGATCGAGTTCCACCTCGGCCGCGTCTATCGCAAGCTCGGTATCCGCTCGCGTACCCAGCTCATCCGCCGATCGGCGAATCAGGCTCCGACCTTCCCGTACCGAGCTCGAACTCCGAGGCCGTCCCATCGCCCGCGACGACCGTAGGCGACTAAAGGCCGGGAGGCCAGGTGAAGGCGCTCGGCGCGGCTTGTCGGCTGGCTGCCCTCTAGTTCGACGCGGCGGGTGCGCCACTGGTGCGCCTGCGCGCACGCTCCTCACGCCACCAGATCAGTTCGTACCCGTGCAGCCCAAGCCAGACCGCAGCCACGAGCGCGATCGTGACGAGCGCCGGTACAACCACAGCGACCGGCACCAAAGCCACAAACCCAACCGACGCCACGGAGCGGCCCCGGCCCAGCGACCGCGACACCCGCCACCGGAGCGCGACATAGGCGAGCAGGTAGAGCGCGGAGCCGCCGCAGAGAGCGACGGCAGGAATCACGTCTAGCTCAGCATCGACGTGCGCGAGCGTCGACTTCATCGCGAACGCAAACAGCACGATCCCCGCCACCATCGGCAAGTGCAGATACGTGTATGCGTCGCGTGCCAACGCGACCCGCTGCTCACCGCGCCGGTCCGCCAACATCCGCTGCACGCCGACCGAGAAGAAGTCGAAATACGCCAGCCAGAACGACGCCGCGACCACAAGTCCTAGCACTGCCGCAAGAATCACGCCGGCACCGAGGCCGGTACCCCTCGCCCCGAACCCGATGGCGACCAGCGCCTCGCCGATCGCGATGATCAGAATCAGACCGTGACGCTCGGCGAAGTGCGCCGGATGAACACGCCAGCCGCCCACCCCGCTCAGAGCTGGGCCGAAGAAGCCGACGGCCAAAGCGGCCAACCACAGCGCCGGCCTGAGCCCGCTCTGGGCGAACGCTGCGGCAAGGATCAGCGCCCCGCCGAGGACGGTTGTGCGCGCCATCCGCAGCACCGCCGCAAATAGATCCGGCTCGGCCCGCCCCGCGAGCGCGAACAGCCCGACGAACATGACCAGGACGATCAGGAAAGCCACTGCGAAGACGAGGCGATGCCCGCCGAAGGCTTCGGGAACTGCGAGTGCGGCCACGAACATCGCAGCGGCCGCTACCAGCATCACTGCCAAGACCAGCCCCGCGCCCGCGTCGACCGTGTTCGTCAGCCACGCGTAGCTGGCCCACGCCCACCACAACACAGCCAGAACGAGCAACCCGCGTCCGAGCCCGGCCCACGTCACGTCTTCGAGCAACAACGTCGTCACCTGTGTGAACGCGAATACGAACACCAGGTCGAAGAACAGCTCCAGCGGCGTGACCCGGTGCTCCGACTCGGCGAACTGCTCGCTCACAATCAGACGCTAACCCGAACCCGACGCCCAGACGTGGCGGGCGGTCCCCTCGATAGGCCCGGGCCGGTCTCGCATGACGCAGAAAAGGCCCGCTCTCGCAGGCCTTCTCGTTGTGCTTCGGTCAGACAGACGGCTTAGACGAGAGCCGGTGCCTTCGTCTCGTGCGCGATCACCTTGCGGAGCGTGACCTTCGGCGGATTCGGAACGAGCTTCTCGAGCTTCTCTTCCTGCGTCCACTCGGCCGCGACGCGAGTCGAGTCCTCGGCCTGGTTGGAGGTGTCGAAGAGGCTGGTCGACCTGATGACGCCGTCGCCGGCTTCCATCAGGTAGTAGCCCTTGAACCCAGGCAGCTTGCTCAGCCGCGGGATCAGGCTCTCGTTCACCTTCCGAGTCAGCTCCTCCATCCGGCTCTGATCGATGCCTTCGTAGCGCCTATGGGTGGCATACATCTGCTTGCTCCTCACACTCATGCTTCAGGGTTGGAAAGCTCATGTCGAGCTCTCCTGGTGCACTTAGGCCAGGTTTCGCAAGTCGAAGAGGAACTTCGGAGCCTCAGCGGCTTCCGCGCTAGGTCTACGCGCACACCCACCATAGCCGCAATCTCGCGTCGCCGTCGGATCGCCGGCTTCGCGAGGAAGACGACCGCCTTCGTGGTTGTCGCTTCATGCAGTGACTCGACTCGGCGCCAGCGAGAGGCCGGTCCGCCAGACGACCGCGGCAAGCAGGATCGCAGCGCCGGTCAGGACGCCTAGCGCCCCAACGGCGACGGTGACCGCAAGCGCTTGCGAAGCTCCGACGCCCGAGCCCATCAAGGCGGCGGCGCCGGCGCCAACCTGCGTGGCCGCGCCGGCAGGACCGATAGGCAGCGCTGCCGCGGCCGCGCCCGCGCAGAGCAAGAGCAGCGCCAGCGAGACCGAGAAGCCGACCCCGAGCGTCCCGAGGAGCAGGAAGGACGCGACTGCCCGGACCAGCCAGCAGGCCGAGACCAGCGCCCACGCCTGCGATGCACGTCGCCAAGACGTGGTGCGCGGGCACAGCCAGCGTGCGAGCCGGAAGCGCAGGGCCCGTCTGCTCGCGGCCAGGCGTGGTAGGGCGAGTATCAGTCCGGCGGCTGCAACTCCGGCGGCGGCGATGACGATGAGCCCGGCGCGCACCCCGATCCCGGCGCCTGGGAGTACCGCGGCGGCGGCGGCCAGCGGCGCCAAGGCGACGCTATCGATCAGACCGAGCATGACCAATGAGAGGCAGAGCGCACGTACGCCGGCAGGACAGCCCGGATAGCGGCGCACGACTGCGACCCGCATCGCGTCGTCGAAGCGGCCGGGAAGCACAACCCCCATCAGCGCAGCGCCGCCATTGCCGGCCGCGAGCGCGAACGGCCGGGGCCGCTCGCCAGGCGCGAACAACCGCGCCCATCCGTATGCCTTGAAGCCCTGGGCGAGAAGCAGTAACAGCCCGACAGCCACGAGAACGCCGGGCTGTCCGCCTGAGAGCGGCCAGGCGGTCGTCGCGAAGTGGCGAACGGCGAGCAGCGCGAAGACGACCACCGCGGCGCCCGACCCGGCGGCGAGAGCCCACCGACCCCGCGATGAGCGACGCAGGCGTATGAGCGCTGCGACGAGCAGGCGATACCGCCCCTCGAGCACGATCGGAGCGGCGGAGCCGATCGCCACCAGCGGAGCCCGGACCAACCCGGTGGCGCGTGCGACCGGAACGCGACCGGTCGGCGTAGCCAACCCCTCGATGACAGTTGCGGGCCGCGACGAGGGCACTCGCTCAGAACCAGCCGCGCCGCTTGAAGAAGGCGAGCAGGATCGCGAGCGCGACGAGCTCGGTGCCGACGCCGACGCCGACGAACGCTTGCCAGTGTCCGATGTGACCGGTGAGCCAGCCGAAGTTCTGGCCGAAGAA
>JBARRQ010000156.1:0-7073 GCA_049644305.1 Gaiellaceae bacterium
CCGCCTCCACCGCCTCCTCCGCCGAGCACCAGGCCGACACCACCACCGCCGCCGCCACCGCCACCGCCTCCGCCGCCGCCGCCGCCTCCTCCGCCACCGCCGGCCTCCTCCTCACCGCCGCCGTCGAGCGAGAAGAACGGTGGTCACGGCAAGAAATCCAAAGGAGAGGGCGGCAACGGGAATCCAGACAAGGGCAGCAAGGACCACGGCCAAGGGCACGGGGACAAGGGTCAGGGCAGCGGAGGCGACGGGGACGACGACGGTGACTGACGAGCGAGCGATAGGCTAGCCGCGTGGCGCGCTTCCGCCCTCTCCGCGGTCCGGGGATCATCGGCTTCGCGCTAGGCGCCTGGGACATCTGGAAGCGGATTCCGCCGCGGCACCGCAAGAAGCTCGTGAAGCACGCCCGCAAGCACGGCCCGAGACTCGCCGTACGGCTCCTCCGAGCCCGGCGCCGGCGACCCTAAGGCCTCCAAGCTCTTGGGTCGTTAGCTCAACGCCTCGCGGAGGATGCGCTCCTGTTCCCGGAGGTGCGCCGTGGGATAGCCCTCGCTCGGGCTGGCCCGCCAGGGCCTGCCGACGTAACGAAGCTCTACGCCCTCAGGCAGTGTTTCCTCGAGCCTGTGCCTGATCGCCCGCCAGGCTCCCATGTTCTGCGGTTCCTCCTGGACCCAGACGAGCTCCTTCAGATGCGGATAGGAGCGCACGAGCTGGCCGGCGGCGTCAACCGGGAACGGGTACAGCTGCTCGAGCCGGCCGATCGCGATCCAATCGGATTCGCGCCGAAGCTCGTGCCCGGCGAGGTCGTAGTAGATCTTGCCGGAGCAGAGGACGAGCCGCCGGACGCGGGCCGACCACGGCTCCGAGTCGGCGAGCACCGGCCGAAACGCGCCCTGTGAGAGATCGTCGAGCGTTGACGAGGCCTCCTTCAGTCGGAGCAGACCCTTCGGCGTCATCACGATCAGCGGGCGCGCGCTCGGGTCGAGCGCCTGGCGACGGAGGAGATGGAAGTACTGCCCGGCCGTCGTGCAGTTGACGATACGGATGTTCTCCTGCGCGGCCAGCTGGAGGAATCGCTCGAGCCTCGCGCTCGAGTGCTCCGGGCCGTTGCCCTCGTAGCCGTGAGGCAAAAGCAGTGTCAGGCGCGACGTCTGGCCCCATTTGGACAGGCCCGAGACGATGAACTGGTCGACGGCGATCTGAGCTCCGTTGACGAAGTCGCCGAACTGAGCCTCCCAGCACACGAGAGCCTCGGCGGCGGCGACCGAGTAGCCGTACTCGAAGCCCAGACAGGCAGCCTCGGAGAGAGGCGAGTTGTGCACCTCGAACGACGCGGTCGCATCGCCCAGGCTCTGGACGGGTGTGTAGACCTGCCCGTTTTGCGCGTCGTGAAGGACGAGATGGCGGTGCGAGAACGTGCCGCGCTCCGTGTCCTGGCCGGTCAGGCGCACGGGAATCCCTTCGACGAGCAGGCTTGCGAAGGCGAGCTCCTCGGCCTGGCCCCAGTCGATCCCGCCCTCGTCGAGCGCGAGCCGGCGGCGATCGAGCTGCCTGGCGAGCTTTGGGTTGACGGTGAAGCCCTCGGGGACGCGCAGCAGCTCGTCGTTCAGCGCGCGCAGCTTCCCCTCGGCGACCGCGGTCTCGATGTCCGCCTCCGTTGAGGACGGGATGCGCCCCTCGTATGCGACCGCGGGCACGGCCTCGCCGAAGGTCGACCTCAGCCGCTCGTGAGCCTCCTTCAGCTTTGCCTCGACCTGCGCTGCGAGCTCGTCGGCCTCCTCTTCGGTGACCACTCCCTCGTCGACGAGGGCGGCCGCATACTGCTCGCGCACGCTCGGCTGCCGCTCGATCCTCGCCGCCATCAGGGGCTGCGTGTACGCCGCCTCGTCCTGCTCGTTGTGGCCGTAGCGCCGGTAGCCGACGAGGTCGATGACCACGTCGGTCCAGAATCGGCGCCGGAACTCCATCGCCAGGCGGACAGCCGCGAGCGCGGCCTCGGCGTCATCGGCGTTGACATGGACGATCGGGAGGTCGAACCCCTTTGCGAGGTCGCTCGAGTAGCGCGTGGAGCGCCCGTCGGCCGGGTCGGTGGTGAACCCGATCTGGTTGTTCGCGATCAGGTGGAGAGTGCCGCCCGTCGAGTAGCCCGTCAGGTCGGCGAGATTGAGCGTCTCGGCGACCACGCCCTGAGCCGGAAACGAAGCGTCGCCGTGGATCAGGATCGGCATCGCGACAGACGAGTCGTTGTAGCCGGAGCGGGTGGAGCGATCAGTCTGCTCGGCGCGCGTCCGCCCCTCGACGACCGG
Organism: Gaiellaceae bacterium; assembly: GCA_049644305.1. Lineage (GTDB taxonomy): Bacteria > Actinomycetota > Thermoleophilia > Gaiellales > Gaiellaceae > AC-32. The sequence goes on from JBARRQ010000156.1 coordinate 2,307, forward strand.
ATCGACCGCCTCGAGATGGCTGGGATTGGAAGCGAGCGTCAGCGTGATCTCCCCGGCCGGCGTACCGCGCATGCCCTCGGCGCCGAGATGGTATTTGACGTCGCCGGTCCCGCCCTCCGGATCCGCGGCGACCGCCTCGAGCGTGCGCTCGCCCTCGAACTCCCGCAGAATCGAGTCGTACGGGCGACCCAGCACGTGGGCGAGCACGTTCAGACGGCCGCGGTGTGCCATCCCGAAAACGACCTCGTGTGCCCCCTCTTCCGCCGCGAGCGAGATCGCCTCGTCCAGCATCGGCACCATCACGTCGAGGCCCTCGATCGAGAACTGCTTCTGGCCGAGGAATGATCGGCGGAGGTAGCGCTCGAAGACCTCGACTTCGGTCAGGCGCTCGAGGAGGCGCCGCTTCTCCTCCGGTGGGAGCGGCTGCCGGTAGCGGCCTGATTCGATCGCGGCACGTAGCCAGACGCGCTGCTCGTGGTCGGAGATGTGCTCGATCTCGTAAGCGCTTGTGCCGCAGTAGATCTCGCGCAACCGCGGCAGGACGTCCGCGACGGTCTTGCCGGGGACGTGGACGCGCAGGAGCTTCGCAGGGATCCGGGCCTGGAGCTCCGGGGTCAGCCGAGGCTCGAGCCGCTCCGGCTCGAGCGCGGGATCGCCCACCGGCTCGGAGCCGAGGGGATCGAGCCGCGCCGCCAGGTGCCCGTGCGTGCGAATCGCCTTGACGAGGGCCGTCGCGGCGGCGACGCCACCGAGCAGCTCCTCGTCGACCGCAGGCGCGGCCGGTGGGACCGGCACCGCTTCCGGACGGGGGGCCACGGTTTCGGGGACGTGACCGTTGCCATCCTCACGGAGAAGCTCGAGCAGCCGCGTGAGCCCGGGATGGGTCGCGACGAGCTCGCTCGCACCGCTCTCGAACAGCGAGCGCCATTCCGGCGGCACTGCCTCCGGGTTCTCGAGGTACTCCTCGAGCAGCGCGCGCGCGAAGCCGTCGTTCAGGCCGTCAACGTCGTGCATGGTCACAATCTTTGTTGTAGCAAGGCGCTTCCCTCTAGGGCGGCCGTGCGTGCCTAGAAAATCGGTTTGCTCGTGATCACGGCGACAGCCATGCCGACGACGAAGCACACGGCACCGATCACGACGGCAGCCGTGGCCAGGCGAGCGTGGCGACCGCCCATCGCAGTCGCCACTACCGCTAGCAGGATCGCGAACGGAATCAGCCGCACGGGGCGGTAGGCGACGCCGATCAGGCTGGCGAAGAGCGAGAGCGAGGCAAGCAGACCGGCGATCGCATCGGAGGGCCGGTCCTCGCTGATGGGTTGTGTGTTCACGTGCGCGGCGCTGCGCGCCGTGCACGGGCAAAGCCGCGCGCAGGCGAGCCGTGCGGACCGGGGCGCCGCCGTGGCAGGCGAAGCGGCCGCCACGGAGGTCGTGGCTCGATCTCAGACCGGGCCGGCAGCGCCGCGGGCTCGGGAGGATTCGGCTCCGCCTTCACTGCCCAGTACACGACCAGACAGAGGTAGACGATCGGGATCTTCAGGATCACCATCATGAAGACGAATTCCCAGACCATCGATGGCGGCAGTGTAACGGGATCCCGGCCGGCCCGGCGACGGCCGGGACACCCCGCACGGCTCGCTAGCCGGGGCCGGTACCGGTCGAGCCGGAGCCGCATCCCGGAGCGGCGAGCAGGAACCACAAGACCCAGCCGGCGATCAGCGCGAACAGCACCGCCCGCAGCCAGCTATGCGCCAGAAGCCGACGCACCGCTGCCGCCATCGCCGTTCACCCAGATGTCGATGATCGGGTACTTGTGGACGCAGAACCACGTGATGCAGGCGTGGAATGACCCCTGCGTCCACGCGTCGGCCGAGTACGCGCCGACGCCCCTGCCGCTGCAGTGCTCGTAGGTGCAGTTGGTGCCGATGTGACCGTCGAACGTCCACCCGAACTTCGTGTCGGACGGCCAGCGGTCGCGCCAGAAGTACGTGATGCGGCCGCCGTTCCAGCACCACCGGACCTGCTCGGTGTACTGGAAGACGATGATCCACGCGAGATTCCGGCGCGTCGCCCGCGCCCAGCGCGTCCGGCACATGCCGCGCGAGTACTCGTAGGCGGCCCACGACTCCGTGGAGACGCCGCCGTCGTACTCGGCAGAGCCGCAGTCAACGTTTGGGTCTGAGCAGGCGTCTGCGGGATAGAGCGGCGTCGTGGCTCCTGCGGCAGGGCCTGTCAGAAACGCAAGCAGTGCGGCGAATGTGGCCGCGAGCGTGGCGAGTGCCGCGGCGGCCTTGGGTCTCTTGGTTGGTTCCATTGTCCACCTCCCGTCGACTCCTGCCGACGGTAGGCGTGGCCTGCGCACACGTGTGAAACGCGAACGTGTCGAAAGCGGAACATCTGCCGAGGCCCGGCTAGGCGGGGCCGAAGCCGCCACCGCCGGGCGTCTCGAGCCGGACGAGGTCGCCCGCTTCGAGGGCCCGGGTGACCTTCGCCGGAAGCTCCTCGCCGTTCAGGAGGTTTCGGCCAGGCGCTCCCGGCTCGCCGCCCCGGGCCCCCTGCGGCGCCAGCATTCGCCGCTCGGCGACCACGGACAGCCGGCAGGGCTCGAGCGCCCGGAGCTCGCGCACGACCCCGTCCCCGCCGCGATGGCGGCCCCGTCCACCCGAGCCGATGCGGAGCTCGTGCCGCTCCACCCTCACCGGGTACGCGAGCTCGAGCGCCTCCGTCGGCGTCGACAGCGTGTTCGACATCGCCACGTGGATGCCCGAGGGGCCGTCGGCGTCGGGGCAAGCCCCCTGGCCGCCGCCAACCGTCTCGTAGTAAGTGAATCGGTCGTTGCCGAGCGTGAGGTTGTTCATGGTGCCCTGGCCCTGAGCCGGGACCTCCACCGCGCGGCCAAAGGCGGCGAAGACGACGTCGACGATCCGGCTCGATGTCTCGACGTTGCCGGCGGCGACCGCCGCGGGCGGACGGGCGTTGACGAGGCTGCCTTGAGGAGCTCGAACGTCCACGGGCGCGAACGCGCCCCCGGAGGCGGGGACGTCGGGGTCGGTCAGGCACCGAACCACGAAGAAGCACGCCGAGCGCGCGACCGAGATCGGGCAGTTGAGGTTGCCTTCGTGCTGAGGCGCCGTACCGGCGAAGTCGATCGTGAGCTCGTCGCCCGCGACCGTGACGGCTGCGTGAATCTGGAGCTCCCGGCCGTCGGGAGCCTCCAGCGCGTCGGTCGCCTCGAAACGGCCGTCGGGCAGGCGCGCGACCGCCGAGCGCACCCGGCGCTCCGAGTAGGCGTGCAGCTCCTCCATCGCGTCCTCGACGCTCGCGGCACCGCGCCGTTCGCAGAGCTCCTCCAGCCGCCGGGCGGCAAGCCTGTGCGCCGCGAGCTGTGCGCGGAGATCGCCCCGGCGCTCTTCGGGGTTGCGCATCATCGCGACGAGCGCGTCGAGCACCCCGTCGTCGAGCCGTGTGGGCGGAATCACGACGCCCTCTTCGTCCAGCCGCCGCGACTCCGCCGGAAGGCTGCCGGGCTCGCGCGCCCCGACGTCGGCGTGGTGGGCGCGCGTGACCGCGAAGCCGACGCGCGTCTTCGTGACGAGGGTGATGTCCGGCAGGTGCGTGCCGCCGGCGAAAGGGTCGTTGAGGATGAAGACGTCCTCTAGGCCTGGAGCATGGGCACGGACCGCGGCGACGGCGTCGGGCATCGCGCCGAGGTGGACGGGGATGTGCTCGGCCTGGGCGATCATGCGACCCCGCCGGTCAAACAGGGCGGTCGAGCAGTCGCGTCGCTCCTTGATGTTGGCGGAGAAGGCGGAGCGGACGAGAACGGCGCCCATCTCGTCCGCGACGGAGCGAAGCGAGGCGCCGATCAGCTGGAGCTCAATCTCCACTATTTCCACGCTCTCGTGACACTCTCGTGAGCCTAAGCGTGCTACTGATCCCATCCCTAACCCCCACCCACCCCTGGGGGAGCCAGCATGTTGCGCCCGGGAGCTCGATCAGCCCTGGGCCGCGGGCCTCCACAGGCTCGGCGGACGGAAGAGCCAGCGACGGCCCCGGTCGCACGTCGGCGGTGCGGACCGCGACCAGCTCGATCACACGGTGCGGATCGCAGTACCCGTACTGCGCCTCGTGGGCCCGGTGGAAGGCCCCAGCGAGATCATCAGCCTCCAGCGGCACCGTCAGCTCGAAAGACTGGCCCCGGTAGCGCAGGTCCGCCTCACCTCGTTTCGGTAGCTCTGGGACTTCTTCCAGCGGGCAGAGATACGACTCGACTCGGTCGCGCCGCTCGTCGCTCACAGCGAGCCCGAGCGCCGAGAGCACGCCCGCGGCCTCCGGTACGAGCACCGTCTCGACGCCGAGCTCGTCTGCCAGCGCGCACGCGTGCAACGGCCCGGCTCCGCCGAACGCAACGAGGGCGAAATCGCGGGGATCGTGTCCTCGCTCGATCGAGACGAGCCGCAGCGCCCGCAGCATCTCGGCGTTCACGACCTCGACCGCTTGGGCCGGGTCGATTCCCGCGAACGCGCGCTCCGCCGCCTCACGATCGAGCTCGATCCCCCCGGCGAGCCGATCCGGTAAGCGGCCGAGAAGCAAGTTCGCGTCGGTCACGGTCGGCCGCTCCCCGCCGCGCCCGTAGCAGGCAGGCCCTGGGTCTGCCCCCGCGCTCTCCGGCCCGACGCGGAGCGCTCCGCCTTCGTCGCGCCAGACGATCGAGCCGCCGCCCGCACCGACGGTCTGCAGGTCGACCGTCGGCAGCCGCAGCGGCAGGCC
>JBARRQ010000157.1:0-8108 GCA_049644305.1 Gaiellaceae bacterium
CCGGACATCGAGGAGTTCATCTGGTGCAAGGCGCGCGAGGAGGAGAAGGCGCGCGTGCTCGAGCAGGCCGGCTACGACATGTCGCTCGACTCGGGCGACTGGGCCTCGATCCAGTACCAGAACGCCAACAACTCGGTGCGCGTCACGGACGGCTTCATGGAGGCCGCCGACGCCGACGCCGACTGGAACCTGACCGCCCGTACCGACGGCACCGTCGTCGAGACGCGCAAGGCGCATGAGCTGCTGCGCCAGATCGCCGAGGCCGCCTGGCGCTCGGCCGACCCCGGCGTCCAGTACGACACCACGATCAACAAGTGGCACACGCTCCCGAACACCGGGCGGATCAACGCGTCCAACCCGTGCTCCGAATATCTGTCAATCGACGACAGCGCCTGCAACCTCTCCTCGCTGAACCTCTTGAAGTTCCGCCGTGAGGACGGCGAGCTCGACGTCGAGGCCTTCGAGCACGCGGTCGACGTGATGTTCCTCGCGCAGGAGATCCTGGTCGGCTACTCGTCGTACCCGACGCCCGAGATCGAGCGCAACGCCAAGGCCTACCGCCAGCTCGGGCTCGGCTACGCGAACCTCGGCGCGCTGCTGATGGCGCGCGGGCTGCCGTACGACTCGGACGAGGGCCGCGCCTACGCGGCGGCGATCACGGCGCTGCTGACCGGCCGTGCCTACCGCAAGTCCGCGGAGATCGCGGCACGGATGGGCGCGTTCGCGGGCTACCAGCCGAACGCCGGCGCGATGATCGGCGTGATGTCGATGCACCGCGCTGCGGTGGGCAACATCGAGCACGCCGACTCGGTGCCGAAGGATCTGCTCGGCGCCTGCCGGCGCGCCTGGGACGAGGCGCTGAACCTCGGCGAGGTGCACGGCTACCGCAACGCGCAGGCGACCGTGCTCGCGCCCACCGGGACGATCAGCTTCATGATGGATTGCGACACGACGGGCGTCGAGCCGGACTTCTCCCTCGTCAAGTCCAAGAAGCTCGTCGGCGGCGGCGAGATCACGATCCCGAACAAGACCGTGCCGATGGCGCTCGAGAAGCTCGGCTACGCGCCGCCCGAGGTCGAGGAGGTCGTCGCGTTCGTGGACGAGCGCAACACGGTCATCGGCGCGCCGTACGTGAAGCCGGAGCACTACCCGGTCTTCGACTGCGCTATCGGCGAGCGCGCGATCCACTACACCGGGCACGTGAAGATGATGGGCGCCGTCCAGCCGTTCATCTCGGGCGCGATCTCGAAGACGGTCAACCTGCCCGAGACGGTCACCGTCGACGAGGTCTCGGGCCTGCTGCTCGACTCGTGGAAGCTCGGCGTGAAGGCGATCGCGATCTATCGCGACAACTGCAAGGTCGCCCAGCCGCTGTCCGGCCGGAAGGACACGGATGCGCAGCTGGCTGTCCCCGCCACGGCGCCCGTGCCGCTGACGCAGCGCCGCCGGCTACCCGAGGACCGCGTCGAGGTCGGCCGGAAGTTCCGCGTCGGCGACTACGAGGGCTACATCCACGTCGGCCTCTACGAGGACGGGACTCCGGGCGACATCTTCGTCGACATCGCCAAGGAGGGCACGACCCTGGCCGGCCTGATGAACTCGTTCATGATCTCGGTGTCCCTGGGCCTGCAGTACGGCGTGCCGCTCGAGGTCTACGTCTCGAAGTTCGCCCACATGCGCTTCGAGCCGAGCGGGGTGACGAACGACGCGGACATCCGAGTCGCGAAGTCGATCGTCGACTACATCTTCCGCTGGATGGGCAAGCGCTTCCTCTCGGTCGAGCACCAGGAGGAAGTCGGGATCCTCTCGCCGGAGGTGCGAGCCCGCCTAGCGCAGTCGTATGCCGCGCTGGAGGGCAAGGCCCCGGCCGAGGTTCCCGCCGAGGCTGCCCCGCCCGGCCAGACCGCCCTCTTCAACAACTGGGAAGACGCGGTCGAGTGCGCCAAATGTGGCGGCCGGATGGTCCGGACAGGATCGTGCTACACATGCCGAGACTGCGGGACCAACACCGGCTGCAGCTAGACCGACGAGGCACCGCTTGACCTAGCCGCCGGATAGGCGTATTAGTCGGTCTCCAAGGCGCTTCTCGACTGCGGTTCGGTAACCAGCAGGAAAGAGGACGGAGTCCGCCGGTCCGTGCGCGAGAAGCGCAAACCGGTCAAGGGGGACTGGAGGAGTGCCATGAGAAGGGCAACGATTCTTCTCGTTGTGCTGGGCGCCTTTGCGTTCCTCGCAGCAAGAGTGGCGGTGCCGCTGGTCGGCCATGCAGCGGCGGCGCCGTCGGTCGGCAACGCGAGCGTATCCGGCTCCTATGCATTCTCAACCGCGTTCCACGATCCGCTAACCGGCCAGGAGGGCAACTCGGCGGGCTCACTGGTGTTCGACGGCGCGGGCGGCCTCATCGGCGTCTACAGCCAAGGCTCGAGATGCACTGGTTGCGGCGGCGAGGCGAATGTGGACCGGGCGCCTATCACGGGAACGTACACCGTGTACCCGGACGGCTCGACCACCCTCGACATCTGCATCCAGGTCGGCGCCACGCCGGTACGGGTCGTGTTCCAGGGCGCGTTCTCGAGCAAGTTCAGCCATCTCGGGTTCGTCGAAACCACGCTGGGCACGTGTGGAGGCACGAGCGGGCCGCCACCGAACGCAAATGCCGGAACAGCCGACAAGCTCTGGACCTCAGCGGGGTAAGCATCCGGTATGAGATGCGGGCCAGGTCTTGCGACGCCGAACAAGACCTGGCCCGAGCATCGAGCGGCCCGGACATCCGAGTCGCGAAGTCGATCGTCGACTACAGCTTCCGCTGGATGGGGGGAGACGGTGACAGGTCTTGCAATCCGACAGTTCTCCTTCGTCCTTATCGAGGGCGCGACCGCGTTGAGCGTGCGCCCACGCTCTGACAACCTTTTCTTGTGCCGACCACGACGCCTGACACGCGCTATGCGAAGTCCGGAAACGTCAACATCGCCTACCAGGTGCTCGGCGACGGGCCCGTCGACCTCGTCTACGTGCCCGGCTGGGTCTCTCACGTGGAGCTCGCCTGGGAGCTGCCTGAGCTCGCAGGCGGATTCGAGCGCCTGGCCTCGTTCTCGCGCCTGATCCTGTTCGACAAGCGCGGCACAGGGATGTCCGACCCCGTGCCGGCCGACGAGCTACCCACGCTCGAGCAGCGGATGGACGACGTCCGAGCGGTGATGGACGCGGTCGCCTCGGAGCGCGCGGCCATTTTCGGCGCCTCGGAGGGCGGCAACATGAGCATGCTTTTCGCCGCGACCTACCCGGAGCGCACGATGGCGCTCGCGACCTTCGGCTGCACAGCGAAGCGAGTCTGGAGCCCCGACTACCCCTGGGCACCTACCAGCGACGAGCGATCGAAGGCGTTCGACCACGTCGAGCGCCAGTGGATGAGCGGGCTCGACTGGGAGGACATCGCTCCGAGCCTCGATTCGCCCGCGCTTGCCGAGCTCTCTCGCTATTACCGCCGCTGCGCGAGCCCGGGGGCCGCGCTCGCGCTGATGAAGATGAACACGTACGTCGACGTGCGCGCCGTCCTGCCCACGATCGGAGTCCCGACGGTGGTCATGCACCGCACCGACGATCGCGACGCCAAGGTCGAGGAGGGCCGCTACATCGCCTCACAGATTCCGGGCGCACGCTTCGTCGAGTACGCGGGCGCAGACCATTCCTGGTGGACGGAGGGCCGAGACCCGATCTTGGACGAGATCGAAGAGCTCGTGACGGGCGTCAGGCCGGCCCCGCACCCGAACCGCGTGCTCGCCACCATCCTCTTCACCGACATCGTCGAGTCAACCAAGCAGGTGCGTGAGCTCGGAGACCAGAGCTGGGCGGAGCTGCTCGGGCGCCACCACGCTGCGGTGCGGCGTGAGCTCGAACGCTTCCGCGGGCAGGAGATCGATACGGCCGGAGACGGTTTCCTCGCGAGCTTCGACGGGCCTGCTCGCGCGATTCGTTGCGCGGTTGCGATCCGTGACGTCGTGCGAGCCCTCGGCCTCGAGCTCCGCGTCGGCCTGCACACCGGTGAGTGCGAGCTGCTGGGGGACAAGGTTGCCGGGATCGCCGTCCACACCGGCGCGCGCGTATCGGCGCTCGCGGGGGCGGGTGAGGTACTCGTCTCCGAGACGGTGCGTGACCTCGTCTCCGGCTCGGGCATCGCGTTCGAGGACCGAGGCGAGTACGAGCTCAAGGGAGTAGGCGAGCGCCGAATCTATGCCGTCTCCGCTGTCTGATGTCGACACGCCTCACGGACCAGCGCGGGTGCATCTCCACCCGGTTGATTCACCCGTGGCCGCGCTCGTGCTCGGGCATGGGGCCGGCGGAGGGGTCGAGTCACCGGACCTCGTCGGCGCGACCAAGGGCGCGAACTCGGCCGGGCTCAGTGTCGCGCTCGTCGAGCAGCCGTACCGGGTAGCGGGACGGCGGAGCCCACCTCCGGCGCACCAGCTCGACACAGCTTGGGTCGCCGTCGTCTCGCAGCTGCGCGACGATCCGCTGCGCGGGCTGCCGCTCCTAACCGGCGGCCGTTCCTCAGGCGCCCGCGTGGCGTGTCGCACCGCCGAGGGGGTCGGTGCGGCCGCCGTTCTCTGCCTGGCGTTCCCGGTTCATCCACCCGGCCGAGGTGATGATCCGGCAAAGAGCCGGCTGTCGGAGCTCGAGGCGGTGCGAGTACCGACGCTCGTCGTCCAGGGCGAGAGCGACCCGTTCGGGATGCCGCACGACGGGCCTAACCGCACGGTCGTCCGCATCCCGGGGACCCACTCGCTCAAAAGCAGCGCGGCCGTAGCAGCCGCCGTGTCCGAGTGGCTCACAACGGTCGTGCTGATCCTCGTCGGATAGCGTGGACCCGTGAAGCTGGCGCTCGTTCAACCCTCGTTGCGGAGGGAATGGTCGCTTCGCAGAGGTGACGAGATCGTGGCAACCCTGTGGATCCCGCTCTTCCGGCGCCGAGCGGCTGCGGAAGTCACCGGGCGGCGCCTGACGTTCGAGCGAGAGGGCGGGCTTCGATCGGCATACCGCATCAGCGACGCAATGACCGATGAGCAGCTCGCTCGTTTCCGGCCGGAGGGGAGACATCGCTTCCTGGAGCTCGGTGACCGCCGCGCGGAGTGGAAGCATCTGGGCCGGGGCCAGGGCTACGGATTTGTCGGCCCCGACGGCGAGGCGCTGCTGCGCGCGAAGGTCGCCAGCGGCATCGCGCGAACCAACGGCGAGGTCGAGGTCGCCGACGACCTCCCCGAGCAGGATGCGCTCGTTGCCGCGGTTCTCGCCTCGTTCCTTCTGATTCGCAAGGCCGAGGAAACCGCGGCGGCTTCGTCGGGCGCCGTGACCGCCTCGTCCTAGCGGGTCATACGCCAGCGTATCGCCGTCGCCGAGTTCGCCGGGTGAATCAGATTGATGCGCGGAGCGCGTTCGCCGCAGCCTGCAGACGGTCGCTGACCTCGGCTAGCTCCCGTGCCGCGAGGTCAATGCGCTCTTGCTGGGTGTCGGTGCGCTCTTGCTGGTTCGCAGCCCGTTTGCGCATCTCCGTGAGCTGGTCTCCCATCTCCTGCACGGTTCGTGTGAGATCAGCCAGCTGGCCGGCAACGGTCGCTATGTCTTCACTCGCTGTCACCTGGCAGATTGTACGCGGCGGCTGAAACGTTCTCGTGCCGCGCGCAGCGAGGATGAGCCCGGAAACCGTGGTGCTCAGCCCGATCTCACGGGCAGACTGCTACGCTGTGTTCTCCACAGAGCGAGTACCTGGTCGGCTCAGCGCCTCCCATTTACCGTTCGCGAAAAGGTAAGAGGAGGTGTTTTTCATATGGCGACAGGAACAGTGAAGTGGTTCAACGACGCGAAGGGGTACGGGTTCATCACCCCTGACGACGGTTCCGGTAAGGATCTCTTCGTCCACCATTCCGCAATCGCGGCCGACGGCTACAAGTCCCTTGCAGAGGGGGCGAAGGTCGAGTTCGAGCCCGCAGAGGGCGAGAAGGGTCCCGAGGCGAAGAACGTCGTTCAGCTGGCCCAGTAAGGCCGGTAATCGAGCGTCGGCGCGCGCTGCAATTGCGGCGCGCGCCGCGTCTTACGGAAAGGACGCGCGATGCGCGGGAAGATGCTCTGGTTCAACGAGGTCAAGGACCACGGCTTCATCATGACCGACGAGGGCGAGCGGCTGTCCGTCCTCGGCGGCGGGTTTGCCGGCGGAGTCCGTCCCGAGGGGCGTTGCGCTCATAAGATCGTCACCTTCGGTGTCGACGACAGCAGCGGCACGCGGCAAGCTCAGGCGGTCACCTTCGAGCAGGATGTCGCAGCTCACCGTCCGCGCATCCGCAGCGGCCTGCGAGCTCGCCGGTAGGGAGGTCAATGGGCTCACACAAGAAGAAACGCCAGACGATCGCGAAACGCAACCGCGAGCGCGCGGTCGAGGAGAAGCGCACGCTCAAGCGTCAGAAGAAGCAGGCGCAGCGCGAAGCCGAGCGCAACGGCGAGCCGTTCCCGATGGAGCAGTCGCCGTTCGGCGCAGAGCGCGACGGCGAGCCGTTCCCGATGGAGCCTTCGCCCGTGGAATCCTCGCCGGCCGATGGCGAGTAACCCGGAGCAAAAGAACTACGCCGAGATCGTCCGGCTCGAGCGCCTCCTCGCCGAATTGCGGCGGGATCCGTCCACGGCGCGAGAGACCGAAGCGATCCGCGAGATCGGCCTTGAGATCGCGCTGGCCGTACGCGAGGTCGGAGCGATGCTCGTGAACGTCGGCTGGGAACAGTCGTACTCCGCCGGCGCCGAGCCGAGCGAGACCAGCTAGCGCTTACTCGCCGGCCAGCGCGAGCAGCGCTTGCACCGTCGACCAGTTGCGCGAGGTCGCCGTGACGCCGAGGCGCTTGCCTGCGAGCTCCGTCCAGAGGCGCGATCTGGCGATCGTCTCCGGATGCCACGAATAGACCTCGCGGCCCATCGCGACCACCTTCTCGGGAGGCACGGCGAGGCCCTCGAGCTTGCGCACGACCTCTTCGCCGAGCTCGCCTGACAGGAAGGTCACCAGGTGTCGCTTCGGGTCGACGGCAACCCGGCCGAGCGGGTTGCGCTTCACCGCGGCGGCGAGCTCGGCGTGCGTGCGGGCCAGGACCGGAATCTCGAGGCCGAAACGCGCCGAGATCTGCTGCGCGACCTTCGCGGCCACATTCTCGGATTCCCCTCCGCTCGCGAGAACGACGTTGCCGCTCTGGAGGTGGGTTCGAACGTCCTCGAAGCCGGCCTCCGCCAGCGTCTTGCGCAGCTCCCGCATCGAGATCCGATTACGGGCGCCGATATTGATGCCGCGGAGCAGGAGGACGTGCCGGGCCACATCGCGAGCGTACCGGTGTCCACGGGCGCTCTCGTGGGCGACGGTCGACCCGTTCGGCCGACCGCCGCGCCGCCTTCTCTCGCGTTCTAGCCGGCCTGCTGCCGGGCGAACAGCTCGTCGAGCCGCTCGTGGCACCGAGACCTTGCCGGGCATCCCCTCCCATCCGAAGGTCCGGACGATGAGCTCCGGCGCCAATGCCTCGCCGTAGCTCGTCGCGGTTGCAATACTTTTGAAAATGAAGCGGCTCGCCGACCCATACCGCGATCTCGACCTGATCGACTCACGCGCGCCTCGGTTCAACCAGGCAACGATCGGGATCGTCTCCTTGCTCGCGGTGGCCACGGGCTGGTGGTGGCTGCTCGCACTCGCCGGTGCGCAGCTGGTAGTCGGGCTGACGCTCGGACGGCACTTCTGCCTCGCCTGCGTTGCGTACTTCGAGCTCGTCCAGCCTCGCTTGGGCGAGGGACCGCTCGAAGACGCCCGCCCGCCGCGGTTCGCGAATCTCGTCGGCGCGGTCTTCCTGACCGCCGCCTCGGTGGCGTACGCAACCGGGCTCGAGCTGCTCTGCGCGGTGCTCGGCGGCATCGTGGCGGCGCTGGCCCTACTCGCCGCCTCGACGGGTTTTTGCACCGGCTGCGAGGCGTACAAGCTCGGCCGCCTTCTGCTCGGGCGCCCGTTCGTCTCTTGCCCGCTGCCGCCGCAGCCGGCGAGCTCTCGCGTCAGCGGTTGACGCTGTGGCGTACGAGCTGCGCGACGTTGCTCC
>JBARRQ010000158.1:0-2303 GCA_049644305.1 Gaiellaceae bacterium
AGCAGGATCACGCAAATCCCCAGGAGCGTCACGAACTGTCGCCAGTTGGTCCCGCCTCGAAGGAGCGCCTCCCGGCGGCGCAGCGACCACGCCCAGATGACGACGATCGCTCCGAGCGGTAGGAGGATCACTCCCAGGCTGGCCACGTACTCGAAGAGCAGTTTCGACGTGTGCGCCGGCGCCGCTTCGGAACCGCCACCCGGGTGATGAGCGCGACTCGCAACGGCAACCACCGCGAGGAGCGCAATCAGCGCGACCCCGCTCGCCGCAAGCCTGCGACCGCCACTCATCCGGCCAACCTTAGACAAGCACGCTCACCGCTCCCCGCTCGGCCTCGAAGACGGCCGTGTGCACATCTCCCAGATCTTCCCCGTCGACCTGGAGCGGCAGCGGCTCGTCGCAGACGATCTCGATTCGGTCGAGATCGTGCCCGTAATGGATGTCGGCTGCCTCGATCTGTCCCCGCCCGCTCAGCACGTAGCGCATGAGCCTCGGCAGAGTGGCCGGCCCGACGCTCGCCGGCGCGACCAGGTCGAGCCCCAGCTCGAACCTCGCATCTGGGGCTACTCGGAGCGGAAGCCGCCCGACGTAGCTGTATGGATCACCGTTCGCGACGAGCGCGAAGGCAGCGCGTCCAACCCCCGCGATTTCCAGCGCCGGCTCGAAGCGCCCGCGCCGGCTGCTGACAAATCGCATCGTGGCGAGCACGTACGCGCGATCGCCGGGCCGCCTGCCGTCGCGAGCCCGCCCCAGCTGATCTACCCGTCGCACGAGCTCGGCGTCGAAGCCGATACCGGCCGAAGAGCCGAAGCGACGGCCGTTCACACGTCCGAGCGAGATTCTCCGCGCCCGGCCGCTCGTGAGAGCGTCGGCGACCCTTCGCGCTGCGGCGACCGGGTCGCGGGGAACGCCGAGTGCACGGGGCAGCACATTCGTCCGCCCGCCGGGCAGGAACGCGATCGGCGCCGCGCCGACCACGCCGTTCAACGCCTCGTTGAACCCTCCGTCGCCCGAGAAGACCACGAGGGCATCCGCGTTCACGGCCTCCAGAGCCAGCTCGGAGGCGTGCCCCGGCCGCTCGCTGAACAAGGTCGAGACGGACGCCACCCGCCCGAGCTCCTGCTCGACCGCACGCACACGTTCCTCCGTGACCCTGCTTGCGAAGGGGTTGACGATCAGCGCCACGTCCATAATCCCGCGAGCATGCCACGCCTCGACCACGCGGCTTTCGAAACACCTGATCCGGACGGAACCGCCGGCTTCTACGAGCGCGTCTTCGGCGCCCGCGTCGTCAAGGCGGAGGGCCATCCCGTCATGGCGTACGTGGGCAACACGGGATTCGCCTTCCACAAGGCCGGAGGTCCCGGCGACCACGTCGCGGTGCGCGTCTCGGATGAGGAGCGCGCCGAGATCAAGCGTCACCTCGAGCAGGCCGGAGTCGAATGGCAGGAGCGGGACCACGGGGTCGCCAAGGGTGTGTTCTTCCGCGATCCGGACGGGCGATTGCTGGAGGCGATCACCTACGCGAGCGGCGAGGACCCGCGCCGGCCGTGAGGGAGAGCGCAGTGGTCGTCCACGTGCCGGAGGCGGCGCCCGCCGTCGACGACTGGCGACGGCGCCACACGGGCGACGCCCTTCTCGGCGTGCCCGCCCACATCACACTGCTCTATCCCTTCGTGTCGCCGGAGCGGCTCGGCGAGCAAGTCGAGGCGAAGCTCGGAGCCCTTCTTGCGCGATTTCCGTCGTTCGAGTTCGCGCTCGCGCGCACCGCCCGGTTCCCCACGGTCCTCTACCTCGCGCCCGAGCCTGCCGAGCCGTTCGCCCGTCTGACCGAGGCAATTGCGGCCGAATGGCCCGAGCATCCGCCGTACGAAGGCGAGTTCGACACCGTCGTTCCGCACCTGACCGTCTCGTGCTCCGAGGATCAAACGCTGCTCGACGAGATCTCAGCTGCCGTTGAGCCCGAACTGCCGATTCACTCGCGAGCCTCCGAGGCGCTACTGCTCGTGGAGGACGAGGACGGCTCCTGGCGCGAGCGGCGGCGGCTGCCGTTCGCGGAGGCGGCATGAAGCGCTGGGCCTTTCTCGCCGCTGTCGTGCTCGTTCTGACGGGCTGCGGCGGGGAAGCCAACAAGGCAGTCGCGCACGTCGGGGGCCAATCGATCACGCGGAAGCAACTCGAGAGCGTGGTCGCGCACTTCCGCGAGGAAGCGAAGGTGGAGGGGAAGCCGTTCCCGGACGAAGGCTCAGCCGCGTTTCGCACCACGCGCAACCGGCTCCTCGGTCTGCTGGTCTACCGGACAG
>JBARRQ010000159.1:0-2787 GCA_049644305.1 Gaiellaceae bacterium
CCCGACGACGGACAGCTCGAAAGCTGGGCGCGAGAAGGGCGCGTGCTCTCGACACTGCTCTTCTGGTGCGGGATGGCGCGAGAGCTCGACTGCCTGCCGCGGATTGTGGACCTCGTCGCCGAGACCGGCCTTTCGGCAGGGCTTCTGACCACCGCCGACTTCCTCGAGCTCGCCGGCGACTCCGCCCTCTTCCTGCTCGGCGTGCCTCCCGAGCGCGGCGGCGTGCACGGCCTGCTCGAGCCGCTTCTGGCCAGCACCGGCCGCGGAGTCGCCGCCGAAGCGCTCCTGCCGGCTGGAGCCCTGAGCGAGTCGCTCGCCGAGGCCCGGGCCGCGGCTGCCGCTCGCCTGCCCGAATCGCTCGGGCCTTCGGGCTGGTGGCCGCTCCTCGACGCCCCCCTCGAGCCGGCACGACCGCCCCGGGTGGGCCTCCGTTCAGGGCGGCCGGTCCTCCTGTTCGAGCCGCGCGGCGGCCGACAACCGGCTCCCGGGGCGGGCTCGGGCGGACCCGACCTGCGCGGCCTTGCCGGAGCTCTGGTGCGGCGCTCCCCGCTCGAGCAGCTGTTCGAGCCTCGACGCCCCTTCGACGACGCCCGCCCCGGCACGCTCGCACGAGAGGTGGTGCAGGCGGTTCGAAAATCGGGATTCACCTACATGTGGACGAAAACCGGGTTCGGCCGCCCGGGTCTGGCGTTCCGGCAGGACGAGTTCGTTGCGCTGACGCTCACCGCGGGGACCTGGGGCGGCTGGTCTCCGTTCTACACCGTCGGCGGGACAAGCGAGCTCAGGCGCGCGGAGCGGCGCCTGCTGCGGGGAGGGCCGGGATGGCTCGTCGGGACGATCGACTCGCCCCTCTGGGCGCTCTCCGGCGAGCTGCTCGAGCACGGCTCCGGGCTGTACCGGATCGCAGAGCTGACCGCCCGCGGCGGCAACTCGGGCCGTCTCGTCAACGTCACTCCACGGGTGATCGCCCGCTACGCACGTGTTCTCGACACGCTCGGCCTGCTCAGCGAAAGCTGAGCGGGCGGTGCCGCGCGCGACGGGCGCGGACAGCGCGCCTCACCGAGAGGGTGCGAGCCTTCGGCCGTGCGTGGTGGACCGCGAGCAGTGACTGAGCCGTCTTCAGGCCGAGAGTGACCGCCAAGTCGTCCGAGCAGGTGGACGTGCCGGCCGCGCAGACGCGGTACCTGTACCTCCCTTTCGCCCTGCGCGCCAGCCTGTCGAGATAGGAGCCGCTGTTGGTCACCGTCGAGATCCGGCTGCCGTTGCGGAACACCTCGACGCGCGGGGAGCCCAGAGCGCTCCACGCCAGCCGGACCGAGGAGCCCGAGACCGACGCGCTCAGAGTGATCTGGCTTGCCGAAGGAATGGCCGGCTGTGAGCCTGCCGTGGAACGGAGGATCGCACCGCTCGTCGCGCCGAGCGTGACCGAGGTCGTGGAGGAGCCGTCGTCACGCAGGTACGGCTGCTCGAGCTGGACCGTTACCGAAGAGGAGGTCGGGTTCACGAGCACCGTCCCGCCCGAGAAGTTGCGGCGCCACGCCGCGCCGACCTGGAATCGCGGTCCCGAAGGCGTGCCGACGTCGGCGGCCCACAGCGGCGAGTACGGATCCTGCGCCTCCGGGTCGCTGAGCTCGTAGACGAGCGCGCCGGCGTTCGCGGGATCGTCGAAGAGGAGGAAGTTGGCACGCGCCCACGCCATCGTCCTCGTGTCGCCCCTCGGCGCGTACGTGATGCCGAGGAAGATCTTGCCCGCCTGCTCGGTGATCGACTGGAACTCCTGGCGAAATGTCCAGTCGCCACCGGAGAACCAGCCAGAGCTCGTCGTGCCCCACTTGCTGTAGTACTCCTGCGCGGCGCCGGAGGTGAACTGGAGCCAGTCGCGCCAGGTCGCCTGGGCGTCGTAGTCCGAGGCCCACGGGGCGTAGAGGTTGGGGACGGCGAGGAAACCTGCAGAGGTGAGCGCCGGCCCGACGTTCGCGAGCATGCTCCGCGTTGCCGTGCGCCAGGCCGCGGCGCTCGGGTAGCGGGCCATGGTCCGTCCGTTCAGGTGCCAGGCCATGTCTGCGTTGGTGTCGTCCATGAAGACACCGTCCCACCCCCCGGCCCGCACGTCGGCGAGCACGTTCGAAAGCCACTTCGCCTGGTAGGCGGCGTTGCCGACGTCCATCATCCACGCCTCTTGATAGCCGGACGAGTTGAGCCGGTTCCCCGAGGGGTCGGTCAGGAACCAGTCCGGGTGGTTGGTGTTTGCGTCGCAGTAGCCGACGCCGGTTGTCTGATGCGGCAGGTCGACGCCGCCGGAGCAGCCGTACGAGGCCGTGAAGCTGAGGTTCTTGTAGACGAGTGCCTTCAGCCCGGGGTTCGCGGCTCGCAGCGCCGGAAGCAGGGGCGCGTCGGAAGAGTTGAGGATCACGTAGTGGTATCGCGCGAGGTCGCCCCCGGCCGAAGCGCACCCGGTGCAGATCCGGAGGGAGGCGATGCTCGCCTCCGTCCCAGCGGCGGAGGCAGGCTGCTCCCGGCCGGTTCCCGTAAGGACCAGCAGAGTGACCGCGGCAGCTACGGTAAGGAAACGGCGTGAGGCGGCTCTCACGCCGTTTGCATCGTCCTCCGCTCTCCGGCGCTACTCCCTCGTTCGAGGCATCAGACGACCAGCTCGTCGTAGAGCGAGACGAGCTTTCCAACCATGCCCTCCAGCGAAAGCCCCGCCCGGGAGGCGCGCCGGCCCGCGGCGCCCAGCTCCGCGGCTCGCGCGGGGTCGGCGAGCACGTACTGGAGGGCGGCCGAAAG
>JBARRQ010000160.1:0-22983 GCA_049644305.1 Gaiellaceae bacterium
GGGAGACCACCGCCGAGCGTCTTCCCGGAGACCAGGAGATCCGGCTCCACGCCGAGATGCTCGATCGCCCAGAGCGGGCCCGTCCGGCCGCAGCCGGACTGGATCTCGTCCGCGACGTAGAGGATCCCCTGGCGCTCGCAGACCTCTTTCAGGCCGCGTACGAACTCCGGCGGCATCGGGATGAAGCCGCCCTCGCCCTGGACGGTCTCGAGCACGACGCAGGCGACCGTCTGCGGATCGAGGTCCTGCTTGAAGAGGAGCTCGAGCGCCGCGAGGGCATCATCCGTCGTCACGCCCCGGTACGGATAGGGGGCGGGAGCGCGGTACACCTCCGGCGCGAGCGGCCCGAATCCCTGTTTGTAGACGAGCTTCGCCGTCATCGCCATCGTCAGGTTGGTGCGTCCGTGGAAGGCGCGGTCGAACACGACCACAGCAGGCCGCTTGGTCGCGGCTCGGGCGATCTTGACCGCGTTCTCGACCGCCTCCGCGCCAGAGTTGACGAGCAGCGTCTTCGTCTGGGCCTCGCCGGGCCAGAGCTCGTCCAGGCGCCGGCAGACCTGCACGTAGGGCTCGTAGAGGCCGACCATGAAGCACTGGTGCAAATACAGGTCGACCTGCTCGTGGATCGCGCGGACGACGGTCTCGGGATTGTGGCCGAGGTTCTGGCACGCGATCCCACCGGCGAAGTCGAGGTACTCGCGACCGTCGGCGTCCCAGACTCTCGCTCCCTCGGCGCGGGCGACGACGAAATCGGTCGTCGCGACGCCGCGCGGCACGTACCGCTCGCGGCCCGCACGCACGTCCGCGACGCTCCCGAGCTGCTGCGTTGCCATCTTGACCGAACCCTAGAAGATGGCAGCGCGTCGCGTGAGCGGCGGGGGTGGGATTCGACGCGGGCCGCTTCTCGCCGCCACGCCGACTTCCCCATCGGGGGTTGCAGCAGCACAGAGTCTGGCCGCCCGCAGGCTCGTTGCAGCCGCGGTCGGCGGCGACATACGATTGCCGCCATGCTGCTGAGCGAGGTCAGGTACGCGCGCCCGGCAACGATCGAACAGGCATTGGAGCTCCTGGCGGAGAACGACGGCGCACGCGCGCTGGCCGGCGGCCAGACGCTGATCAACGTGATGAAGGCGCGGGCCGCGTCGCCCGACGTCCTCGTCGATCTGAGCGACATCGCAGAGCTGAAGGGGATCGAGCTCGGTACAGACGGAACCCTGGAGATCGGCCCGATGACGACCTACACCAACCTGATCGCCTCGCCTGAGGCCCGCGCGCGGCCGATTCTCGGCGAAGTCTGCGCCCAGATCGCGGACGTGCAGGTCCGCAACCGCGGCACGATCGGCGGCAACGTCTGCTCCAGCGATCCGACCAACCACCTGCCCCCGCTGATGGTTGCCGTGGGCGCGCAGATGACGATCGCCCACGCCGACGGGGAGCGCACGGTGCCTGCCGACGAGTTCTTCCTCGGCGTCTACATGACCGCGGTCGGCTTCGCTGAGCTCCTGACGAGGATCACGATCCCCGCCGGCCGCAGCGACGGATTCGCCTCCGTGCCAATCGGGAGGGACGGCACCTGCATTGTCAACGCGGCCGCCTCGGCGAACGGTGAGCTGCGCGTCGCCCTCGGGTGCGTCGGCGCAGTGCCGGAGCTCGTGCAACCCTCGTCAGGCGAGGCGGAAGCGGTAAAGGAAGCCGTTCGCGCCGCAAACCTCCAGCCGCCCGGCGACGTCCATGCCTCGTCGGACTACCGGCGCCACCTGGCCGAAGTGGTCGCGGCGCGGGCGGCGGAGCAAGCCTCGAAGAGAGCGAGGGAGTGATGGACGCGAGCTCGGCGCCTCCGGCGGTCACGTCGAAGACGATCACGGTCGAGATCAACGGCGTCACCTACGAGCGCGAGGTGGAGGCGCGCCGGCTCCTGATCCACCTGATCCGTGACGACCTCGACCTGACCGGCTCCCACATCGGCTGCGACACCGGCAACTGCGGCGCCTGCAGCGTCATCCTCGACGGCACACTCGTGAAGAGCTGCATGCTGCTCGCGGTCCAGGCCGACGGCGCCTCGATCGAGACGGTCGAAGGGCTCGCGGAAGAGGATCAGCTCAGCGCCCTGCAGCAGGCCTTCAGCGACCAGCACGCCCTCCAATGCGGCTATTGCACCCCGGGGATGCTGATGAGCGCGACCGCGCTCCTGCGCGAGAACGCGAGCCCGACGGATGAGGAGATCGCGCGCGCCGTCCAGGGGAACATCTGCCGCTGCACGGGCTACTGGAACATCGTCAAGGCGATCAAGGCCGCCTCGGGCCAAGAGGTCGCGGAGTGACCGTCGCTCGCCTCCGGCTCGCCCCCACGGGGGAAACCACGAGGCGAGGAGTTCGCCTGTGAGCGAGACGTCGACCCTCACCGAGCCGATCGTCGTCGAGGAGCAGGAAACAAAGCCCGGGTACGCCGGCCAGAGCGTCCCGCGCAAGGAGGACAAGCGGCTCGTCCAGGGCCAGGGCCTCTTCTTCGACGACGTCAAGCGGCACAACATGGGCTACGTCCACTTCGTCCGCTCGCCGTACGCCCACGCCAAGATCCGATCGGTCGACGTCTCGAAGGCGCTCGAGCACGCCGGCGTCTACGGGACGCTCACCGGGGACGAGGTCGCGCTGCTGACCGACCCGTTCTTCCAGATCTCGTCGCCGCCGGGCGCGCACCTCAAGGACTTCTGCCTGGCGGTCGGGAAGGCGCGCTTCGTCGGCGAGCCCGTCGCTGCGGTCGTGGCGAGCACGCGCGAGACGGCCCGCGACGCAGCCGAGCTGGTCGAGGTCGACTACGAGCCGCTCGAGGTGATCACCGACGCGCGCCACGCGCTCGACGACGACGCGCCCATCCTCCACGACGACGCCGGCACGAACCTCGCCTGGGAAGGCGTCTACGAGTGGGGCGAGCTCGACCAGGCCTTCGCCGAGGCCGACCGCGTCGTGAAGATCTCGGAGCTGCACTTCGACCGGTTCAACTCGACACCGCTCGAGTGCAACGGCGCGCTCGTCGAATACAACCGCGGCACCGGGCAGTGGACGATCATCACGAACAACCAGTTCCCGGGGTTCGCGGCGATCATGATGGGCCCGGCGATGCGCGTGGGGCTGGACAAGCTCCGCTTCGTCACGCAGGACATCGGCGGCGGCTTCGGCAACAAGATCACCTCGCACCCCCAGCTCGTCGCCTGCTGCCTGCTCGCCCGCAAGCTGAAGCGCCCCGTGCAGTGGACGGAGTGGCGCACCGACTTCCACCTCTCGATGTCGCACGGGAACGAGCGCTGGTTCCAGGACACGGAGGTCGCGGTCAAGGAGGACGGCACGCTGCTCGGATTCCGGACGACAGCGCTGGACGACGCGGGCGCGTGGCTCCGCTACGAGCCTCTCGGAGGGGTGATCTGGGCGCAGGTGACGCCCGGCATGTACCGCTGGCGGCATCTGCGGCTCGACTTCAAGCAGGTCGTCACGAACAAGGCGCCGGTCTCGCCGAACCGCGGCTACTCGCGGATGCAGCACCTCTGGTTCACGGAGCGGATCATCGACATCGTCGCGCTCGAGCTCGGGCTCGACCCGGTTGAGGTGCGCAAGCGCAACTACATCAAGGCCGACGAGATGCCGTACACGACGCCGAACGGCTGCGTCTACGACTCGGGCGACTACGCGAAGATGCTCGACACCGCGCTCGAGCTGATCGGCTACGAAGACCTGGCGGCGACGCGCGCCGACGCTGAAGGTCGAGGCAGGCTGCTCGGTCTCGGGATCGGCTCCACGCTCGACTCGGGTACGAACAACTTCGGCCAGTCGCGGCTGATCAATCCGGAGCTGCAGTTCTCCGGAAACAACGAGGTCGCGACAGTGAAGCTCGACATCTTCGGCGAGATCGTCGTCACGCTCGGCACGACGCCGCAGGGGCAGAGCCACGAGACGACCGCCTCGCAGGTTGTGGCCGACATCCTCGGCTGCTCGGTCGACGACGTGAACGTGCGCGCCGGCCACGACTCCTACTGGAATTCGCACGCGGGCTTCTCCGGCACCTACGCGAGCCAGTTCGCGGTCACCGGCCTCGGCGCGGTCAAAGGCGCGACAGAGATGCTCGCGGACGAGATGCGCAAGCTCGCCTCCGTTGTCCTCGGATGCTCGCCGGAGGACATCGAGCTCGCCGACGGGCAGGCCCGGATCAAGGGTACGCTCGAGGCGGCGCTGCCGTTCATGGCGCTCGGCGCGATCATCAACGCGAACAACGCGGGGCTGCCGGAGGACCTGGACGTCACGCTGAACTGCCGTTACGTCTACCGGCCGCCGTTCGAGGTGCCGGACGTCGAGCGGAAGTACGGCAACCTAACGCTCACCTACGCGGCGCAGGTGCACACGGCGCTCGTCGAGGTCGACCCGGAGACGGGCGTCTACGAGATCGTCGCTTACGCCGCCGTCGACGATTGCGGCAAGCGGATCAACCCGCAGGTGGTCGAGGGCCAGGTGATGGGCGCGACCGCGCAGGCGCTCGGCGCCGCGACGCACGAGACCTTCACCTACGACGAGGACGGGAACCTGCTGACGCCCAACTTCTACGACTACCACGTGCCGCACGCGCTGGACATGCCGCCGCTGAAGACCGGCAACATCGAGAGCCCCTCGCCGTTCACCTCGCTCGGCACGAAGGGGATGGGCGAGGGCGGCGGCGCCGGCATCCACGCCGTCTGTGCGGCCCTGCAAGATGCGCTGCGCCCCCGCGGCAAGCCGATCGTCTACGACAGCTGCAACCCGTACCACCGGGTCTGGGAGTTGCTCAGCGACCCGGATGCCGCGCGCTCCCGGGTCGCGGTGGAGAACCCATGAAGGTCGCAGGCGAGCGCTCCTTCGCGGCGCCGCGCGCGGAGGTGTGGCGCGTGCTCAACAATCCGGCCTCGATGGCGAAGGCGATTCCCGGAGTCGAGAGCTTCGACGTCCAGGATAAGCGCCACTGGCGGGCGAACGTGAAGATCCCGCTCGGCATCGGCGGTCTGCGGATGAGCATGGACATGGAGAACGTCGAAGAGCGGGAGCCTGAGTTTTCGCGCCTTGCTATCAAGGGCAACGGCGTCGGCGCGATCCTGAGCATGAGCACGTCGTTCAACCTCAGCGACGCCGACGGCGGTGGGACGAAGATGGACTGGGAGGCTGAGGTGCGGATCGCCGGCCCCGTCGGATCGATGGGCCAGCGGGTGCTGCAGCCCATAGTGAACCAGCAGGTCCAGCACGTGCTGGCCGCGCTCGACGAGCAGGTCAAGAGCGCGACGACCTCGGTCGAGAGCTAGTCCGGTGCCCCAGCCGTTCCGGATCGGGGTCATGCAGCTGACCATGGAGCCACTCGACGAGATGCTCGCGGCCGCGAGGGCGATGGACGAGGCGGGCATGGACACGATCTGGCTGGCCGAGGCGTACCCGTGGTGGCGCAAGCACCAGATGGAGGCGCGCTCCTCGACGGTGACCTCGGCCGTGCTGGCCCGCGAGACGAAGCGGCTCACGATCGCGTGGGGGATCATCTCGCCCTTCACGCGCCATCCCGTTCAGGCGGCTATGGATGCGCGCGTGGTGCAGGAGGCGGCGGGGCCGGGCCGGTTTCTGCTCGGATTCGGGACCTCGAAGATCTTCCTGAACAACGCATGCATGCAGACGAACAAGACGCTAGGGCCGATGCGCGACGCGGTCGCGATCGTGCGCGGCGTGCTGAGCGGTGAACCGTTCGAGTACAGCGGCTCGACCTGGAGCGCATCCGTGCCGGCGCTCGACCCGGAGGCGGACTCGCCGCGGGAGGTGCCCCCGGTGTACGTCGCCGCGACCGCGCCGAAGATGCAGGCGCTCGCGGGCGAGATCGGCGACGGCTGCCTGACGCCCTCGATTACGACTCCGGCGTTCGTCGGCTACACGCGCGAGAACGTCGGCCGCGACATCGACATCGGCTGCACGATCGTCGCCTCGATCCACGAGTCCGACCGCGACGCGGGCCGTGACGGCGCGCGCGAGATCGCCGGGATGTACCTGGCGAACAAGGTTCAGAACATCCAGGGCGCGGCGGACACGCTGCTCGAGCTGGCGGGCATCGAGCAGGACGAGATCGAGCCGGTGGCGGAGGCGATGGAGCGCGGCGGGCGGCTTGCCGCCAAGGCGGAGGTGAGCGACGCGCTGCTCGACAAGTGCAAGCCGATCGCCGGCACGCCGGCGGACTGCATCGCGGCGATCGAGGAGTACCGTGAAGCCGGCTGTACGCACGTGATGCTCGAGCTCTGGGGCGACCGGAGGCACGAGCAGATTCGGCTCTTCGGCGAGCAGGTCCTGCCGCACTTCCGGTGACCGTGATCTCGATCAACCAGGAACGGCTCCTCGAGTGGGCCAGCCGCGCCATCTCGATCCCGAGCTTCACCGGGAGCGAGGAGTCGATGGCGCAGTTCATGGCCGAGACGTTCTCTGCGCTCGGACTCGACGTGCAGTGGCAGCAGGTCGAGGAGGGGCGCGCGAACGTTCTCGGCACGCGGTGGGGGGTGGGCGGCGGCCCCGCGCTCATGTTCAACGGCCACATGGACACCTCGTACTCCGGGCGGGAGCCGTGGCTCGAGCACGTCGCCGGCTTCCAGCCGGAGCCTTTTGTCCGCGAGGGGCGGCTCTACGGGCTTGGGATCTCGAACATGAAGGGTGCCCTCGCGTGCTACGTCGAGGCGTTACGAGCGCTGGACGACGCCGGCGTCCGGCTGGGTGGCGATCTGATCGTGGCGGCCGTCTGCGGCGAGATCGAGAAGGCGCAGTACGGGGACGCGCAGGGCTCGGAGTTCCGCGGGTATGCGACCGGGACGCGCCACCTGCTCACCCACGGCGGCGTCGCCGACATGTGCATTCTCGGTGAGCCGACAGAAGGCAAGATCGTGCTCGGCCACTTCGGCTCGCTCTGGCTTCGGGTCTCGACGCATGGGAATTTCATCCACACCGCGTTCAGCGAGGGCAGGCGCGGCGAGAACTCAATCCTGCGCATGCACGCGGTGCTCGACGCGGTCCTGGAGTGGATCCCGACCTGGGAGGACGACCCGGAGAACGCCTTCCGAGGGACGAAGGCGATCGTGAACGTGGGCGCGCTGCAGGGCGGGTTCAGCTGGCGAGTCTCGCGGACGCCCCACCGGACCGATCTCTTCCTCGACGTCCGCGTGCCGCCCACGAAGCCGATGCCGCTGGCGCGTCGCCAGGTGCTCGGCATGGTGCGCGGCCTCGCGGATCGCTTTCCTGAGTACGGGATCAAGGGCGAGGTCTACGTCTCCGCGCCGGGAGCCGAGATCGCGGAGGATCATCCGCTTGTAGCGGCGATCGACGCGAGCCACACCGAGGTGTTCGGCGCCCAGCCGGAGCGGGACGTCACGCGCTGGTTCTCCGATGCGTCCGCGCTCACGCGCTACGGCGTCGCCGCCGTCAACTACGGCACGTCGACCGGGCTGCTCGACACCGAGTACGGGGAGAATCTCGATATCGACGGGCTCGTGAAGACGGCGCACGTGTACGCGCTCGCGGCGCAGCAGATCTGCGGTGTGGCCGGGTGAAGCTCGTTACCTTCGACGACGGGTCGGTCGGCGAGCTCCGTGAGGACCGAGTCGTCGAGCTCGACGTATCGTCAATGCGGGAGTACTTCGAGCGGGACGAGCCGCCGCGGGCGAACGGCCGGGAGCTCGCGCTCGAGGAGGTGCGCCTGCGGGCGCCGATCGTGCCGAAGAAGTTCTTCCACACGGCCGGGAACTTCCGCGAGCACGAGGCGGAGTCGAAGAACGTCGCCTGGTCGCACGAGATCGGGCCGTGGATCGTGTTCTTCCAGAACGTCGACGCGATCGTGGGGCCTGACGACCCCGTCGTCTATCCCGAGCACCTGACCGAGGAGCTGGACTACGAGCTCGAGCTGGCGGTGGTGATCCGCAAGGCGGGGAAATGGTTCTCGCCCGAGGAAGCCACTGACTACATCGGCGGCTACGTGATCTTCAACGACATTACGGCCCGCGACATCCAGCGGCGCGAGATGCGCTCGGGCGTGTTCTCGTTCTGCAAGGCGATCGACACGTTCTGCCCGCTCGGGCCCTGGATCGTGACGCCTGACGAGATCCCCGACCCGCAGGATCTTGCGATGGAGCTACGGGTAAACGGTCAACCGCGCCAGGTGTCCCATTCGAAGAACATGTCCGTGACGATCCCGGAGATCCTCAGTCACTACTCGGCGCTCGGCTACTCCCCCGGCGACGTCGTGTCGACCGGCACCGTGAGCGGCGTGGCGGGCTTCAGCGACGATCCGGCCTCGCTCTACCTGAAGCCCGGAGACGTGATGGAGGCGGAGATCGAGCGGATCGGCGTCCTGCGCAACCCGGTCGTCTCCTGGCAGGAGGCGCACGGACAACCCGCTCCCGAGCGAGTGCGGTGGTAACGGCACCCACCGCGCACGCGGACACCACGCCGTCCAAATCCCCCACCCTCTCTTTGGGTGGGGCTCATTGCCCGCCTCCCTCGGCTTCGACGCTACCCGAGATTCGCGCGCGTGTCGGTGCCGAGTCTGTGCCGAGAGCGTGACGATTCTTTGAGGTGGCCCCGCGACGATGCGAAGCTCGACCGCGTTCGCGCGCTGATGGCGGAGGAGAACCTCGACGCGCTCGTCGTGCGCGCGCCCGACAACGTCCTCTATCTGACGAACTTCTGGGGAATGAAGGGCTACGAGGCTGTCGTCTTTCCGCGCGATGGCGATCCCGCGCTCATCTGCCTCGAGGCCTCCGCCGAGGACGCTGCTCGAACGGCCTGGACCGGGGACGTCCGCTTCCTCAGCGGCTATGCGCCCGACGACCCCCGCCCGCCGACTGCCCGCACGCTCGAGCTCGCCGGCGAGGCCGCGCGTGACCACGGCCGGGTCGGGCTCGAGATCTCGCTGGGCACGCAGGCCTCCGACCGGATGGTCGGCGAGCCGACGACCTTCACGGCAGCCTGGTTCACCGGCTTCGGGGAGGCCGTCGACGCCACGCCGCTCCTCGCCCGCGCCCGCGCGATCAAGACCGAGCAGGAGCTGGCGCGAATGCGGCTCGCCAACGAGATCGCGGCGGCGGCGATGGAGCACGTCCGCGAGCGGATCCGGCCCGGAATGAAGGAGTCGCAGGCGGCCGCGCTCTGGGAGGGCTTCGTGCACGGCGAGGGAACCGGCTGGAACAGGCAGGTCGACCTCGCGCTGCCCTTCTCGCTCGTCTGGTCGGGGCCCGGGATCAAGACCTTCACCGCCACCGGCGACCTGCCGGTACGCGAGGACGAGCCGACCCTGTTCGAGATCTGGGTCTGTGCGGACGGCTACTGGTGTGACCACACCAAGAACGTCTGCCCGGGCACGCTGCGCCCTGAGTACGCCGAGCTCGAGCAGCAGCTCCTGGAGATCTACGGCCGCGCGCTCGAGTACTGCCGCCCACGTGCGTCGCTTGCCGAGCTCGACCGGCTCGTCCGCGCGGGCATCGCGGACGCGGGTTACGAGGGCCAGCCGTCCCACCCGATCTGCCACGGCGTCGGCGCGCGCGCACACGAGCCGCCCTACGCCCACCAGGCGGGCGAAGGCACGATCGAGGAGGGCATGGTGCTCGCGATCGAGCCCGGAATCTACTGGGACGGTGGCGGCGGGCTCCGCGTCGAGGACAACTTCCTCGTCACGGCCAGCGGAGTCGAGAAGCTCTCCGACTTCCCGGACGGGGTCGTCTGCGGGTGATCTGGACCGGCGAGCTCAACGACCCCTACAGGCTCGGCGGCTCCGTCGGGCTCTACGACACAACTCTGCGCGACGGGGAGCAGACGGTGGGCGTCGTCCTCGATCCGGAGCAGAAGCTCGAGATCGCCAGGCTGCTCGACGAGCTCGGGATCGACCGGATCGAGGCCGGCTTTCCGCGCGTCTCGCAAGACGACTGGGAGGCGGTGCGGCTGATCTCGGAGGCAGGCCTGCGAGCAGAGATCTGGGGCTTCTCGCGTGCCGTCCCCGCCGACCTCGAAGCGCTCGTCGAGCTCGGCGTCAGCGCCTCCGTGATCGAGTCACCGATCTCTGATCGCAAGCTCGACGCGCTCGGGGTCACCCGCGAGAAGATGCTCTGCCGGATCACTGACGCGATGCGCTTCGCGGCTCAGCATGGGATCGACGCCGCCTTCTTCGGCGTCGATTCGACCCGCGCCGACCCCGCCTTCTACGAGCGGGTCTACCACGCGGCGGTCGAGGCGGGAGCGAAGGAGGTCTGCGTGGTCGACACGCTCGGAATCGCCTCGCCGGAGGCCGTGGCCGACCTCGTTGGGCTCACGGTCGAGTGGGTCGGGCCCCACGTCCCGGTTCACTTCCACGGGCATAACGACTTCGGCCTCGCGACCGCCGCTTCGGTAGCTGCCGTGCGGGCTGGAAGCACGTGGGTGCAGGGGACGATCAACGGCATGGGGGAGCGCGCCGGGAACGCGAACCTGGGGGAGGTCGCGCTGACGCTGCGCGCGCTGTACGGAGTCGAGTCGAACCTTCGCCTCGAGCGGATCCGCGAGGTCTCCGAGCGCGTTCGCGAGCTCTCGGGGTACCAGCTCGATCCGTGGAAGCCCGTCACCGGGGAAACGCTCTTCCGCCGCGAGAGCGGCGCCGTCGCGAGCCAGTTCCACGACCCGCCGTCGATCGAGCCGTACTCCTCCGAGCTCGTCCACGCGGAGCGCGGCATCGTCCTGGGCAAGAAGAGCGGGCTCGACTCGATCAGGATCAAGGCGGAGGAGTTGGGGTTGGACGTGCCGGAGGAGCGCCGGCCGGAGCTGTTGGCGAGGGTCAAGGAGCTCGGAGCCCGCAAGCGCGGCCTCGTCACCGACGCGGAGTTCCGTGAGCTCGCGGGTGGCTGACTACGACGCGATCGTGGTCGGCAGTGGGATCAACTCGCTCGCCTGCGCCGCTCTGCTCGCCCGAGGTGGGTTCCACGTCTGCGTGCTCGAGCGCGAGGACCAGCTCGGCGGCGCGATCAGGACGGCCGAGCTCACCGAGCCCGGCTTCCACCACGACGTCTTCAGCGCCTGGCACCCGCTCTGGGTCGGCGGCGCCGCGCACGCGGAGCTCGCCGACGAGCTTGCAGCGCGCGGACTCGAGTACCTGAACACCGAGCACCCCACGGCGACGCTCTTCCCCGACGGCGAGGCCGCCTTCCTGCTGCGGACGACCGAGGCGAACGCCGAGGAGCTCGACCGGCAAGCTCAGGGTGACGGCGATGCCTGGCGCCGGATGCTGGACGAGTTCCTTTCGAACGCAGACCTCGCCTTCGGCATGCTCGGCACCGAGCTCTGGTCGAGGGACGGCCTCGCGCTCGGGCTGCGAGCGTACCGGCGGCTCGGGCGCAGGGGTGCCGTCGAGTTCACAGGCAACGTGCTCGCGTCGAGCCGCGACTGGCTGACCGACACGTTCGCGTCCGAGCGCGCACACGGGCTGCTCGCGCCCTGGGTGCTTCACACCGGCCTGGGCCCAGACTCGGCGGCGTCGGGCTTTATGACCCAGGTGATCGGCGTTGCGGTCCAGGAGGGAGGGATGCCGATCCCGCGCGGGGGCGGCGCGCGCCTCGTCGACGCGCTCGTGCTGCTGATCGGCGACCACGGCGGCACGTGCGAGACAGGCCGCGACGTCGAGCGGATCCTCGTGCGCGACGGTGGGGCGACAGGGGTGCGGCTCGCCGGCGGGGAGGAGCTGACGGCCGGCCGGGCGGTGATCGCGAACGTGACGCCGACGCAGCTCTACGGGCGGTTGCTCGACGGCGACGTGCCGCCGCAGATCGCCGAGCGTGGCCGGCGATTTCGATACGGCCGCTCCGAGATGCAAATCCACTTCGCGCTCTCCGAGCCGCCGCGCTGGGAGGGAGACGAGCGGCTCGGGCAAACGGCGATCGTCCATCTGACGCCGGGCCTCGACGGCGTCTCGCGCGCCGTGAACGAGGCCGAGCGAGGCCTGTTGCCGGCAGAGGCGACGGTCGTCGTCGGCCAGCCACTGACGATCGATCCCTCGCGGGCGCCGGAGGGCGCCGGGCTGCTCTGGATCCAGCTCCAAGAGCTGCCGTGGCACATCAAGGGCGACGCTGCCGGAGAGCTCGACCCCGGCGCCGGCGCTTGGACGGAGGAGCTGCGCGAGCGCTATGCCGACCGGATCCAGGAGCGGATCGCGCGGCACGTCCCGAATCTCGAGCCCTCGCTGCGCCGGCGCGTCGCGCTCTCGCCGGCCGATCTGCAGGCGGCCAACGTCAACCTGCACCAGGGCGATCCGTACTCAGGGTCGCTCGCGCTCGACCAGAACCTCCTCTGGCGGCCCTTCGCGGCGAGCCCGGGGCACGCCACGGCGGTCAAACAGCTCTGGCACATCGGGGCGAGCACGCATCCCGGCCCGGGCCTGGGAGCCGGGTCGGGCACCCTCGTCGCCAAGCGCCTGCTCGAACCGTCGTTCGCCGACCGCGTCAGGAAGCGGCTGCGCGGGTGAGCGGCTTCTCGATCTCGCAGATCACGACTGTGACGCAGTCGTTCGCCGACGACCTCGACGCTTACCGCGTGGCCGGCGCAGACGGGATCGGAATCTGGGAGATGAAGCTGGAGGACGACTCGCTGGCGCGGTTCCGCGCAAGCCGGCTAGAGTCGGCCGCGGCGGTTCCGGCGGTGCCGTCGATCTTGCCGCTGCCGCTGATGGAAGGCCCGGCCGACGCGGACGAGCGGGTCGAGGCGATCTGCGCCGGCATTCGCCGCCTCGCGCCGTTCGAGCCCGAGTGCGTCCTCTTCCTGACCGGGCCGGGCGACGACCGGGGAGCGATCGTCGAAGGCCTGCGCGCGATCGGCGCCGAGGGCCGGCGCAGCGGCGTGCGCGTCGTCCTCGAGCCGATTCAGCGCGAGTTCGCGCACTACTGGACCGTTGTCAGCTCGCTGGCCGAGGCTGCGGAGCTGCTCGACCAAGCCGGCGCGGATGTCGGCCTCATGTACGACTCCTGGCACCTTTGGCGCGAGCCGCTCGAGGAGATCGAGCGCTACCGAGATCGAATCCACGGGGTCCACTTGGCGGACTGGCGCGAGCCGACGAGGAACACGAACGACCGCGTCCTGCCCGGCGAAGGCGTCGTCGAGTTCGGGCCAATCCTGGACGCTCTGCGCTGGGATGGTCTCTTCGACCTCGAGATCTTCTCCGACCCGGAGCTGCCCGACTCGCTCTGGAAGGAGGACCCGCACGAGCTGGCGAGTCGCGGGATCGAACAGCTGCGGAGGACGGTATCGAACGCGTCTGCGTAGTCGGCGCCGGCGTGATCGGCAGCCTGTATGCAGCGCACCTCGGCCGCGTCTGCGAGGTGTCGGTGCTCTGCCGCCGCCAGGAGCACGCGCGCGCCCTGAACGAACAGGGGCTTCGGGTCTCGGGCCGCCACGACTTCGTCACTCAGCTGCAGGCGGCGATCGACCCGGCAGCGCTCCCGGAACCGGAGCTGGCGATCGTCGCCACGAAGACGACGGAGCTCGAGCAGGCGGCGGCGCTCCTCGAGGGGTACTGGCCCGGAGCGGCGGTCATGACCGTCCAGAACGGCCTCGGGGCCGAGGAGGCCTTCGGAGCGAGGCGGGTGATCTCGGCGGTCACGTTCATGAGCGGCACGCGCCACTTGGACACCCACGTCGAGTACATCCTCGACACGGAAACGTGGCTGGGCCCGTATGCGGAGACGCCGTACGAGCTGGTCGAGGAGGCCGCCGAGCTGATCGTCGAATCCGGGCTGAAGGCCAGGCCGTTCACTGACCTGCGCCCGGCGCAGTGGTCGAAGCTGATCTTCAACGCGACCGTCAACACGGTCGCCGCGCTCACCGGCCTCCCCCACGACTCGCACTTCGCGGCGCGGGAGGGGCCCGGCGACCTCGGCCACCTCGTCTACGACCTGATCGCCGAGGGCAAGCGGGTCGCCGAGGCGGCCGGCGTCGAGCTACTCGAGGATCCCTGGGAGATGAACGTCCACGCAACCGAGCGCGGGAGCCGGCACTTCCCGTCGATGCTCGAGGACGTCGAGGCTCGGCGACCAACCGAGGTCGACGCGATCAATGGCTCGCTCGTGCTCGAGGCTGCCCGGCACGGCATCGACGCTCCGCTCCAGACCGCGCTCTACCGGCTCGTGAAAGCCAAAGAGGCCTCGTACTCGTAGACGATGGTGAGAGAATGACCGCCAGCGGCCTGCAAACAGGGAAGGGGATTCGATGAGACGATCGAGGATGGTGGTTGTTGCGACGGGCCTCGTCGCAGTGGCGGCGGCCTTGCTAGCCGCGAGCCTCGGCGGAAGCGCATCCGCGCGGGGCACGGCCAAGCCGATCTTGATCGGCGCCGCAGTCGACCTCACCGGTGCGATGAAGCCGTTCGACAGCGCCGCCCTCCGAGCGGCCCAGATCGAGGCCGCGAAAACGAAGGTGAACGGCCGCCCGTTCAAAGTCGTCGTCTGCAACACCCAGCTCGACAGGGACAAGACGAAGGCCTGCGCAGCCAACCTGATCGCGCAGGGCGCGGTCGCGCTCCTCGTTACGTGCGACGTGGAGTACGCGGCGCCCGCCACACAGGAGGCGATCAACGCGGGCAAGCTCGCCCTCGGCTCGTGCATCGGCACAGACCAACAGGGGCCGAAGCGGTTCGGACCGAAGGGCAAGCTCGCGTTCAGCTTCGGGAACGTCGCCCAGGACGAGGGCGCCGCGATGGCAAAGTACGCGTACAAGGTGAAGCACTGGAAGCGTGCGATCACCGTCACGGACAACCTCCTCGTCTACTTCCAGAATGTCGTCCAGGCGTTCACGGCCCGGTACACCGCCCTTGGAGGCAAGATCGTCCGCGCCGAGAGCTTCACGAACTCGGCCTTCGGCGCACCCAATCAGGTGCCGAGCCTCGTGAACCGGCTTCGCAACACGAGCGGAGCCCAGGTCATCGTCACCTCGACCACGTTCGGCGACTGGCCCGCGATCATGCAGGGCGTGCGCAGTCTCCACGTGACGACGCCCATCATGAACTCCTGGGCCGGCGACGGCACCAACTGGTACCCGAAGAACCCCAAGGTGACGAAGTACTGGTACGTCACCTTCGCGTCGATCTTCGGCGACGATCCGAATCCCGCCGTGAGGCGCCTCTTCACAACGATCAAGCGGCAGGAGGGAACGCCGGCAACCGGCAGCTTCGTGACCGGTGCCTCCGCGATCGACGCCCTTGCGACGGCGATCAGGCGGGCGCACGGCTCGACGAACGGCACCGCGCTCGCCAAGCAGTTCGAGCGCTTCCGGAGTCTGCAGACCATCTCCGGCAAGATCAGCTTCTCGTCGAAGTACCACACCGTCTTCGGCCGCTCGTACCGGGTGATCGAGGTCGAGAACAACAAGGGCAGGTACGTCGGGAGCATCTCCGCCGGGAAGCCGGCCAGCATCGGCTGAGCGAGGTGGCGGCGCCTGCAGCGCTGCGCGAGAACCGGTGGCCCGGCGACACGCTCCGGGCCACCGCCGTCTCTCGGTCGTTTGCAGGCATCGACGCGCTGCGGGAGGTGAGCCTCGAGCTGCACCGGCACGAGGTCGTTGGCCTGATCGGGCCGAACGGGGCCGGCAAGACGACGCTCGTCAATGTCATGAGCGGCTTCGACTTTCCGACCTCGGGCACTGTGGAGATGGGAGGTCGCGAAGTGACCCGGTGGAGCCCGAGTCGGCGTGGACGCGCCGGGCTCGCGAGGACCTTCCAGCACAGCCGCTCCTTCCGAGGGCTCACGGTCCGCGAGAACGTCGAGGTCTCGGCGCTCGGCGTTCGTGCCGGCCCGCGGGAAGCGCGTCGGCGAGCCGATCGCCTGCTCGACCTGCTGGGGCTGGGCCATCGCGCGGACGCGGCAGCGGCCGCACTTCCTCACGGCGACGAACGGAGGCTCGGCGTCGCGCGGGCGCTCGCGTCGAACCCGCGTTACGTGCTGATGGACGAGCCGGCGGCTGGCCTGTCCGAGAGCGAGGTCCCCGAGTTCGCCGACGTCGTGCGCTCGGTCCGCGACGACTTCGAAGCCGGCGTCCTGCTCATCGACCACAACATGGCGCTCGTCATGGCGGTCTGCGACCGGATCCATGTGCTCGACCAAGGGAAGACGCTCGCGGCGGGGACCCCCGCCGAGATCCGTGGCAACCTCGATGTCACGGCGGCGTACCTCGGCGACACTGCTGTCGAGACTGCGTCGGATGGCTGAGACGGTCCTGGAGCTCGAGCAACTCGAGGTCGCGTACGACGGCGTCCTTGCGGTCAGAGGCTTGAGCCTGACCGTCGCCCGGGGTGAGATTGTCGGCCTGATCGGGCCGAACGGCGCGGGGAAGACCACGACGTTGCGCGCGATCATGGGTCTCGTCCGTCCTGCTGGCGGGGACGTGCGGCTTGCAGGTCGCTCGCTCCGCGGGCGGGCGCCCGAGCGCATCGCTCGCGCCGGAGTCGCGCTCGTCCCGGAAGGCCGCCGGATCTACCCCCACCTCACGGTGGACGAGAACCTCAGGCTCGGCCTGGCCGCCCGCCGACGCGGCGGTCAGAGCGACATCCTCGAAAGCCTTCGCGAGCTGTTCCCGGTGCTTGGCCGCGACCGCAAGCGCCCTGGCGGCCTGCTGTCCGGCGGCGAGCAGCAGCAGCTCGCAATTGCCCGTGCGCTCGCAGCCGAGCCGGACGTCCTCCTCCTGGACGAGCCGTCGTTGGGACTCGCCCCGACGCTCGTCGACGTCGTCTTCGAGCGGCTCGCGCAGATCCGCGCGCGCGGCGTGACGACGGTGCTTGTCGAACAGCGCGCCCAGCGAACCGTCGCGTTCGCCGACCGGACGTACGCTCTCGCGAACGGCGAGCTGAAGGCCACCTTCACGCCGGCGGACGCCTCCGACACCGACCGGATGGTCGCGGCCTACTTCGGCTGATGCTGCAGACGGCCATCAATGCTGTCGGGCTCGGCGCCGTCTATGCGCTGATGGCGGTCGGAATCGGCCTCGTCTTCGGCGTGCTGCGGCTGATCAACTTCGCCTACGGGCAGCTGATCATGGCCGGCGCCTACGCGCTCGTGCTCGGAAGCGAACACGGCTGGCCGGAGTGGGCCTCGGTCCTTGCCTGCTTCGGCGTCGTGATCGGGCTGTCGCTCTTGATGGAGTTCGCCCTGTTCCGCCCGCTGCGGGGCGTATCGCCCCCGACGATGCTCGTAGCGACGTTCGCGGTCGCATTCCTGCTCCAGTCGATTGCGCTGCTCAAATTTGGCTCGCTGGTGAGGAGCGCGACGATCTTTCCGGGCCTCTTCAACCCCATCGCGCACGGGCAGTTCGAGACGGTGCGCAAGATCACGATCGTGGCGATCGCATGCGCCGCCCTCTCGCTCCTGGCCCTCACGCTCCTCCTGGCGAGAACGACGATCGGTCTGCACATGCGGGCAGCCGCGGCCGACTTCCAGACTGCCCGCTTGCTGGGCGTGAGGGCGAACGAGGTGATCATGCTCGCCGTCGTGCTGTCAGGTGTGCTCGCGGCCGCGGTGAGCATCATCCTTGTCGTCGAGAACCCGTTCGTCGAGCCTCACTTCGCTCTGCGGGACACGATCATCGTCCTCGTCGGCGTTGTCGTCGGGGGCCTCGACCGCCTCTGGACCGCGACACTCGGCGGCTTCGCGATCGGTGTCGCGACGTCCGTCTTCACCGACGAGCTCTCGTCAGCGCACAGCGTCTACGTCGACTCGTTCGTCTTCGGACTGGTGATCCTCGTCTTGCTCGTGCGGCCGGAAGGGCTCTTCGCCCCGTTCAGGGCCCAGGCGGTGGAGCGCGCATGAGGCTCGTCGACCGCCTCGCGCAGGTCGTGCTGCCGGCGCTACTCGTCGCGGCGGTCGCGCTGCTCGGCAGCTTCACGTCGCGGACGAACGAGGTCTACTTCCGCACCGCGCTCGTGGACGTGGCGATCGTCGTCGGGCTCTACGTGTTCATCGGCAACTCGGGTGTACTTTCCTTCGGGCACATCAGCTTCGTCGCGGTCGGAGCGTTCGCCGCCGGCCTGATGTCCATCTCGGTGGACGTCAAGCGAGGAATCCTGCCCGACCTGTTTCCGGTTCTCAGGGACCACTCGCTGGGGAACATCGAGTCGCTGTTGCTCGCCGCCGGGCTCGGCGCGATCTTCGCGTTCGCCGTCGGGCTGCCGCTGATGCGCCTCTCGGGCCTGGCTGCCGGCATTGCGACGTTCGCCGTCCTCGGGATCACGCACAACGTTCTGTTCAACTACACGAAGATCGGGCCAGGGGCCACGGCGTTGACGAACATTCCGGAAACGACCGGCCTAGTCCAGGCGATGGCCGGCGCGCTGGTTGCGATTAGCATTGCGTGGCTCTACCAGCTCAGCCGCTTCGGACGTCTGCTCCGGGCGACTCGTGAGGATCCGGCGGCGGCCCAAGCGGTAGGCGTGAGCATCCACCGCCAGCGCCTCGTCGCGTTTACGCTCAGCGGGGCGGTCTGTGGTTTCGCGGGCGGCCTGCTCGTCCACGAGGTGGGGTCGATCACGACCGAGGACGTGTACCTCAACCTGACCTTTCTGACACTGGCCATGCTCGTCGTCGGCGGCGTCGGCAGCCTGCTCGGTGCCGTGCTAGGGGCGCTGCTCATCAGCGGCCTGAACTCGTTCCTAACGACCGCGGAGAGCGGCGTGCACATCCTCGGCTTCAAGATCGACCTCTACGACGGGACGCACCTCGTCGTGTTGGGCGCGGTCATGGCGCTCGTGCTCGTCCTGCGACCCTACGGCCTTACCGGGAGCCGTGAGTTCCGCCTACCTCGTCTCCGGCGAAGAAGAGCCCGCCCGGCGGGAGCCACGACGTGAGGGTCTGTGTTGTCGGCTGCGGTGCGGTCGGATCGCTGTTCGCCGCTAACCTCGCCGGGCTCGACGACGTCGAGGTGTGGGCGTACGACCTGGCGCGCGACCACGTCGACGCGATCAACGCGCACGGCCTCCGGCTATCTGGGGCGGGAGACGTCGTCGGCTCGGTCCGCGCGACCTCGGACGCCCGGGAGCTGCCGCCGTGCGACTTCGGGATCGTCGCGACCAAGGCGATGCACACCGGCCCGGCGATTCGGGACACCGCTCACGCGTTCGCGGCCGGCTCGGTCTGCTCCGTGCAGAACGGCCTCGGCAACGAGGAGGCGCTGGCTGTGCACGTATCTCGCGTGATCCGCGGCACGACATTCCCGGCAGGCCGGATCGTCGAGCCCGGGCACGTCCAGTGGGACGTGAAGGGCGACACCACGATCGGCCCGTTCGAGCCGAGCCCGGCGGAGCCCGATGAGATCGCACGCCTCGCGGACGCGTGCACGCGCGCGGGCCTGCCGACGGCGGCGGTCGCTGACGCACGCGGCCCGCAGTGGCGCAAGGTGATCTTCAACGCGGCGACGAACCCGGTCGGCGCGCTGACGGGTCTCACGCACGGCCGCGTCTGCGAGGACCCGCCGCTCCGCCGGCTGGTCTCGGGCCTCGTCGAAGAAGGCAAGGCGGTTTCCGCGGCGCATGGAGTCGTCCTCGACGCCGACCCAGAGGAGCTGATCGATCACGCGGCGCGGCCGGACGTGGCTTACGACCATAAGGCGAGCATGCTCCAGGACGTGGAAGCGCGACGGGAGACGGAGATTGACTACCTGAACGGCGGCATCGTTCGCTTCGGCCGCGAGCACGGCGTGCCGACCCCCCTGAACGACGCCATCCTCGCGCTCGTCAAGGGACTCGAGCGCTCCTGGAGCTAGGGCGTCTCGCCGGCGAGGATCTTCGCCAGCTTCCACGAGTCGATGTTCCCGCCGGAGACGATGCAGGCGATCGTGCCTTCCCCTGCGCGGCCCCCTAGCGCGGCCGCAAGCGCGAGCGCGCCGGCGCCCTCGGCGACCACCCGCGCGCGCTCGGCCAGGAGCCGTACAGCGGCGGCCGCCTCGTCCAGCGAAACCGCAAACGCTCCGTCGAGCACGCCCTGCGCGAGCGGCCACATCGGCGCCAGCAGCGCCGGCGCACCGGCGCCGTCGACGAAAGACGTCTCGTACTCGACCGTCCGCGGCTCGCCGAGCTCGAACGCTGCCGTGAGAGGTGCTCCCGTCACCGGCTCGACCGCGTAGACCTTCGTCTCCGGGCTTAGCGCCTTGACTGCGCTCGCGATCCCGACGCTGAGTCCGCCGCCTCCGAACGGAACCAGCACGGCGTCGATCTCCGGGAGGTCGTCCAGGAGCTCGAGCCCGATCGTGCCGTTGCCGGCCATCACGCGCTCGTCCTGGACCGGGTGGACGAAGAGGCCCTCGAGCTCGGGGAAGCTCGAGGTGGCGATCGCCTCCCACCAGCGCTCGTACTCCGCCTTGACGATGCGACCACCGAGCCGCTCGATCGCCGCGAGCTTCGTCTCGGGCGCGTGCTCCGGCACGACCACCGCGCACGGGACCCCGAGCTCCCGCGCCGCCCAGGCCACGCCCTGGCCCATGTTGCCGGCGGTCGCCGTGACGACACCCGCGCGCAGCTCGTCCGGAGCCGCCTGCAGCACGGCATTGAGCGCCCCGCGAAGCTTGAACGAGCCGATCGGCTGGAGGTTCTCCAGCTTCAGGTAGATCGCGCCGGAGTGCTCCGGCGCGTGCAAACGCACGAGCGGTGTCCGGACGACCTTCCCGGCCAGCCGCTCACGCGCCTCCCGAATCTGCTCGAGCGGAATCAGAACGGCACCACCGTGCCCGCGCCGGTCGCCTGTGCCCGCGCGTAGACGTGCTCCGCCGCGGCCAGATCCTCGGCGGCGAGACCGAGCGACTTGAAGACGGTCAGCTCCTCTGCGGAGCGACGGCCTTCGTGAGAGCCGATCAGCACCTCGCCCAGCTCCGCCCGGATGTGATCGGGCCCGATCCCCGCCTCCTCGACGGCATAGAGGTAGTCGCCGCCCTCGTTGACCATCGACTCGCGGCTGTCGGCGAACAGCGC
Source organism: Gaiellaceae bacterium (assembly GCA_049644305.1). GTDB lineage: Bacteria > Actinomycetota > Thermoleophilia > Gaiellales > Gaiellaceae > AC-32. The sequence goes on from JBARRQ010000160.1 coordinate 20,980, forward strand.
GGCGCCGCTCACGGTGGCCGCGTCGAGCTCGCGTGCGGTGGCAATCGAGGAGCCGACGGCGTTGACGTGCGCTCCGGGCGGAAGCCACTCGCGCGTGACGATCGGCTCCCGCGAGGAGGTGGCGGTGACGACGACGTCCGCGCCGCGCACGGCCTCCTCGGCGCTGCCGACCGCCTCCACCGGGAACGGCGCGTCCGCCTCGGACGCGAACGCCGCGGCATGCTCGGCGGTTCGGCTCCAGACGCGGGCGCGCTCGAACGGCCGCGCCTTCGCCATCGACTCCAGGTGGGCGCGGGCCTGGACGCCCGAGCCGAGAATCGCAAGCTCGCTGGCGTCCTCCCGGGCCAGCGAACGTGTCGCCACAGCCGAGACAGCGGCGGTGCGGATCGCGGTCACGGCCGAAGCGTCGACGAGGGCGCGGAGCTCGCCGGTCTCGCCGTCGAAGAGCAGGACTCCGCCCTGGTGCGCATCGAGGCCGCGTGAGGGATTCCCGGGAAAGATGCAGACCGCCTTGAGCGCGTACGCCTTCCCCGGCGCCGAGCGATGTCCCGGCATCAGGCCCATCAGGCTGGCCTCCTCGGGAGGGCGGACGACGAACCGGAGCGGCTGCCACACCGAGCCGCGCGCCAGGTCGGCGAGCACGTCGGCCATCAGGTCGATGCACTCCTCCATCGGCAGCAGGCGCCGTACGTCGTCGTGGGCGAGAACGAGCAGCTCCGTCATGCGAAGAGCTTCGCCAACTCGTCTCGCTCCTGCAGCGAGAGCGGGAGCTCCGTCGCCGCCAGCGCAGCCTCCAGGTGCTCCGGCCGGCGCGGGCCGACCACGACGGCCGTCACCTGTGGGTTGCTCAGCACCCAGGCAATCGCAAGCGTTGCGGGCTCCACGCCGCGCTCGACTGCGGCGGCGGCGAACGCGTCGAGAGCGCGGAACGTCTCGTCCGTCTCGAGCTCCGAGTAGGGCTCCGGGCGCAGCGTCATCCGCGAGCCGGCCGGATACGGCTCCCCGCGGCGGTACTTGCCGGTCAGCCAGCCGCCGGCGAGCGGGCTGAAGGGCGTGAAACCGAGTCCTGCTCGCTCGCAGATCGGCAGCACCTCCTGCTCGGGGCCGCGCTGGAGCAGGCTGTACTCGTTCTGCACCCACTCGAAGCGCGTGAGCCCGAGGCGCTCGCTCGCCTCGAGCGCCTCCTCCAGCTGGGCGCCGTCGACGTTGCTCGCGCCGATCGCGCCGACCTTTCCGGAGCGGACGAGCTGGTCGAGAGCCGACAGCGTCTCCGCGATCGGGGTCTCCGGGTCCGGCTCGTGCGTGAGGTACATGTCCACGCGCTTCGCCCGGAGTCGCGAGAGGCTGCCCTCGATCTCCCGCAGGATGCGGTCGGGCGCGAGCCCCCGGTCGGCCGGGTCGCCGCTGACCGACCAGAAGACCTTGGTGCTGAGCAGGACGGTCGCGCCTCGATCACTCCGCCATTTGCCGATCCACCTCTCGCTGCGCCCGCCCCCGTACGACGCCGCCGTGTCGAAGAAGCGCACGCCGGCGGCCAGAGCCTGGTCCATGAACGCGAATGCCTCGTCCTGGGTCTCGCCCTGGCCAAAGAGCTCCGGCGCCGAGCCGATCCCGCCGAAGTTTCCGCAGCCGAGGCCGATCCTCGAGAGCTCCAGCTTCGTGCCGCCGAGTTGCCGGTAGTCCACGAGCGGAGCGTACTGCCGCTCCGGAGCCGCGGCGATACGTGTGAGAATCCGCCGATGCCGGGCTTTGTTGTGCCGGAGGCCCAGCTCGAGGCCGAGCGGGCTCCGGGCGACACCGCGTGGAAGGCGGTGGCGATCGACGCACGGACGGGCTCGGAGTTCCTTGAGTTGCACGTGGCGCGCTACGAGCCTGGGCGCTCTCGCCCGCGCGTCCTGGACGGCGTCCAGGAGATCATGTACGCCGTGTCGGGCCGCGGGACGCTCCTCGTCGACGGGGGATCACACGAGCTCGAGCCCGGCACTGCCGCCTACCTCCAGGCCG
>JBARRQ010000161.1:0-8515 GCA_049644305.1 Gaiellaceae bacterium
GGCGCATCGCGGGCGCCGCGGCCGCGAGCAGCTGCGCCGCGCGTGCCGCGAGTCGCCGCGGCTCGTTTGTCTTGGCCACAAGCTGGGCACGATGCCGCCCGCGAAGGCGGAAGAGCGGAGCCGGGCCGAGCAGCTCGCCGCCCTGACCGTCAAGGCCGGTCCGAAGCTCGCCGAGCAACCCCAGCGCTGCGCCTTCGGACGGGGCCGTGACGAGCATGCGAACAAGGTGGCCGAACGGCGGGTAGCCGAGCTCCCGTCGCCGTTCCAGCTCGTCGGCGAGGAACCGCGGCACGTCGTGCCTGACGGCGAGCGCCAGGGGCCGCGCGTCCGGCTGGAACGTCTGCACCAGGACCCGACCGGGCGCGTCGCGGCCGCTGCGACCGGCGAGCTGCGTCACGAGCTGAAACGTCCGCTCTTCGGCGCGTAGGTCGGGCAGGCCGAGACCCGTGTCCGCATCGATGACGGCCGCGAGCGCGACGCCGGCAAAGTGGTGTCCCTTCGCCACCATCTGCGTCCCGAGCAGCACCGCGCGGTCTGCGTCCCGGAAACGCCGCAGCGCGAGGGCCAGCGCCTCCGGGCGGGCGACGCTGTCGGCGTCGAGGCGAATCAGCTCCAACTCGGGCAGGCGGGCGGCGAGCTCCCGCTCGAGCCGCTGTGTTCCGGCCCCGATCCGTGCGAGCTCGACCGAGCGGCAGACGGGGCAGTCCGAGGGCGCCGGCTCCGCGTGCCCGCAGTGATGACAGCGCAGCGTCTCGTCGCGGTGGAGCACCAGCGCCACGTCGCAGTCGGGACAGCGAAAGGTCGCGCCGCAGGCGCGGCAGTGCAACGCGGGAGCCACGCCGCGGCGGTTGAGCAGCAGGATCGCCTTGCCCCCGTTCTCTGCGATCTCGCCGAGCCCGGCCAGCAGCGGCGCCGAGAGTGGATAGCCGGCCTCCCGGCGCAAGTCGACGAGCTTGACCGGCGGCAGGCGGCCACCCAGTCGCTCGCGCAGCTCGAGCCGCTCGAGCCGATGCCAGCTTTCGGGTCGTGGCGTCGCGCTGCCGTAGACCGCGACTGCCCCTTCCAGCGAGGCCCGCTTCGCGGCGACGGTGCGCGCGTCGTAGCGCGGATCGGACTCCTGCTTGTAGGACTGGTCGTGCTCCTCGTCGACGCAGATCAGCCCGAGCCCGTGCAGAGGCGCGAAGATCGCAGAGCGCGCGCCGACGACGATCCGCGCATCCCCTCGGGCGATGCGCTCCCGCTCGTCCCGCCGCTCGGCCTCGGTCAGGCCGGAGTGGAGCAGCGCAACGGTGTCGCCGAAGCGCGCGCGGAACCTTCCGACCGTCTGCGGAGCGAGGGCGATCTCCGGCACGAGCACGATCGTCCCCAATCCCCGCTCCAGCGCGGCGGCCGCCGCCTGCAGATAGACCTCCGTCTTCCCGCTGCCGGTCGGGCCGTAGAGCAGGAAGTGCTCGGAGCCCCCGTCGAGCGCGGCGCGGATCCGGGCCAGCGCAGCCTCCTGGTCCTCGGACAGCCGGCTGGGGGCGGCCTCTCCGTCCAGCGAATGGCGCTCGACCGGCGATGCCTGCTCTTTGCGACGGCTGCGCCGGACCGGCGCGATGAGCTCAAGCGCACGCGCCGGCGTCGAGCCGTAGTACTCCGCCAGCCAGAGCGCGAGATCCACCAGAGGCGAAGGGAGCTCGTCCACGACGCCTCCGACAGACAACGTCTTCACCCCCGCCGGCGCCGCCTCGACCTCCTCCACCACGACGCCTCGCGCTCGCGAGCGCCCGAACGGCACAGAGACGACAGCTCCCTTGCCCACGCCGTCCGGCAGCTCGTACGTGAACTCCCGCGCGCTCAAGGCGCGCGCGGTCACGAGCGGAACGACCGTCCCGAAACGCACCCGGCGAGCTTAGAGGTGAGGGTCAGACGCCGGAGGCGACGAGCACGAAGTTGGTCGCGAACCCCAGCGTCAGCCCGAACAGGATCCCCCACGCGGTCAGCGTCTTCGACGCGAAGAGGCGGCAGACGTTCAGCAACTCCATCACCACGTAGAGGATCGAGCCGGCCGCGAGCGCGAGGAACAGCACGGAGACCGACGTCGACGTCCACGCCTGTCCGACGGAGGTGCCGAGGAAGGTCGGCGTCCCGGCGATCAATCCCATCAGGCCGAGGAAGCGCCAGCTGGGAGGCTCGGCATCCCCGGTGAGCGGCGCGACGATGCCGAAGCCTTCGGTCGCGTTGTGCAGTCCGAACCCGATTACCAGCACGTAGGCGAGGCTGAGCTTGCCCGCCGCACCCGACTGTCCGATGGCGAGGCCTTCCGAGAAGTTGTGCAGCCCGATCCCGGTGGCGATGAAGAGCGCGAGCCAGCGCGCAGGCGTCAGGCCCGTGAAATGCGAGCGCTCGAGCTCACTTACCGACGCCGCGCCGGGGCCGAGGAAGCTCTTGCGACGCCGCGCTTTCATCCACGAGTCGTAGTAGACGAGGCTGAGCAGTCCCAGCGCGAACCCGGCGAACGCGAGCGCCGAAAGTCCGGAGAAGCGCGCCCAGTGCGACGCGGTGAGTGCCCGATCGACCGGCTCGATCGCCCCTTTCAGCACATCCCAGAGAAGGAAGATCAGGATCCCGGTCGCAGTCGCGCTCAGGAACGCCTTGAAGCTCTGCCCGACATTGTGGAGCTTGCCCATCGGCAGCCCGACGAAGATCGTCAGGCCGGCGAGGGCACCAAGGAGGAGAATCTGACCAGAGGACACTTGTAAGGCTCACCTTACACGCGCTCTCCGGGGGCGCGGTCGCCGTCGGCCCGATCCGCTCTAGACTCGCGGCATGGCGCAAGGACATTCCGTCGACGAGTACCTGGAGACGATCTACTTCCTCGCCTTCCCGATCGGCGAGTACCGGCCTCAGTCCTCAGGCTCCCCCACGCTGGCAGCCCGCGTTGCCGAGATGCTCGGCGTCTCGCGGGCGTCCGCCGGCGAGATGCTGAAGCGACTCGAGGCCGAGGGCCTCGTCGAGCGCGGCGAGAAGAAGGAAGCGCTACTGACCCGGAGCGGCCGGGAGCGCGCCGAGCGCGTCGTCCGCCGCCATAGGCTGATCGAGCGGCTGCTGACCGACTTCATGGGATACACGGCCGCCGAGGCGCACGTGCACGCCGACGAGATCGGCGAGAGCTTCAGCGACGACATGATCGAGCGGATCGACGAGCGCCTGGGCCACCCGAAGCGCTGCCCCCACGGCTGGCCGGTCGACACGGATTTCGAGCAGGAAGAGAACCGCGAGCTTGCCCCGCTTGCCGACCTCGCGCCGGGCACCAGGGCCGAGATCGTCCGCCTGGCCGAGCACGACGGCGAGCTCCTGCACTGGTTCTACGACCAAGGCTTCGTGCCCGGCACGGAGGTCGTGGTGCAGGAGGCTCAGCCTGCGGCCGAGCAGCTCACCGTCCGCCTCGACGGCGGCCAGCGCACGATCGCCGAGAAGGCCGCCGCCGGCCTCTTCGTCCGGACGGTCTAGGCCGGAGTCTTCGCAGCCGTGGCCGCTGCCTCGCGGAGCGCGTCGGCCTTGTCGGTGCGCTCCCACGTGAAGTCGTGGTCGTCCCGGCCGAAGTGCCCGTAGGCGGCTGTTTTCGCGTAGATCGGGCGGGGCAGGTCGAGGTCGCGCAGGATGGCCGCCGGGCGCAGGTCGAAGTGCTCGCGGATCAGCTCCTCGATCCGCGCGACGGGGATCCGCTCGGTGCCGAATGTTCGCACCGCGACTGACACCGGCCGCGCCACGCCGATCGCGTAGGCCACATTCACCTCGCAGCGGTCCGCGAGCTCCGCCGCGACCACGTTCTTGGCCACGTACCGAGCGGCGTAGGCCGCCGAGCGGTCGACCTTGGTCGGATCCTTCCCCGAGAACGAGCCGCCCCCATGCCGGGCAGCGCCGCCGTACGTGTCGACGATGATCTTGCGACCCGTCAGCCCGGTGTCGCCCATCGGCCCGCCGATCACGAACTTGCCGGTCGGGTTGACGTAGACGAAGTCCCGCTCCTCGAAGCGCTTTTCGTCATAGAGGTCGCGAGGGAGGATCGGGTGCAGGACGCGCTCGATCAGGTCAGGCTTGATCAGCGTCTCGGGGTCGCATCCTTCGGCGTGCTGCGTCGAGATAAGAATGCGCTCGATCTCGACAGGCGTCAGGCGGTCGGCGTCGTCCACCTCGTAGCGCACCGTCACCTGAGCCTTGCCGTCGGGCCGCAGGTACGGCAGCTCCCCGACCTTGCGCACCTCCGCGAGGCGCTTGCAGATCTTGTGAGCGAGCATGATCGGCAGCGGCATCAACTCGGGCGTCTCCCGGCTCGCGTAGCCGAACATCATCCCCTGGTCGCCGGCGCCGACCTTGTCGAGCGGATCCTCGTCCGCAGGGTCGTGCTGCACCTCGTACGACGAGTCGATACCCAGCGCGATGTCCGGCGACTGCTCGTCGATCGCCACGACGACCCCGCACGTGTGCGCGTCGAACCCCCACTCGGAGTGCGTGTAGCCGATCTCAGCGATCTTCTGGCGGACGAGCGCAGGGATGTCGACGTACGTCTCGGTCGTGATCTCGCCGGCGACGACGACCAGTCCGGTCGTGATCAGCGTCTCGCAGGCCACGCGCCCACCGGGGTCGTCCGAGAGCACCGCGTCGAGCACGGTGTCCGAGATCTGGTCGGCGACCTTGTCGGGGTGTCCCTCGGTGACCGACTCCGAGGTGAAGAGAAATTCCCGGAGCGCCATTCGGCGGCGCAGGCTACTTGATCTCGAGGAAGGCGTCGAACGTGCCGGTGCTGCCGGACAACGACCCCCACGCCAGCAGCGACCTGAGCGGGCGAAGGTTGTCAGTCACCCGCGGCGGGAGGGACGTGCCGCCGAGGGCGGAGAAGCTCTCGACGAGCCCGATCGAGTTCTTCACGTCGAGGTAGAGGAAGCCGGCGTTCGAGCCCGGCATTCCGGCGGCAGCTTTCGCTTCCTTGAAGTCGGCGCTGGCAGGCAGCTTCTCCCCCGGCCCTCCGAAGTCGCTGATCCCTTTGACCGAGCTGGTAACGACGACCTTGCCGTGGGCCCCGCCGTAGCGGACCGAGAACCGGCCGAAGTTCAGCGTCTTCCCGCCGCCGGTCGCCTTCGCGCCTCTCAGGGCGGCGACCTTCGCCGCCAGCTTGTTCAGCGTCTCGAGCGCCGCGCTCTGGCTCGTCGGACTGAGAACCAGCGTGAACTCGGGAATCACCGCGCCGGGACGGACGTAGAAAGCGACCTCGTTGCCGAACAGCGCGATGACGTTCTGGAGCGAGACGCCCAGCAGTCGCTGCATCTGCACGCCCGCCTGCCGAAAACCTGGATTCGACTGGATGTTCCGAACCTGACCCGTGACGCCGGTGCCCGGGAAGCTGAAGAAGGCGAGGGCATCGCCGGGGACACTCTTGATCAGCTTCGAGCTGTAGTTCTTGCCGAGACTCCCGCTGGAGCTCTTGACAGCGCCCCGCAGACGGAGCCCGTCGCTCTCGGCGCTGAGCGATGCGGAGATGAAGTCGAACCGGCCCAGGCCGGCGGCTCCTAGCCCGTACGTCGTGCCCCGCTGCTGCGCCTGCTTGATCAGCGCTGCGAGCCCCGGCCCGCCCACGTAGGCCTTGACCAGCGCGTCGCTCGGAAGCTTGCCGAGGGCGTCCTTGAAAGTGCCGTCGTCGGAGAGGGCGCTGCCGCCACTCGTCAGCACCTGGTCGATGGCGCTCTGGCTGTTGCTGACGACGTACCACCCCTTCACCTCGCGGTAGACCGCCGGCTTCCCCGAGGTGTCGTGTGCGTTCAGCTTCTTGACGAGATCCTTGAACTTGCCCGCGTCCTTGGGCTGCGTCATGAGCGCGAACGACGTCTGGCCGGGTGTCTGTCCGCTCACGACGGCCACATCCACCTCGGGGCCGAGCGCCGGCTTGACGTCGCTGTTGTAGTCCACGCCCTGGCCTACCAAGCCCTGTTTGACTCTGGAGAGCAAGGTTGCGCGGCCCGGGAACTTCTTGGAGAGGGTGTCAAGCTGGCTCCACTGGCTCGAGCCGAGGTCGCTGTCCACGGAAGCGAACGCCAGCGCGCCGGCACGTACGAGCGCGGCGCCGGAACTTGCCGCGGCACCGGGCTTGGCGGCGCCTCCGCAGCCCGCCGCCACCAGCGCGAAAGCGCCGATCAGGCTCAGAGCGAGCGTACGGATTCGGGGAGTCATTCCCTCGTGGGTTGGCGGCCCATCAGACTCGCAGCTAACTCATTCAGATCCTCGCCGTCAAGCACTTTGCAGACCCCCTCCGTGATCGGAAGCTCGATGCCCAGCCGGTGCGAAAGATCGCGCAGGACAGGCGCAGTCGTGAGGCCCTCGACGGTGCCGAGCGCAGCCGCTGCCTCTGCTGGAGTCGACCCGGTCGCGATCAACTCACCAGCATGGCGATTGCGGCCGTGGCGACTCCAACAGGTGACGATCAGGTCGCCCATCCCGGCGAGCCCGGCGAACGTCTCCGGCCGTGCGCCGCAGGCCTCTCCGAGCCGCGCCATCTCCGCAAGCCCTCTCGCAATTAGAGCCGCCTTCGCGTTGTCGCCGAGGCCGAGACCGTCCACGCCTCCGGCCGCGAGCGCGATCACGTTCTTCGCCGCCGCGCAGAGCTCGACGCCCGTCGGGTCGTCGTTCGCGTAAACGCGGAAGGCGAGCGAGTTGATCGCCTGCTGTAGCTCGAGCGTCAACGCCTGGTCCTCGCTCGCGATAACGGCGGCCGCAGGGAGGTTGTCGGCTACCTCTTCCGCGAAGGTGGGGCCGGAAAGAACCGCGACTGCCCGCCTCTCGACGAGCTGCGAGAGGCGCAGGCCGGTCTCCGGATCCAGCCCCTTGGTCAGGCTGAGCACGGGTGCCTCGCCGGGAAGGCCGCGCACGACTTCGCCGAAAGCCTGGCTGGGAACGGCGATCGCTTGGAGATCGGCGCCCGCGAGCCGCAGATCGTCGAGCGTCGTTGCCGAGATCGTCGAGAGGTCGGCCTGCGGGAGGTAGCGAGGGTTCCGGCCCGTCTCCTCGATCGCCCGCGCCTGCTCCGGATCGCGGCAGGCGAGCGTCACCTCGTGCCCGCGCGCAGCGAGGAGGCAGGAGAACGCAGTCCCCCATGCGCCCGCTCCCGCAACTACGACTTTCAGCTGCGCCTCACGAAGTCGATCGCGACGGGAACGCCGGTGAGCTCGAACCGCTCGCGCAGCTGGTTCTCGACCCAGTAGCCGTAGTCCCGGGTAATCAGGCCGGGGTCGTTGACGAAGAACCGGAAGCGCGGCGGTCGTGCCGTGACCTGGGTTCCGTAGAGGAGGTTCAGGCGGCGGCCGTTGCGTGAAGGCGGCTCTCGCGCCTCGCGCAGCTCGGCTAGGAAGCGGTTCAGCTCGCCGGTGCCGATTCGCCGGGTGTGCTTCTCGAACTGCTCCTCGATCCTGTCGAGCAGGCGCCCGATTCCGCGCCCGGTCTTGGCCGAGACGGTGACGAGCGGCGGCCGCTGGCGGAGGCTCGCCTCGAGGCGGGGACGTACGTCATCGAGCTCGGTCTGCGAGATGTCCCACTTCGAGAGCACGACGATCGTCGAGCACTGGGCCTTGCGAGCAACGTCAGCCACGGCGAGATCCTGATCGACGAGCCCTTCGCTCGCATCCACGAGCACGAGCGCGACGTCGGCCCGCTCGGCCGCCACGAGCGCCCGGAGCTCGGAGTAGTACTCGATGCCCTGCCGCTGGCGTCGCTTGCGGCGTAGTCCCGCGGTATCGACGAGCACGAAGGTCCGGTCACCGCGCTGCAACACGGTGTCGATCGCGTCACGGGTCGTGCCGGGCTGCTCGGAGACGATCACCCGCTCTTCGCCGAGGAGAGCGTTCAGCAGGCTCGACTTGCCGACGTTCGGACGGCCGAGGATTGCGACGCGGACGGCGTCCTTGCCGACCTCCAGCCGAGGGCTCCCGGCATCACTCAGGATCGTCACGATCGCGTCGAGCAGGTCGCCGCTGCCATGGCCGTGCAGCGCCGAGATCGGGATCGGGTCGGCGAGCCCGAGCCGGTGAAACTCCAGCGCGAGGGCGTCCTGCGCCGGGTCGTCGATCTTGTTCGCGAGCACGAGCACAGGCTTGCGCGACCGGCGGAGGATAGCCGCCAGCTCCTCGTCACCTGGCATGACTCCGGCCTGCGCGTCGGTGATGAAGAGAACGAGGTCGGCCTCCGCGATCGCGGTTCGCGCCTGCTCGACGACCGAACGCGTGAGCGGGGACCGGTCGGCGACGTCGACGCCGCCCGTGTCGATCAGCAGGAAGCGGCGTCCGTTCCATACGCAGACGAGCTCCTTGCGGTCCCGCGTCACGCCCGGCGACTCGTGGACGACTGCGGTGCGTGTCTCAGTGAGGCGGTTCACGAGGGTCGACTTGCCGACGTTCGGAAAGCCGACGATCGCGACCGTGCCAAGCATGGGGGACGCCATGGGGGAGGCCATGGGGGAACCCAGGGTTCCCCCATGAGCCCCCTC
>JBARRQ010000162.1:0-4611 GCA_049644305.1 Gaiellaceae bacterium
GTCGAGGGTTGTCTCCCGCAACTCGTCCGGGTTGTAGGCAACGGTGATCGAGTGGAGATCGACGATGCAGAAGAAGGCCTCGCCGAGCTCCTGCGTCTGGGCGTACTGGCGGAAGGCTCCGCTGTAGTTGCCGAAGTGCTTTGCCCCCGTGGGCTGGATGCCGCTGAAGATTCGCATTTGACGTCTCAGTATCGCAACTACCCTTAGACACAAAATGGCGACGAACGGATCACCCGAGCTGCTGATCGTGATGGGAGCGGGGGCGACCCCCGACCAGACCGAGCACGTGCTGGCGCGGCTGCAGGAGGCCGGGGTGCACGCGCGCGTGACGCACGGGCGGGAGGCGACGGTGATCGGCGCGATCGGGGAGCGCGAGCTGCTGGCGACTCTGCCGCTCGAGGGTTACCCCGGTGTCGAGCAGGTGCTGCCGATCCTGAAGCCCTACAAGCTGGTGGCGCGCGAGGTCTCGCCCGACCCAACCGTGATCGAGGTGGGCGGGCGTCGAATCGGCGACTCGTGGTTCGGGCTCATCGCAGGCCCGTGCTCCGTCGAGTACCGCGAGCAGACGCTTTCGACGGCGCGGGTGGTGGCCGAGGCGGGGGCGACGATGCTGCGCGGCGGCGCGTTCAAGCCGCGGACGTCGCCGTACTCGTTCCAGGGGCTCGGGGACGAGGGGCTCGCGATTCTCCGGGAGGCAGGTGACGAGACCGGGCTGCCGGTGGTGACCGAGCTGATGGACCCGCGCCACGTGGGGCCTGTGCTCGAGATGGCGGACGTGATTCAGATCGGCGCGCGAAACAGCCAGAACTTCCTGCTCCTGGCCGAGGTCGGGCGCGCGGACAAGCCGGTGCTCTTGAAGCGCGGCATGTCGACGTCGGTCGAAGAGCTGTTGATGGCGGCCGAGTACGTCGCGAAGGAGGGAAACGAGCGGATCATCCTCTGTGAGCGCGGGATCAAGACGTTCGAGACCGCGACCCGGTACACCCTGGATCTGGGCGCCGTCGCGGTCCTCAAGCACGAGACGCACCTGCCGGTGATCGTCGACCCATCGCATGCGGCGGGCCGGCGTGACCTGGTGCTTCCGCTGGCGCGCGCCGCCGCCGCCGTAGGCGCGGACGGGATCATCGTCGAGACGCATCCGAAGCCCGAGGAGGCTCTCTCTGACGGGCCGCAACAGATTCCGACGGCCGAGTTCGCCGAGTTCGCGCGCGAGGTGCGGGAAATCGTCGAGCTGCTCGGCAAGCGGATCGGCTGAGCAGCAGCTCGCGGGTGCCTTGGGCTCTGGTTGTGGATGATCCGGCGCGTATTCGGCACGAACGCGTCACACACGCGTGGCACGGCGTCCGCTACCGTCGAGATCCCCCCGGGAGGGTGGGGGATAGGGATGGGGCGCGACTGCCGGCGGACGCCCGGCGATAGCCTGACCCCGTGGAGCTCAAACGCCTCGCGGTGATCGGCACCGGCCTGATCGGCGCATCGGTCGCGCTCGCGGCGAAGCGGTCGAGTTCTACCCGTGTCGCCGGCTTCGACCCGGATCCGGCGGCACTCGAGGCCGCCGTCGCTCGCGGGGCGGTCGACGACCCGACCGACTCGCCCGCCGCGGCTCTCGCCGAGGCCGATCTCGCCGTCGTCGCGGCGCCCGTCGCCGAGCTGGCCGCACAGGTGCGCGGCGCGCTCGAGGCAAGCGACGAGGGCTGCACCGTCACGGACGTCGGCTCGACGAAGAGCACCGTCTGCGCTGCCGCACGCGGGTCGTCGCGCTTCGTCGGCGGTCATCCGGTATGCGGCTCCGAAGCTCGCGGCGCGGAGCACGCAAGCGCGGAGCTCTTTGACGGCGCGACGTGGTTCCTCGCTCCCCTCGCGGAGACCGATCCGGATCGCTACCGGCTCGTGCACGGCTTCGTCGGAAGCTTGGGCGCGGCCCCGGTTGCCGTCGATCCGGACGCGCACGACCGCCTCGTCGCGCTGACGAGCCATCTACCGCACGCGCTCGCGAACGTCCTCGTCAACCAGGCCGGTTCGAGCCGCATCGAGGGGCATGAGCCGCTGGCGGGTGCAGGCGGCTCGCTGCGCGACATGACCCGGGTCGCAGGCGCGAACCCGAGGATCTGGGTCGACATCTTCCTCGAGAACGCGGGCCCGGTTCGGGAGTCGCTCGCCGAGCACCGACGTCGGGTCGAGCAACTCGAGACGGCCCTCGCCGCGGGGGATGCCGGCTTTCTCGCGCGCTGGATCGGCGAGGCGGCGGCGAACCGCCAGCGCCTACTCGCCGACGCCTACCCGGATCCGGGCGAGCTCCAGCAGCTGCGGGTGCACGTGCCCGACCGGCCGGGCGTGCTCGCCGGCATCACGCAAGCGCTCGGCGCTGAGCGGATCAACATCGAGGACTTCGAGTTGCACCACGTCTCACCGGATCGCGGCGGGACGCTCACGCTGCTCATAGGCGGCGAGGAGGAAGCACGCCGTGCGGTCAACCTGCTCGAAGCGCAGGGTTACGGCGTGGTGGTCTCGCCGATGCTGCCCGAGCGATGAGAATCGAGCCGGCGACGGCCCTCGTCGGGCATATCGGGGTGCCCGGCGACAAATCGATCTCCCATCGCGGGCTCATGCTCGGCGCGGTCGGCGACTCCGAGACCCTCGTGAGCGGCTTCGGGCGCTCCGACGACACCGAGGCCACGATCGCTGCAGTCCGGGCGCTCGGCGTGGTGGTGCACGAGGACGACGTCGACACCGTGCGGGTCGAAGGGGTCGGCCTCCGTGGCCTGCGCGCTCCGTCCGAGCCGATCGACTGTGGCAATTCCGGGACGACTCTGCGCCTTCTGGCAGGACTGCTCGCCGGGCAGACGGGTCGGTTCGAGCTGACCGGAGACGACTCGCTCCGCCGGCGCCCGGTCGACCGGATCGCAACCCCACTCTCGGAGATGGGCGCGCATGTCGAGACGGACGACGGACGGCCGCCGCTCGTCGTCGAGGGAAACGGGCTGCACGGGATCCGCTACGAGCTACCGGTCGCGAGCGCGCAGGTGAAGTCGTGCGTCCTGCTCGCGGGGCTCTACGCACAGGGCCGGACGATCGTCGTCGAGCCGGCGCCGACGCGCGACCACACCGAGATCATGCTCAGCGCCGCAGGAGTCCGCGTGACTCGCCGGCAGGCGCGAGTGTCCCTCGGGCCGGCAGAGCGGCTCCACCTAAGCCGGGTCGACGTGCCCGGCGACTTCTCAGCGGCCGCACCGTTCATCGTCGGGGCGACGCTTCTATCCGGATCGGAGCTGACGATCCACGACGTAGGGCTCAACCCGCGGCGGACCGGGCTGCTCGACGTGCTCGACCGGATGGGCGCGCGGATCACCGCCTTTCATCGGCGCCGCTGGGGTGGGGAGGCGGTCGGCGACCTCGAGGTGCACTCGGCGGAGCTCGTGGCGACGGCCGTGCGGGCCGAGGAGGTGCCTCGGCTCGTAGACGAGCTGCCGTTGTTCGCGCTGGCGGCGGCTTGCGCGCGCGGCGAGAGCCGGGTCGAAGGCGCACGAGAGTTGCGCGTCAAGGAAACGGACCGGATCGAAACTGTCACAACTTCGCTCCGGGCCCTTGGCATCCGCATCCAGGAACGCGACGATGGCTTCGGGGTGAGGGGGGTTCCTACCCGCCCGAAGGGTGGGGGTATGAGCTCAGGCGGAGATCATCGGATTGCGATGCTTGGTGCGATTGCGGGCCTCGTCTCTCGCGAAGGCGTCGAGATCGAGAACGCGGAAGCGGTCGCTGTAAGCTTCCCCGGGTTCTTCGAGCTGCTCGACTCGGCCACACAACGATGATCGTCGCCATCGACGGGCCGGCAGGCGCCGGCAAGAGCACGGTCGCGCAGCGGCTCGCTGAGCAGCTCGGCTTTCGGTACCTCGACACCGGCGCGATGTACCGGGCCCTGACCTGGCTCGCGATCAGCCGCAGCGTCCCACTCGCACAGGGCGATCGCCTGGGCGAGCTCGCGGCGGAGCATCCGGTCACGCTGGACGAGCAGCGCCGGGTATGGATCGCGGATACCGACGTCACCTCCTCGATCCGCAAGTCCGACATCGACCGGATGGTCCCGGTGGTCGCGCGTCACCCGCAGGTGCGGCAGGTCATGCGAGAGCGCCAGCGGGAGCTCGCCGACGACGGCAACGTCGTGATCGAGGGCCGCGACATCGGTACCGTTGTCGCGCCCGAGGCGGAGGTGAAGGTCTACCTGAACGCCGAGCGCGACGTGCGGGCGCGCCGGCGTCTCGCCGAGCGGCCGGAGATAGGCGCGGACGCGCTCGCCACTGACCTTCGCATCCGCGACCAGAGCGACGCCGCCCGGATGCAGCCTGCCGAGGACGCGGTCCTCATCGACACCACCGAGCTCGACGTCGAGGATGTCGTCGCCCAGATCGAGAAGCTCGTCAGAGCGCGCCAGCCCGCCTAGCGATCCGGCGTGAAGGCAAATCGGGGCGGTCGGCGGCCTGAGTAACATCGATTCGCGTCCAGGGTCAGTGTCAATTTCCGGCGGAGCCGGGCTTTGCCCGGCGGGAGCCCAACGATGAATTCGTCAGAGAGAAAGCAAAAGGAGGGGGCTCACGGGGGAACCAAGGGTTTCCC
>JBARRQ010000163.1:0-1666 GCA_049644305.1 Gaiellaceae bacterium
CCTACACCGAGTTCTACTGGACGGTGAACGCGCGCTCGCTGATGAACTTCCTCTCCTTGCGCAACTCCGAGACGGCGCAGCGCGAGATCCGCCGGTACGCCGAGGCCTGCGAGGGCTTCCTCGAGCACCTGATGCCCGTCACGTACACGGCCTTCGTCGCGAGCGGCCGAGTCGCGCCCTAGTAGACCTACGTCGTCAGTACCACGGGTTGCGTGCGGGTCTTCGGCAGGTCGCGCGTGACGACCCAACCGTCGAAGCTGCGCAGGTCGTACGGCGCCGTCAGGCGAACGGTCGACGTCCCGCCGTTCGCGGCGAACGTGCCGCAGCTCGCGGCGGGCTTGCCGTTGCGCGTCAGGAACATCTCGTAGTACCCGCCCTGGGGCAGCCGCGGGAGGCTCCGCACGACGACCCTGAGCGGCCAGTTCCCGCTCGCGTCGAGCCTGCCGATGTCGATCGTCGCGGACGCGCTTCTCGAAACGCCCGTGCCGTGCATCTGCAGGGAGCGAACCTTGCTGAAGCTCGTGCCGCCGGTCCGGCCCGCGACGAAGCCGCCGACGAAGGCGACCAGGGCGATCGCCGCGGCAAGCGCAAGCACCGCACCGGCGCGCCGGCGAGGCAGGATGATCGTCGGCGCCTCGTGACTCGCGGCGGCGGGATCGGCGAGCGCAGGCGGAAGCTCGGGGGGCGGCCCCGCCGCGAGGAGCAGCTCGTGAACGCGCTCGAGCCGGGCGCGCTCCTCATTCGGGAGATCCTCGCCCACGAGCTCGTCGAAGCCTGGCTCACGATTCATCGAGGTCCTCCTCCAGCAGGTCTGCGAGCTTGGCCAGGGCGGCGCGCGTCCGCGTCTTGACGGTTCCGAGCGGGATACCGAGGTACTCCGCGACCTCGGACTGCGACAGGCCGCTCCAGTAGGCGAGCTCGATCACCGCGCGCTCGTTCGGCTGCAGCTCCTCCAGTGAGCGGTGCACCCGCCAGGCGGTCCAGCTCGCCTCGGCACGCTCCGGCGGGCCCGCTTCGTTGGAGGGCTCTTCCGGCGTCTCGACTGCCGGCTCGCTGCGCGCACGGCTGCGGTCGACAATCGCGTTGCGGGCGACGGCGTACAGCCATGGTCCTCCGGGGCCTCGCTCCGGCCGGTAGCTGCGGGCGGCGCGCCAGATCGACGCAAAGGTCTCCTGCACCGCGTCTTCTGCGCGGCCCCGGTCACCGAGCCGGCGCAGCGCGAGCCCGAAGACCGGTCGTGCGTAGCGGCGGTAGAGCACCTCGAAGGCACCGCGGTCGCCGGCGGCGGCGCGCACGATCAGCTCTCCGTCAGTCGCATCGTGCACCGACACGGTCGCCATGGTGGCGGCTCGCCGCCGGATGGGCAAGCAGGTACCGGAGTCGAGCACGAGCTCCATGCAAGCTTCTACGTGGGGCCGGGCTGTGCGGATTGCAGCAACCGCCCTCCGTCGACCACGAGCGTCGCGCCGGTGACGAAGCTCGCGCCGGCCAGGTATACGACCGCCGCCGCCACATCCTCGGCGGAGCCGACGCGCCCGAGCAACGTCTCCGCCGCGCGCCGCTGCTCCTGACCAGGCTCGACGGCGACCGGGCCCGGTGCGATGCCGCAGACCCGCACCTCGGGGGCGAGCGCCACCGCGAGGACTCGCGTCAGCATCGCCTGAGC
>JBARRQ010000164.1:0-12800 GCA_049644305.1 Gaiellaceae bacterium
CGTCGTGGCCGTCACGACGACGTCCTGATCGGCCGCATCGCGGTGGCTTTCGCCCGGCTCCGCGCCGACCTCCTTGCAGAACGCGGCCAGCGCGTCTTCGCTTCGGCAGTAGGCGACGACGCGCTCGATCGACGGCAGCGCGTGGCGGATGCACGCGACCTGGCTGCGCGCCTGCCAGCCGCAGCCGATGACGCCGAGGGTGGCCGCCCCCTCCCTGGCCAGGTACTTCGCAGCCACGCCGCTTGCAGCGCCCGTCCGGAGTTGCCCCAGCTTGTCGGCCTCGATCACGGCCGTGAGCGCCGCCTTGGCGGTGTCGAAGAGAACGACCACAAACGGCGTTCCCTCCTCCAGCCAGGCGTACGACTTCAAGCCGGCCAGCTCGAGCTCGCGGTCGACCGCCGACATGACGGCGAAGACGCCGCCCTCGAGCCGCGCTCGCGAGCGCGGCGTGTTGTCGATCGCACCGGCCTCGAGCCGCGCGAAACACGCCTCGATCGCCTCGAGGGCGTCGGCAGGCGTCAGGACCTCGCCGACCTCCGCCTCGGTCAGGTAGAGCGGCACGCCCCGAGGCTACTGCTTCCTACGCCCGCCCCTACGAGTAGGAGCTCTTGCGCATCCTCCTGCTGAAGCGCCGCCGCTCCTTGCGAGCCTCCGACTGCAACCGCGCGTCCTTGCGAATCTCGAGCGCGCGCAGCTCGCGCTGCAGCTTGCGGTAGCTCGCAAAGCGCTCCGCGGGTAGCCCGCCGTCCGCGATCGCGGCCTGGACGGCGCAACCCGGCTCGTGCTCGTGGGAGCAGTCCGAGAACCGGCACTCTCCCGCGAGGTCGGCGATCTCGGAGAACGTGCTGTCGAGGACCTCCTCGTCCGCCCACAGCTGGAGCTCGCGCATGCCCGGCGTGTCGAGCAACAGCGCGCCGGACTCGAGCGGGACGAGCTCGCGGTGAGTCGTGGTGTGGCGGCCTCGGCCGTCCGCGGAGGTCTCCGCCGTTGCGAGCAGCTCCCGGCCGGCCAGCCGGTTCACGAGCGTCGACTTGCCTACGCCCGAGGAGCCGAGCAGCGCGATCGTCCGGCCAGCGGCGAGGTGCGGCTCGAGCTGATCGATGCCCTCGCCCGTGCTCGCACTCAGCGCGATTACCGGCACGCCGATCGCGACGGCCCCGACGTCGGCGAGCTCAGCCACGGGATCGTCGGCGAGATCGAGCTTGTTGACGGCGATCACCGGGCTCGAGCCGCTGTCCCAGGCGGAAGTCAGGTACCGCTCCAGTCGGCGAGGGTTAAGGTCGCCGCCGAATGCGGTCATCAGGAAGACCGTGTCGACGTTTGCCGCGACGACCTGCGCGACCGCCCGCCGCCAGGCTTCCTTTCGCGTGAACGCCGTGCGCCGGGGCAGGACGGCCTCGATCACCGCCTTGCGCTCGCCGTCGAGCGGACGAGCCGCGACCCAGTCACCGACAGCGGGCAGCTCGTCCTCGTTCAGGCGTCCGGCGGGGACACCGCCGAGCCGCCCGAGCTCGGTCAGCAGCTCGCACGGCCCGTGGTGGCAGGCCGCGACGCGCGCCGGGATCAAGTTGTCGTGCTCATAGGGCTGGAACGCGTCCGCAAAGAACTCGCCCCAGCCGAGGTCTTGCAGGCTCAACGCATGCTCCTTTGGCTTGAGGGAACGAAAAAGCGCCCTAGTGGGCGCGTGGTCGAGCCTCAGGAGCAGACGCGCTCTAGCGCGTACAACCGGAGGCTCGGCGAGAGAACAGCTCAGTCATTTGTCGAACCTCCTTTCCTCGTGCGACCGGCGAAGCGTAGAGCACCGGCGGGAGCGAGGCAACTCGCGGTAGTGCGCCCGGCATGATTCGAACATGCGACCTCTGCCTCCGCAGGGCAGCGCTCTATCCCCTGAGCTACGGGCGCGTCGGGCTCAAGTGTAGCCGCGTACCTGAGCCGCTCAGCCGCCGCAGCCGACATGTGCGGCTGCGGCTCACGTCCGATACTTGGAGGAAGAAGTCGAAAGAAGTCGTCATGGCCGCGAAGCGGACGGACTTCTTTCGACAAGGGGCGCTCTATCCCCTGAGCTACGGGCGCGGGTCGGCCAAGTGTAGCCGCGCCTCGGCGCCGCCGATCTCGAGGACCGCGTCGTCGGGAACCTCGCGCCGGACGTAGCCGAGCGCACGACCCGGCACTGCGCTGGTCACGCGGCCGACCGCCTTGCCGTCGTGGACGATCTCGTCTCCACGCTGCGCTGCCTCGACCTCAAGCACCCGCAGCCGGCGGTTCGGGTGGCCCCGGTAGTGAAGGCGCGCGACAGGCTCCTGCCCCGGGTAGCAACCCTTCGTGAACGAGATGTGCGTTTCGTCGAGACCCGCCTCCGCCGGCAGCACGCTCTCGTCGAGCTCCTTGCCCCAAACCGGCGTGCCCGCCCCGATCCGGAGCCGTTCCAGCTCGTCGGAGCCGGGCGTCTCTCGCTCCTCGTCTCCCCAGGTCTCGTAGGCCTCGACGCCGTAGTCGTCGTTCCGGATCCCCTGGCCGGGATCGCCGCGGAGGTGGAGGTAGCCGCGGTATGGCTTCACGTCGATCTCGCACTTCGCCGCGAAACGGGCGCGAGTGAGCGTCGAGGCGACGGTCGCCGCGAGCCCGGCCTCTGCGATCAGCAGGAACGCGTCCTCGCCCTCGCGCACCACGCGCAGCGGCGCGACGATCCGGCCCTTGGGCGTCAGTAACAACGCGGACCGAGGCTCACGCCCCGGCTCGAGCGATGCGACTTCGTTCGAGAGCATTCGCTCGAGAAAGTCCGCAGCCTCTGGCCCGCCGACAGCCACGTAGCCGCGGTCAAGGCGAAAAACTGTCGCCACGGTCGCCACGCATCCAGTGTAGGCGCACGAGTTCACTCAAAAGGGGGACTCAAGCCACCGCACCGCGGGCCGATACACATCGCGACCCACCTCCCCATCCCCCTCGTACGAAACGGCCCTTGGGCCGTTTCGTCGTCTCGGGTCAAAGAAAACGGGCCGGCGCTGAGCCGGCCCTTTTCATGCCTTGACCTCCTTGGCGAGCTGCCAGTAGCCGCCGAAGCCGGGCTCGGCCCGGCGGGAGGCTCACCGCCACATCCCTTGGAAGCGCCGCTCCAACGGGCGGCTCCTGAAACGAAAGCTCCTGCTATCCGCTCGCAAGGAGGGGGCACACGGGGGAACCAGGGGTTCCCCCGTGCAACCCTCGGTACGATCTCCCAGCGATGACGCCTTCCGCCACTCGCTGACTCCGCCAGAGCGCTCACCAGGCGCCGGCTTCGAGCGGCCATCCGCCGGAGCCATTCTCGAAGGAGGGACCGAATGGCTGGAAGGAAGATGCACGCGCACGAGATATCCACGGACGTCGGACTCGTCCGGCGGTTGCTTGCCGCCCAGTTCCCTGAGTGGGCGGAGCTTCCGATCGAGCATTTCCCGTCCTCGGGAACTGTCAACGCGCTCTACCGGCTCGGCGACGACTTGGTTGTCCGGCTTGCGCGGACCGACTGGGGCGTGGGGGCAATCGACCGCGAGTTGCGCTGGTTGCCGAGGCTGGCGCCGCTGCTGCCGGTTGAGATCCCGGTCCCGCACGCGAAGGGCAGAGCCGGGGAGGGTTACCCGTGGGACTGGGGCGTCTATCCGTGGCTCGCGGGCGAGCATCCGGCCGCCGGCGCGATCGCCGAGCAGGGCTCGCTCGCAAGGGATCTCGCGCGGTTCGTCGCTGCGTTGCACGGGGTCGACCTTGCAAACGGCCCGCCTTCGGGGCGCGGCGCGTCGCTGACGCGTTTTGACGAGCCCACCCGGGCCGCGCTCCCCGCCCTCGAGGGGGTCATCGATACCGACGCAGCAACCGCCGCGTGGGACGAAGCCGTGTCGACACCGGAGTGGGCCGGCGCTCCCGTCTGGGTGCACGGCGACCTCATGCCCGGGAACCTGCTCGTCCGGGGCGACACTCTCGCCGCCGTCATCGACTGGGGAGGCGTGGGGGTCGGCGATCCTGCTTGCGACCTTGCGGTGGCGTGGAACACGCTCGCTGCCGGCGGAAGGGAGGTCCTCCGCACGGAGCTCGACGTGGACGACGCCACATGGGCCCGCGGGCGCGGCTGGGCGCTGTGGACGGGGCTCGTGGCACTCCCCTACTACGAGCAGACGAACCCCGTGCTTGCCGAGAACGCCCGCTATCGCATCGGCGAAGTGCTAGCCGACTACGACGGCCCCGCCTGAACGAGAGGTCGCACCTTCTCCCTTAAAGGTCATTGGCTTAGAGCCAGTCGCCGCCGGAGCCGGGCTTCGCCCGGCGGGAGGCTCACAACGCAAGAGCCGCCCGAAGCGCGAAAGACCTCGGACGGCTCCTGAAACTGCTGCCAAACGCCACCGCTCGCAAGGAATCTGATGAAGGAGGGCCTCCCGCGGAGGGAAACTCCGCGCGTCCTCGAGAGACGAAGGGAGGCCCACGCATGTTGTACGTCGGATTGGATCTGAGCCGCAAGCGCCTCGACTGGCTGGCACTCGATCATGAGGGGCAGCCGGCAGAGATCGGTGCGGTCCCGCCGGATCGTGACGCCCTCGCGAAGCTCGGGCAGCGACTGGGCGATACGCCGGTGCTGGCCGTGATCGAGTCGATGAGCGGCGCCCGCTTCGTGCACGACCAGCTCGAGCTCGCCGGCTGGGACGTCCGGATCGCGGACGCGGCCAAGGCACGCGGGTTGGCGCCACTTGCCTGCAAGACCGACCGGATCGACTGCCGGGTGCTGGCCGAGCTCGCCCGCCGCAACCTCGTGCCCGAGATCTGGCTGCCCGACCCGCAAGTCCGGGCCGAGCGCGAGCGCTCGCGCTTCCGCCTGCACCTGGTCAAACACCGCAGCGCGCTCAAGAACCGCGTCCACGCGATCCTCTTCCAACACGGGATCGCCAACCCGCACCGCGATCTGTTCGGCGCCGGCGGCCGGGCGCTCCTGACCCGGCTCGAGCTCGCCGAGCCGTGGTCCTCGACCGTCGCCGCGAGCCTGGCGCTGGTCGACCAGCTCGACGAGCAGATCGCTGCCTGCGAGCGCGAGCTGCGCCGGCTCGGCGTCCACCATCCCTACATCCCGCTGCTGACGACGATCCCCGGCATCGCCTGGGTGCTCGGCTACACGATCGCCGCCGAGATCGGCGACATCGCTCGCTTCCCCAGTCCCCGCAAGCTGGTCGGCAACACCGGCCTCGCCCCACGCGTCGACCAGTCCGGCGAGCGCGACCGCCGCGGGCCGCTGCGCAAGAACGGCCCCAACTACCTGCGCTGGGCGCTGATCGAGGCGGCTCACACCGCCGGACGCAACCCGCGCTACCGCCCGATCGTCGAGCGGATGCGCGCCCGCCACGGCCGCAGCCGCGGCTCCAAGATCGCCGCGATCGAGATCGGCCGCAGGCTGACAGAGGCGATCTGGCACATGCTCACCGACGAGCAACCGTTTGCTCCGGCAGGCGCCCCAACCCCCGTAGCCGCGTGACGGCTCGCTAAGGAATTGCGCTACCGGAGCAGCCCCGATCCAACTGATCGCCGCACGACGGCGCCATAGAAAGCTGAGCGACGCTTACAGCCTCGACGCAGAGGAGGTGCCCGCGAACGAACAACCGATGCTTGACGCCCGGCCCTCCTTCATAGAGAGGGGGCTCGTGGGGGAACCAGGGGTTCCCCCACGTTCCTTACATCATGTCCGGCATCCCTCCGCCGGGCATGCCGGCCATCGCCGGATTCTTCTCCGGCGGCTCGGCGACGATTGCCTCGGTGGTGAGGATGTTCTTCGCGATTGACGCCGCGTTCTGCAGCGCCAGCCGCGTGACCTTCGTCGGATCGATGATCCCGCTCGCAACGAGGTCTTCGATCTCACCGGATTCCACGTTGAGGCCGTGACCTGCCTTCGCGTCGCGGATGCGTCCAACGACAATCGAGCCCTCGAGCCCTGCGTTCTCGGCGAGTTGCCGGACCGGCTCCTCGAGTGCGCGGCGAATAATCGCCGCACCCGTGCGCTCATCGCCTTCGGACGCTTCGAGCTTGACGGCCTTGACGGCATTCATGAGAGCAACACCGCCGCCCGGCACGATGCCCTCCTCTAGAGCCGCGCGGGTGGCCTCGAGCGCATCCTCGACCCGGTGCTTCTTCTCCTTCATCTCTGTCTCGGTCGACGCGCCGACCTTGATCACCGCCACGCCGCCCGCGAGCTTCGCCAGGCGTTCCTGGAGCTTCTCGCGGTCGAAGTCAGAGTCGGTGTTCTCGATCTCGGCCTGCAGCTGCTTGATGCGCGACTTGATCGCATTTGTGTCGCCACCACCGTCGATGATCGTGGTCGAGTCCTTGTCGATCACGACGCGTCGGGCCTGGCCGAGCTGCGTGAGCTTCGTGTTCTCGAGCTTGAGGCCCATCTCCTCGGTGATCACCTCGGCGCCGGTGAGGATCGCGATGTCCTCGAGCATCCGCTTGCGGCGATCGCCGAAACCCGGCGCCTTGACGGCAACCGCGGTGAACGTGCCGCGGAGCTTGTTGACGACGATCGTGGCGAGGGACTCGCCCTCGACATCCTCGGCGACGATCAGCAGCGGCTTGCCGGACTGGATCACCTGCTCGAGCACCGGCAGGAGGTCCTTGACTGCCCCGATCTTCTGGTTCGCGACCAGGATGTACGGGTCGTCGAGAACCGCCTCCATGCGCTCGGCGTCCGTGATCATGTACGGCGACAAGTAGCCCTTGTCGAACTGCATACCCTCCGTGAACTCGAGCTCGAGGCCGAGCGTCTGGCCCTCCTCCACGTTCACGACACCGTCCTTGCCGACCTTGTCGATCGCATCGGAGATGTTGTCGCCGATCTCTCGCTCGCGCGACGAGATCGTTGCGACCCGGGCGATGTCCTCCTTGCCCGAGATCTCCTTGGACTGCGACTTCAGGTTCTCGACGACCTGGTCGACGGCAGACTCGATGCCGCGCTTGAGCCCCATGGGGTTCGCGCCTGCGGCCACGTTCTTCAGGCCCTCACGGACGATCGCTTGCGCGAGGATCGTCGCGGTCGTCGTCCCGTCGCCCGCTTTGTCGTTCGTCTCCGTAGCGACCTCGCGAACGAGCTGAGCGCCCTGATTCTCGAAGACGTCTTCGACCTCGATCTCACGGGCAATGGTGACGCCGTCGTTCGTGATCGTGGGCGCGCCGAACTTCTTGTCGAGCACGACGTACCGGCCCTTCGGGCCAAGTGTGACCTTCACTGCGTCGGCGAGGATGTTCACGCCCCGCTCGAGCGAGCGGCGCGCATCCTCGCTGAACTTCAACTCCTTATGTGCCATCCGAACTCCTTCCTGTTTACGTTTCGAACTTCAGCGTGCAGGACTCGGCCGAAGGCCGAGTGCTCTGCGCGGGTTTCGTCATGCAGCGGCGCCGGCCATCTCCTTCTTCTTGGTCTTCTTCGAACCGGACCCGACGACCTTCGCCAGGACATCCGACTCGCGCAGGATCAGGACCTCGTCGGCCCCGAGCTTGATCTCCGTGCCGCCGTACTTGGAGAAGATGATCTCGTCGCCCTCGGCGAGTTCCATCGGCACGAGCTCGCCCTTCTCGTTGCGGGCGCCCGGGCCGACCGCGAGCACGCGGCCGCGCTGAGGCTTCTCTTTGGCGGTGTCAGGGAGGACGATTCCGCTCACCGTCGTCTCCTCGTCTTCGAGGACCTCGACGATCAGGCGGTCGCCCAACGGCTGTAGATCCATCCAGCTCCTCCTTCGGTGGTCGTGACTTTGTAACAGTGCTTGGCACTCTCGATGTCCGAGTGCCAGGGCATCATAACGCCTTTCTCATGGGCTGCGCAATCAACCTCAGCGTGAGAAAGCGACAGTTTGTTACAAACCTTTGTGTGAGAAGGGAGTTCTCCGCCGGAGGCGTGCTCGTCCGGCGCCTGCGCGGTGGGTGGGTACTCGCCGCCATTCGGCCGGCGGGGAAGGAAGCGGGCGTCTGGGCGCTTCCGAAGGGGCTCATCGGCCCGGGCGAGAAGCCCGAGGTGACGGCTGTCCGCGAGGTGAAAGAGGAGACCGGCGCCGACGGGCGGCTCGTAGAGAAGCTCGGCGACGTCCGCTACGTCTACACCTGGCGCGGCGAGCGCGTTTTCAAAGTCGTCAGCTTCTACCTCCTGCGCTATACGCGCGGGCGGCTCGGCGACCTTCCCGCCGCGACCGCCCACGAGGTCGCGGAGACGCGCTGGCTGCCGATCGACGAGGCTCCGCGGCTGCTGGCATACAAGGGTGAGCGTGAGATGGCAGAAGAGGCGCTCGCTTCGCTGCGCCGGAGCGCACTATGATTCCGCCCGCCGCGTGGCAGGAGACGACAACGCCGTGTATGCCCTGAACTTCTACTCGCCGATGGTGGCCGACCAACTACGTAGCCACCGCAAGACGGCGACGATCCGGCTAGGTGACAAGTCGCGCAAGTACCGCAAGGGGATGGTCGTCCAGGTTCTCGTCGGCTCGCGCTACAGCCCTCGCGAGAAGGTCTTCGACGCCGTCATCGACAAGGTCGAGGTGAAGACGCTCGCCGACCTCTCGCCGCGCGAGATCGAGCACGACAACCCCGAGATCCGCCGGCCCGAGGACATGGCGACGTTCCTCGGCCAGCTCTACAACCGCGAGCTGTCGAACGACGACATCGTCACGGTGATCCGCTTCTCGGAGATCAAACGGCCTACGGCCTAACCCGCCAGACTCCGCGCCTTCAGCGCTCCGCTGCACGCTGGGTGGCGACAAGCCGCGCTTCAGGCTCGCCGAATTCGGACGCCGAACTGCTCCGGCGGGCGGAGCTCCGCGCCGCACGCTTCGCATTCGACCGCAAACGCCGAAGAGAAGCGCGCCCCGCAGGCCGGGCACTGCGACCGCATCTCGCCGCCGCACTGCGGGCAACTAGCCGGCAACTCGTCGGAGAACTGCTCGAAGTAGCGCTGCGCGAACCCGCATCGCAGGCAGACCGCGACCCAGTCGCCCAGCGTCTTCCGCCGCTCCTCACGCAGCCAGTCCGAAGCCTTGCTCATCAGGCAGAAAGGCTACATCTGCCGGCGAAGCCGGACTTTGCCCGGCGGGAGCCTCCCGATGCTCGATGGTCGCGCAACGACGACGGCCGCCGGCTCCTGACACGTCGGCACCGCCGAGGCGTCGGCAAGGAGAGGGCTCGTGGGGGAACCAGGGGTTCCCCCACGCTCTTACCGCCCAGGGCGATCGTTAGAGTTCGGGCCGATGGCGATCGCCCGGGAAGCCGAGCCTGTCGGCTCGCTGCAGGAGGTCAAGGAAGCGGGCCTCGACCGTGAGGACCTCCTCGCCATCTACCGGAACATGCTGATCACGCGCGGGATCGAGGAGCGCGGCCACATCCTCTACAAGCAGGGCAAGATCCCCGGCTCGTTCTACACGGGACGCGGGAACGAAGCCGCCGCGGTCGCCGTCGCGACTGCGATGGGGCCGGAAGACGTCGGCACGCCGCTCCACCGCGACATGGGCGTCCACATCACGCGCGGCGTGGAGCCGTGGCGCGTCTTCGCGCAGTACATGGGCCGCGCCGACGGGCCGACCCAGGGGAGGGATGGGAACGTCCACATGGCCGACTCCAAGCTCGGCCTGCTCGCAATGGTCAGCCATCTGCCGGCGATGCTGCCCGTCGCGGTCGGCTGCGCGCTCGCCTTCCGCATCCGGAACGAGCAACGCGTCGCCGTCGGTTGGTTCGGCGAGGGCGCCTCCGCGCGCGGCGACTGCCACGAGGCGATGAACCTCGCCGGCGTGCGCAAGCTTCCGGTCGTGTTCGTCTGCGACAACAACCAGTGGGCCTACTCGACTCCGACCTACCTCGAGTACGCGACCGAGCACGTAGCCGACCGGGCCGAGGCCTACGGCTTCGACGGCGTCGTCGTCGACGGCACCGACGTGCTTGCCGTCTACCGGGAGTCCAGGCGTGCGATCGACAAGGCGCGGGCAGGCGGCGGCCCGACACTGATCGAGTGCCTGACGCTGCGCATGGAGGGCCATGCGGTCCATGACGACGCGTTCTACGTCCCCAAGGACATGTTCGAGCGGTGGGCCGCCAGCGACCCGATCGAGCGCTTCCGGACCTGGCTGCGCGAGCACGCCGAGCTTTCCGACTCCGAGGAGGACGAGATCAGCTCCGGCGTCAAGAGGCTGCTGACCGACGCTCTCGCACGGGCCGACGAGTCGCCGCTGCCGGACCCGTCCACGCTCACCGAAGGCGTGTTCGCAGTTCCCGAGGACCTCGACACACCTCACCACAAGTAGTGGCAGAGAAGACCTATCTGCAGGCGATCTCGGACGGCCTCCGCGAGGAGATGCGCCGCGACAAGCGCGTCTTCGTGATCGGGGAGGACGTCGGCGTCTACGGCGGCGCGTTCAAGGTCACGCTCGGCTTCCAGGAGGAGTTCGGGCCCTGGCGGGTGATCGACTCGCCGCTCTCGGAGGCGGCAATCGTGGGCGGCTGCACCGGCGCCGCGATCATGGGACTGCGGCCCGTCGCCGAGATGCAGTTCGCGGACTTCATCTCCTGCGCCTGGGACCAGCTCGTGACCGTCGCTGCCAAGCAGCGCTACCGCGCCGGCACCCCCGTGCCGATCGTCGTTCGCCTTCCCTCAGGCGGCGGCTTCTCAGGTGGCCCGTTTCACTCACAGAACCCCGAGAGCTCGTTCGCGCACATCCCGGGCCTGAAGGTCGTCTGCCCGGCAACCCCCGAGGACGCGAAGGGCCTGCTCGTGACCGCGATCGAAGACCCGAACCCGGTCCTCTACTTCGAGCACAAGCACCTCTATCGACGCATCAAGGCGGAGGTCCCGGACGAGCGCTACACGACGCCGTTCGGCAAGGCGCGGATCCACCGCGAGGGTGACGACGTCTCGGTGATCACGTGGGGCGCGATGGTCTGGACCGCCGCCGAGGCCGCGCAGTTGCTCCAGGACGAAGGCGTTTCGGTCGAGGTCCTCGACCTGCGCACGCTCGTACCGTGGGACAAGCAGGCCGTGCTCGAGAGCGTCCGGAAGACGTCCAAGGTCCTTGTCCTTCACGAGGACACCCACACCGGCGGGTTCGGCGGGGAGATCGCCGCGACGATCGCCGAAGAGGCGTTCGAGGATCTCGACGCACCGGTCCAGCGGATCACGGCTCCGGACACGCCCGTGCCGTTTTCACCACCCTTGGAGAAGGCATTCATCCCGCAGGTCGAGGACGTGGCCGCCGGGGTGAGGGAGCTGGCCGAGTACTGATGGCGACCACCTCTGCCGTCGACGTCGTGATGCCCCAGATGGGGGTCTCCGTCTCCGAGGGGACGATCACGAAATGGCTCAAGCAACAGGGCGAGACCGTCGCGGCCGACGAGCCGCTCCTCGAGATCTCGACGGACAAGGTGGACACCGAGGTGCCGAGCCCCGGAGCGGGAGTGCTGCAGCAGATCCTCGTCCAGGAGGGCGAGACGGTCGACGTCGGCACGAAGCTCGCCGTGATCGCGCCGGAGGGAGCCGAGGCTTCCCTGCCGGAGCCGCCGGTGCCGGCCGAGGCTCCGGCGCCCGAGCCGCCGACCCCCGAGGCTCAGCCTGAACCGGCTCCGGCTCAGGTCGCCGAGCAGCCGGAGGAACCCCTTCCTCCGCCGCCGCGAGCACCCGAGCCCGCTTCTTCTCCCGCACCCGCAAGGGACGGTGCCGGGGAAAGGACCTTCGTCTCGCCGGTCGTCGCGCGGATCGCCTCCGAGCACGGCGTCGACGTCTCTCGGGTTCCGGGCAGCGGGCGAGGAGGCCGCGTGACGAAGAAGGACATTCTCGCCTTCGT
Source organism: Gaiellaceae bacterium (assembly GCA_049644305.1). GTDB lineage: Bacteria > Actinomycetota > Thermoleophilia > Gaiellales > Gaiellaceae > AC-32. The sequence continues at coordinate 11,814 of JBARRQ010000164.1, forward strand.
CGAGTCGGGCCCGGCCCCTCCGGCACCGGAACCGGCTGCACCCGAAGCACCGCCCGAGCCTGCCCCCGCCGAAGCAGCTCCGGCCGAGGCTGTCGCGGCTCCTGTCGAGACGCCCGCTCCGACGCCGGCGCCGCCGGCAGAGCCGGCGCCTCCGCCTCCAGCCGGACCTCCGCCGGAGCCCGCGCCTGCACCACCCGAGCCGGCACCTGTCATGGCCGGGGCGGGCGAGGAAATCGAACCGATGAACGCGATGCGGCGCGGGATCGCAGAGCACATGCGGCGCTCGCTCGACACCTCCGCCCACGTCACCACCGTCTTCGAGATCGACATGTCGAAGGTGGTCTCGATCCGGAAGAAGCTGAAGCCGGAGTACGAGCGAAGCTACGGCGTCAACCTCACGTACCTGGCCTTCATCGCCCGCGCGACGATCGAGGCGATCAAGAACTGGCCGTGGGTCAACGCCGAGATCCGCGGCGAGCAGATCGTGACCAAGAAGTACATCAACCTCGGCATCGCCGTCGCCCTCGAGGGCGGCAAGGGACTGATCGTCCCTGTGATCAAGAACGCGGAGGGCCTGAACCTCCTCGGCCTGGCCCGCGCGATCGTCGACGTCGCCGACCGGGCGCGCAACAAGAAGCTGACACCGGACGACGTCCAGGGGGGAACGTTCACGATCACCAACCCCGGGGGCTGGGGCGCCATCATCGGCACGCCCATCATCAGCCAGCCGCAGGTCGCGATCCTCGACGTCGAGGCGCTCGTCAAGCGGCCGGTAGTGGTAACGGGCGAGCAGGGCGAGGACGTGATCGCAATCCGGCCGATGATGAACCTCTGCCTCTCGTACGACCACCGGCTCGTGGACGGCGCCTACGCCGCGCAGTTCATGAAGGAGCTGCGCGAGAACCTCGAGTCCTGGGACGAAGACGCTTGAGCCGGGAAAAGTCCGGCGCGCGCTGCGCGCGCACCATGACGACTTTTCCCGGAGAC
>JBARRQ010000165.1:0-1971 GCA_049644305.1 Gaiellaceae bacterium
GTTCCACTTCGTCACGGACGGGATCGGGTCGGCGCTCGAACAGGCGCGGGCAGCAGCCGGAGAGAAGGAGGTGTCTCTCGGGGGCGGGGCGTCCGTCGCGCAGCAGTACCTCGCAGCGGCTCTGCTCGACGAGATCGTCGTCTCGGTCGTCCCGATCCTGCTCGGAGGCGGCACTCGGCTGTTCGAAAGCGTGGGAGATGCGAAGCTCGAGCAGGTCGAGTCGGTCGAGGCGCCCGGCGTGACTCACATCAGATACGCCCGGGCATAGCTTTTTGCTGGAGCGCGGCGCGCACTCGGAATGCGTGCGCCCCCAACCGTTTCACCTCACTCGAACCGAGAATCCGCGCTTGGCGGTAACGCCCTGGAACGTGACCGCAACGCACGTCGGCGCGCCCTCCAGGATCCGAGCCACTTCTGCCGAGCCTCCGGGCGAGAGGAGCCCGTCACCCCAGATGAGCTGCAATCGCTCTCCTCGTCTGAGTATCCGCTCTCGGCGACATTCCTCGGCACAGCAGCATCCTAGGAGTGGCTCCTTGGATGCGCCAGCGTTCCGGAATGACGCCTGAGCGGAGACTTCGCGTGCAATCCGAGCCGGGCAGGCTTCGCTTCTGCGTCAAGCAGCGGGCGTATGTCTCCAGACGACCGTTTTCTGCTTCGTGTGCTCAGGTCTGACCGTCTCGGTCGGTGTCGCGCCGAGTCTCTCCGCGACGCGCTGAGAGCGGACGTTGTTGGGCGAGATCAAAGAGACCAGCAGGTCGATGGATCGGGACTCGTATGCCCAGTCACGGATGGCTGCGGCTGCTTCGGTCGCATATCCGAAGCCCCAGTGCTTCCGTATCAGGGCCCAGCCGAGTTCAGGCTGAGCATGGCTTCCCGCGCCGGTCCACGTCGACGGCGTCCAGCCGCGCGTGTCGAAGATCATCAGGCCCGCCTGGCCGACCATCCGACGGTTAGTAGCGGTCTCGAGAATGAACGGACCGAGTCGGTCGGTTCTCCAACCGTCCACCGCTCCTTCGATCATGGCTCGGGTCTCGTCGAGCTCGAAGACGGGTTCTCTGTTCAAGCCGTGCATGACCACCGGATCCGCGAACAGCTCGTGCATGGCCTCCGCATCTTGAGGAGTTGGCGTGCGCAGGCAGAGCCTTTCGGTGCTGAGGCAGATCTGCTCCCAGGACGGGGTGTCATGAGCCACGCCGGGACCGTAGCCGGAGCCTGAGCCCGCAGCTCGGCTGGGCGAGAGTCCTCTCTCCCGATCGACGCCTGGTCGGCCCTGTTCTACGTTCTAGGAACTCGCCTAGGAAGCATGCGCAGGCGGTCATTCATGCGCTCGGCGCCTAGCAGGGATTGCGAAGATCTTCGGCGTCACTGAGGACGGCCGAGAAGACGCAAAGCTGCGGTTCGGGCTTTTGCCAGCCGGGATGGCCCCCCGACCTACGTCCTCAAGCCCAGTCTGATCCCGACAGGTACAAAGAACCGGTAGAAACCTCCTCCGTCGTCGCCCGAGCAGACAACGGTTCGGAGGCCGAAGCCGTGGAGCGGAGCGGCGCAGGAGTCGAACTTACCGAGCCGTGGGTTACACGACCGCACCGGTTTTGAGGGTCTGCAGAGTCAGCGCCAGTTGGCTACGGAAGCGGGGTTCTCGCCCCGCTTCCGCCCGCCTGGCCCCGCCCAGGTGCGCTGAGGTCAGTAGAAGGTCCAGTAGAACCCTTCTGGTTCGTCCACCGACGTACGCCGGCCTGAGCCCACCCTCTCGCTGAATCGTCAGCTCGCGCCCGGCGATATCCGCGGCGGCGCCGCGGCGGAACAGCGGCAGCCACAGCCGCGCAACCAGGTCGTCGCCTCGAAGGAGGTGCCATTCCCGGCGAAGCGTCGGCTGGACGAGGGCCAGCTTCACGGCTCCACGCTAGCCGACCGGGGCCGGCACTACCGCCGCGAGCCGTGTCGAGAGTCAGGTCATCCCGGCGCTAGGTC
>JBARRQ010000166.1:0-15935 GCA_049644305.1 Gaiellaceae bacterium
GCACGCTCACCACGTGCACGTCGAGCTTCGGGATTGCGGTGACCGGCTCCGTTCCGAGGAGCCGCTCGAGGGTGGCTGCGGCCGGGCCGCGGGAGCTCTGGTAGCCGACGACGATCCGGACGGGTGATGACTGCTCGGCGGGCGTGGCTGTGCCGGACGCCGTCAATGCGACAAGTGCAACTGCGACCACCGCCGGCAGCACGTGCTTGCTCATGTCCCTAAGTGGACCTGTGCAGTGGAAACTTGCGTTCCCGGAAGACGAGAGCCGCAAGGTTTTTTCGTTAGCGGCCCCTCTAGGGGCATGAGCCAATCAACCGCACCCAAGAGAATTTCGCTCGTACGCCTTTGCACCACCCTCGCCGCGTTCCTCGCACTAGCGCTCGCGCCGAGCGCGGCCACGGCCTCCACGCCACTGCTCAATCTCGGCCCGATCGCCGTCGCAAACGGGACCGCCGCGCTCGCAGGCACGGTCGGCTCCGACGGCGCCGGGATGAGCTTGACCGTGAACGGCCAGCCGCTCGCCGTCAATGCCGCCGGTCAGTTCGACGGGCTTGTGAGCCTCAACGGAGCGAGCGCGATCAATCTGACACTCTCCGGTGCTTCAGGTGATCAGACGATCAGCTTCGAGGTTCCGCTGACCGCAGCGCTCCTGGGGCCGAACGGTGTGATTCCGACCGGAGTGCTCAATTCCATCGAGCAGGCCGGGATCTCGCTCCTGACGCCGGTCGCGGGCAAAGGAGCGCTTCCGGTGACCGTCGGCGGATCGGTCGCCGACAGCACTCAACTCGCGAGCCTCAGCGTCAACGGCCAGGACGTGCTCAGCCGGCTGACGAATGGAGGAACGTTCACCACCCAGGTTCCCGGCTCGACAAAGACTGTGGAGCTGAGCGCCACCGACACGAAGGGCGTGTCGGAGACGAGAACCAGGTACCTGAGGAGACAGCTGAGCGTCTCGGCTGCAAGCGCGACCGGGGTCCGCATCGTGAAAGTTCGTTTCTACCCCCAGAACGCCGTCCGGACGCACCGTATGCGGATGGTCATCACGGTCAAGGACCGCCTCGGCCGCCCCATCCGCGGCGCGCGGGTCACCGTCAGCTCGACGAAGCCAGGCTTCCTCGCGAAGCGTCCCAAGACGACGCTGACAGGACGGGGAGGCAAGGCGACGGTCATCCTCAGCTTGCGGAAACGTGCCCTCGGCAAGCGGCTCGTCGTGCTCACGGTCGCGAAGACGCCGAAAGCCAAGGCCCGGAAGATGAGCGCGGTGAGGCTCCCGCGAGGTCACTAGCGTCATGAGCAGCCTGACGACAGAATCAGCGCGGACTTGGCAACGAGGAGCCTGGACCGACACCGGCCCGGCGGACGAGTACGTCGAGTTCTGGCGTGCCGGAGCTCTTGCCAGGGGAGTCTTCAGCTGCGTTGCCTGTGGACGCAGCGTGGACTCAGTCCACCAGCTGCCGCCCTGTCCGAGCTGCGGGGCTCAGTTCTGGGAGGAATCCTCGACCAGCCCCTTCGGGGGTAGCGGGTCCTTCGGGGATGGCGGGCCTCCGCTCGCGGCGTACGCGGATGCCTACGAGCGATGGCGCGACGAGGACCTGGCCAGGGCTGCCGGGGTCACTCGCAGCGTTTGCCTGGCGCTGATCGTGGGCACTGCGTCCTGGTTGTCGATCGCTTGCCTCGGCTACGGGATCCTCGAGGCAATCCACCGGTAGGCCGCCGCCGATGCGCACGCGTGGCTTCTGCGGGCAGATCTGCGCGCTCATGGCGGTCGCGGCGGCCGCCGCCTTCCTCGGTCTCGCCGCGTTCCAGTTCCCGACCGAGGCCAGGGCGGCCCGGAGCAGCTACTCGTTCGACGGCGGCACTTCCGGAGAGCGGGCGACCGTTCGCCGGGCGCTCGCCGCCAGCGCCTTCCACTGGGAAGTCGTTCCAGGCCACGTCACGATCCACATCTTGAGGCGAGGCGGCTGCGGGGCGACCAAGGGCCAGATCTGGCTCAGCGCGAAGATGCTCGCCCGAGGCCAGGCCTCCTGGGGCGTAGTCCAACACGAGTACGCCCATCAGGTGGACTTCTTTCTCCTCGACGAGTCTGTCAGAAAGAAGCTCGACGAGCTGCTCGGTGGGAAGACCTGGTGGCCCGGACTGTCGAAACTGCGGCACGATCAGTACGGGGCAGAACGCTTCGCATCGACTCTTGCGTGGGCCTACTGGCCTTCGTGGCACAACGCTCTGATTCGCTACGCGCGGGCCGAAGCGACGGCGATGGCCCCGGCACGTTTCAGGCGTCTGATGACCGAGTTGCTCGCGAGGAGGAGCTAGGCGGGCGGGATGTTCTGGTTGATCCGGAAGAAGTTGTCCGGGTCGTAGCGTCGCTTCAGCTCCTGCAGCCGCGCGTACTTCTCCATCCCGTACGACTCCCGCACGCGGTCTTGCCCCTCGTCACCGAGGAAGTTGACGTAGACGCCCGCGTGGTAGGGCTCCAGTGCCGACCAGAACGTGCGCACCCAGTCGCGCTCCTCGTCGAAGCCCTCGGCGCCCTCCGTGCAGGCGCCGATGTTGTACGTGAAGCCGGCGTTGCGTCCGCTGAACGCCGTCTCGTCCTCGCCGACGCGCGCAACCGCGCCTCCCATCTGCCAGATCGGGAAGGCCGTGAGGGGCGATCGAATCCGCAGCGAATGCTCGACCGTGATGTCGATGACGTCGTCCGTCAGCGTGGAGACATCGCAGGACTTGAAGTAGTACCAACGGAAGTGCGGGAAACTCGGGTCGAACATCGCCTGGTGGGCCAGGAAAGGCTTCGGCTCGCACAAATCGATGATCGGCGACCCGAACTCCTTCATCGGACGGACGACCTTTTCGCCCTCCTCGACCGGTCCGGCGTAGCAGCAGATCACCATCACGACCGGCCTGCCGTGGTGCTCCTCCGGGACGAACGGCAACGGCGGGGCCTTCCGGTGGACGACGATCGTCATCAGCTCGTCCGGGGCCTCCGCGACCCAGTCCCGGTAGAAGCGCAATACCTCGGGAGAGTCCTCCATCGGCCAGAAGATCGGGCCCGCGACCACGGTCGGTCCGAGTGGGTTGAGCCGGAACTCGAGCTCCGTGACGATCCCGAAGTTGCCGCCGCCGCCGCGGATCGCCCAGAAGAGGTCGGCGTTGACGTCTTCACTTGCGGTCACGAAGTCGCCGTCGGCGGTAACCACGTCCACCGAGAGCAGCTGGTCGACGGTCAGCCCGTACTTCCGCATCAGCCAGCCGATCCCGCCGCCGAGCGTCAGGCCCGTCAGCCCGGTGTGCGTGACGATCCCGGCCGGAACGACCAAGCCGAACTGCTGGGTCTCCCGGTCGAGCTCGCCGAGGAGGACGCCGGCCTGAGCCCGCGCCGTTCGGGCCTCCGGGTCGACCCGGATTCCCTTCATCGGGCCGAGATCGATGATCAGCGCCCCGTCCGCGACCGAGTAGCCCGGGAAGCTGTGGCCGCCGCTGCGAACCGCGACCTCGAGACCCGTGCGCCGCGCGAACCGCACCGCCGCAATGACGTCCGCGACTCCCGTGCAGCGCGCGATCAGCGCCGGGTGCCGGTCAATCGACCCGTTCCAGATCCGCCGCTGCTGCTCGTACGACGGATGGTCTGGACCGACGAGCTCGCCCCTCAGCGACGCCTCGAACTCGCCGGCGGCCGTCTCGTCGAGCGTGTTCTCCGCTGTGACCGCCATCGGCCGCAGTGTGGCATGAGCGGTCAGCCCTGCCTAGTGGGAATCAGAGGTTCTTCACCGTGTAGATCGCCTCGTCGAAGACTCCAGCCGTCGGCGCGCCTGCGAGTGCGAAGAACGGGAACGGCGTACTCGCTGCGAACGACGTCGAGATGTAGTCGCCGACCATGCGGCCGGCGGTGGTGGTCGGCAGCCAGTCGAGCGCCATGGGGCCGGCGAGTAGCTTGCTCGAGCTCCAGGTAGCGCCCCCGTCGGGGGAGGAGACGAACCCGACCTCGAGCTGGCAGGTGGCCGTTACGCAGTCTGCGCTCGGGTAGAAGTAGTAGGCGAGCGCGACCTTCGCGCTTGCGCCGGAGCTTCCCGGATCGACAGCGAGCCCTGGGATGAAGTGGTCCGCGCCGCTCGAGGTGGAGTCGATCGGAACCCGCGTCACCGGCGACCACGTCGAGCTGCCCTGCTTCTGGGTGCTCATGACGATGTCGTTCGACGGGCAGCCAGGACGAAAGCGGCAATCCGACCAGACGACGTAAACCGTGCCGGCCGAGTCGATCTCAGCCGACGGGATCGGGGGAGCCCGGAGGCCTCCTGCGGGGTCATGGTGCTGCGTCGAGGAGATGGTGGTCGTCGCGCTCCACGAGGCGCCGCCGTCTGTCGACTCGAACGAGAGCATGGCGGTCGAGCCCGGGTTGTCGATGGGGACGACCACTGTTCCGTCCGGCTGGACGAGAGGCTGTCCGGCGAAACCGAACGCGTGGTCGGCCGTCTCGCGCACCGTGGGCCACGTGAGCCCACCGTTGGCCGAAGTGCTCATCTTGATCCGGTCGGAGTCGGCGACGTCGTCCCACTCGCTGTAGCAGTGGCCGTAATGGGAGCTGGCCGGATGGTTGTCGCAGACGATCCAGTTCTTGTCGATGTTGTTGCCGAACGCGACGGTGACCGGTGCGCCCCAGGTGAGACCGCCGTCTGCCGAGCGGCTGACGAGGACGGCGACGCCGGCCACCGACGGGGTCTCGTTCATCGCAAGGGACTGGATCAGCCAGACGCCGTGCATGGCGTCGTAGGCCACCGACGGGTCCGTCGCTCGTTGGTAGGTGCCTCCCGCCTCGTACTTGGTCAGCGACGGGAGAAAGCCCTTCGCCCAGTCGGCTCCGTTGTTGCTCGAGGTCGCGAAGCCGATATCCGAAGAACCGCCGTCGTGGAAGCGGCCGGACTGGAAGGCCGCGACGATCGTCGAGCCGAACGCGAAGCTGTCCGGCTCTACCTGGGTTCGATGCTGGCTCGAAAGATTGGTGAAGGGATCCGAGCTCAAGGGCGTCAGGAGCAAGGCCGGAGGTGGGGGAGGAGGGGGCGGTGGAGGGGGCGGCCGCGGCGAAGGAGGCGGAGGAGGCGGTCCTTGCACGCCCCGAAGGACCGAGATGAAGGCGGGGTCCGGTTTTCCGACGAGCACCTTCCGTACCGCGTCCAGCAGCACACGCGGACTGCCGTAGCCGGACACGTCGACGGCGGCCGGAGGCTCGAAGGTGGAGGTCTTCCAGGCGCGAGCTGAAACGAGGCCGAGACGGCGCTTGAGGCGGCCGCGATAGCCCTCGGCGTCGCCGGCGTAATCGACGACGAAGCGACGACTGGCCGCCACGTGGAGAAGCGGTCGCGTCGCCGAGGCCTGGCCGCCCTTCGATCCCTTATTGAAGTTCACGATCGCGACGACGGCGACATCGGTCGCCGGCCGGCCGGCGAGGCGCGTCACACCCACGACGACTGCGGTCGTCGGGCCGCGCGTGAACCGGCGCGCGATCCAGACTCTCGGCCGCTTCGAGCCGTGGCGGACGGGGAACCGCAGAACTCCGACGGCGATCTTCCCTCCCGCCGGCGAGCGCAGGGAGAACGAGGGCGGCGCGGCCGGGTTGCTTCCGGCCGAGCCCGCCGCGAGCGGGAGCGCGCCCGCACAGACAAGAGCCGTCAGCAGTACGAGCGCGCGGTTCATCGGCGCATTGTCCCATCGAGGGGCGTGGGCGAGCAGCACGCCCGGCGCCGGGAAGCTTCTGCTTGCGCGGGACGTTCGGAGTCCAAAGGTGTTCGTCAGCATCGGGGAATGGGAGGGCATCGAGACCGTCCGGACATGGAAGACCGCATCCGAGTTCCGGGACCGCTTGGCACGCGTTCTCCAACACGTCGCGGCATGAGAAGATCGAGTACCAGCGAGTTCGCTAGGGAGGTAAAGAGATGGCTCTGCAGATTGGAGACACCGCGCCGGATTTCGAGGCGCAGACAACGGAAGGTCAGATCCGCTTCCACGACTGGATCGGGGATTCATGGGCCGTGCTGTTCTCGCACCCGAAGGACTTCACGCCCGTCTGCACGACGGAGCTCGGCTACATGGCGAAGATCAAGCCCGAGTTCGACAAGCGCAACGTGAAGGTCATCGGCCTGTCCGTCGACTCGACAGGCGACCACGAGGGGTGGGCAAAGGACATCGAGGAGACGCAGGGGAAGGCGCCCAACTACCCGATCATCGGCGATGCCGACTTCACGGTCTCCAAGCTCTACGGGATGCTGCCTGCCGAGACGTCGGGAGATCCGAAGTCACGGACGCCCGCGGACAACCAGACCGTCCGCAACGTGTTCGTGGTCGGCCCGGACAGGAAGATCAAGCTGATCCTCGTCTACCCGATGACGACCGGGCGGAACTTCGACGAGGTTCTGCGGGTGATCGACTCGCTGCAGCTGACGGCGAAGCACAAGGTCGCGACGCCCGTGAACTGGCAGCAGGGCGAGGACGTGATCATCGCCGGCTCGGTCTCCGACGACGAGGCAAAGGAGATCTTCGGCAACTGGGAGTCGCCGAAGCCGTACATCCGGGTCGTCCCCCAGCCGCACTGAGCGAGCTGATCGGCACTGCGAGGGGCCCGGGAAACGGGCCCCTCGCTAGGAGGGTTTGGCGGAACCTCGCTCGGCACAGACGAGGTTTCGTCAAGCCCTCCTAATGGGTGACGCGCACGTAGGCGATGACGCCGAGGTTGCCGCCTCCGCACCGAGCAGTGACGCCGTAGCGGGCCGGGCGCTTCGAGCGCGGGATTCTCGTCGTCGCGTTGAACCTGCCGCCTCGCCGAACCTTGGCGAAGACGGCGGGAACCCCGGCGAACTCGTGCGTTGCCTGGAAGGCGCGCGAGATCACGTAGACCGTATTCCCGCTCCGGCACCCGTCAGCCGACCCGGAGATCGCGACCGTTCCCCCGGCTCGAACGGAGCGGGGAAGGATGGAGAGCGACGGGCGCGCTGCGGTGGCCGTGGCGCACGTCAACGCGGCCAGAGTCACTATGGGCAGGAGAACGCCTCGCATGCGATCAAGCCTAGAGGTAGTGCCCATACGCCCAGTAAAGATGGACCAAAAAGTTCACCGAGCCGGGTGCGCTTTCGTCCACCGCCTCCGCTGACCTTCCGCTTCCGCGTACTGCCTTCAGAGACTGCTTCGACCTACTCGCGTCCCTTGCTCGGTGCAGGCGGGAAGCTAGAGCTCCGAGGAGTCGCGCGCAAGAGGTCCGGGACGCCTAAGGTCGGAAAGTGCGAACGTTTTCTTCGGCGGGGCCGATTCGGCCGAGTCACTGGTTGAGCACGCGAAGGAACGTCCCGCCACCGATCAGCCGGCCTGCATGAACGGCCGCCGCCTCGCGCAGCGCTCGGTCCGAGGTGACGAGCCAGGCGCCCTGGTAATTCGGAGCCTCGCGAATCAGCCAGTCGTCTGCGCTCTCCTGCCTGGTGCCGACGATGGTTGTCCGTTCGTCCAGTCGCTGGACACCGACGACGCCCTCTGGGGCCTCGCCGTCGAAGACCAGCACGACCTCGTGGTCGTGGCGGTCGGCCCAGTCGATCGCGCGCCGGACAAGCTCTCGTTCCGGGACGTTGGGCCACTGCGATCGAAGGACGTTGCGCGCGTCGATCAGCACCGTCGCCACTACGCGGGCACGATGCTTTCGTCGAGCGCGCGGCGGAGTGTCTTGACGTAGCGGGCAAGCGCGGCGGGGCCGCCCTCGGCCGCTTCGAGCGCGCTGGTGCCCACGACGATCCCATCCGCGAGTTCGCCGGCCGCTCGGGCCTGCGCCGGCGTCGAGATGCCGAAGCCGGCATAGAGCGGCAGTGCGGTCGCCCGGCGCGCCCGCTCGACCAGGCCTCCGAGAGCCGGGGAGAGCTCGTCGCGCGAGCCTGTCGTCCCGGTCAGCGTGACGAGGTAGAGCCAGCCGTCGGTCTGCTCGGCGGCGAGGCGGATCCGTTCATCGGTGGAGGTTGGGGCGACAAGTTGGACTCGACGGATCTCCGGCCGCTCACCTACGGGCAAGTCGGCGACGATCATGCTCGTCGCGCCGGCCGACCGGGCATCGGTGGCAAAACGCTCCCAGCCGTAGGCTTCGAGGAGCGACGCGTAGGTCATCGGCACGAGCGGTGTCGCCGGCAATCGGGCGCGCGTGGCCGCGAGCGTCTCGAGGCAGGCACCGGTGCGCATTCCCTGCGCGAGCGCGCGCTCGGCCGCGCGACGGATGACCGGGCCGTCGGCGAGCGGGTCGGAGAAGGGGAAGCCGAGCTCCACCAGATCGGCTCCCGCCTCGACCGCAGCAGCCGCGAGCTCCGGCGTCTCCGGCCCGCACATCAGGTAGACGACGAGACTGCTCACAGCCGCTCAAGCAGCGCCTTGTCGACCTTCGCCACGATCGTGTAGGCGGGATCGAAGACGTTCCCGACGTCGTAGCGGATGCGTTGGCCGAGCAGCGCCGAGCCCGCTCGGTAGTCGAGGCCGTAGTCCTGCTCGAGCAGCCGCAGCAGCTCGGTCGTCGCGTGCTGCACGGCCTGGTCGAGCGGGCGCGCATTGCCGACGGCCATGACGAACTGCCCGTCCTCGGCGCGCGGCCACCCGATTCGCTTGTCCTTTCGCACCTCGACGGTCAGCTCGACGTCCATCGAGACCTCGATCCCGGTACCGACGATCTCGCCGTCACCCTGGATGGCGTGCCCATCGCCTACGTGGAGCAGGGCGCCCTCGACGAAGACGGGGAGGTCGACAACGACGCCTTCGCGGAAGCCGCGGTAGTCCATGTTTCCGCCGTGCACCCACGAGGTCGCAGTGGAGATCGCCTGGCCGCCCGGAGGCGCGACGCCGAAACACCCGAGCATCGGCTCGAGCGGCAACTCGCCGAGTGACTCGAGACCGGGCGGCGGATCTTCCAGCCGGGCTGTCGAGCGGTCGAGGTCGAGCTCCCACCAGTCGGGGTCGCGTCCGGAGTAGGCAAGCTCGTGGACGAAGTCGGGATCGACCACGTGCGGCGCGACCAGAGGCCCACTGAACCCGTGGGTGCGATTGGGTCGGATCCGGTCGAAGCGCACGCTGAGGGTGTCACCCGGTCCCGCGCCTTCCACGTAGAAGGGGCCCGTCTGCGGGTTTCCGCCTTCCGTGATCTGCTCGCCCGTGCGGTCGGCTCCGGTGGCATCTACGCACGACGTGCGGATCGTGTCGCCGCTCTTCACACGGAGCACCGGCTCGTGCGAGCCGATCGCGACGTGGAAGCTCGTCGGCTCGAAGTCGTGAACGGTCATCGCGCCAGCACCTGTTCCAGATCCTTGTCGCCTCGGCCCGAGAGGCACACGAGCACGAGCTCCTCCTCGAGCTGCGCTACCCGCGCGAGGGCGTGCGACGGCTCCAGGGCCGGCACGATTCCCTCGGTGTGCGCCAGCCGTCTGAATGCGGCGAGCGCCTCCTCGTCGGAGGCAGAGACGTACTCGGCGCGCCCGCTGTCGCGCAGGAACGCGTGCTCCGGCCCGGCGCCGGGGTAGTCGAGCCCGGCTGAGATCGACTCGGCGTCGAGTACCTGCCCATCCTCGTCTGCCAGCACGGATGAGCGCGAGCCATGCAGGACCGCCGTCCGCCCGGCGCCGAGGCTTGCCGCCCCGCTCGCCTCGACCCCGAGCAGCCGCACCTCGGCGTCATCGACGAACCCGGCGAAGAGCCCGATCGCATTCGAGCCGCCCCCGACGCACGCGACTGCGACTTCGGGGAGACGCCCCTCGGCCTCGAGCATCTGTTCGCGGGCCTCTCGCCCGATGATGGACTGCAGCTCCCGGACGATCTCCGGGTACGGGTGCGGGCCCACGCAGGAGCCGATCAGGTAGTGCGTCGTCTCCACGGTCGTGATCCAGTCGCGGATCGCCTCGCTCGTGGCTTCCTTCAGCGTCTTGGTCCCGAACTCGACGGGTCGTACCTCGGCGCCGAGCAGACCCATCCGCTCGACGTTCGGCCGCTGGCGGCGCATGTCCTCCGAGCCCATGTAGACGACGCATTCGATGCCGAAGCGCGCGCAGACGGTTGCCGCAGCAACCCCGTGCTGGCCGGCTCCCGTTTCGGCGACGACCCGCTGCTTGCCGAGGCGAACGGCGAGCAGCGCCTGGCCGAGCGCGTTGTTGAGCTTGTGCGCCCCGGTATGGAGCAGGTCCTCGCGCTTCAGGTAGAGCCGTTTGCCGGGGGCGAAGCGCTCCGCGAGGGTGAGCGGCGTCGGCCGCCCGGCGTACGAGCGCGCCAGCTCGTCCAGCTCTGCGCGGAAGGCTGGATCGGACCAGGCTTCGCGCCAGCCGGCTTCGAGCTCGTCGAGCGCCGGGATCAGCGTCTCCGGGACAAACCGCCCGCCGTACTCGCCGTAGGTCAGCTGCACCGAGCCGCCTCCACGTACGCGCGCACGCGCGCGTGGTCCTTGATTCCCGGTGCCGTCTCGAGGCTCGAGCTCGCGTCGACCGCCCAGGGGCGGACTTCCGCGATCGCCTCGCGGACGTTCTCGGGCGAGAGGCCCCCTGCGAGGACGATGCGCCCGTCTTCGGCGCGTGCCCGGTGGAGATGCGTGGGGTCGTCTTCTTCCTGCCACGGCCGGTCGACCACTCGGGCGACCTCCTGCCCGCCCCTGAGCAGGACGCCGTCGCGCGCCCGGTGGCCGTTCTCGCGCGCGTAGAGCTGGACCAGGTCGGCACCGGCGCTCGTGATCTCGCCGACGTGCACAGCAACCGAGAGCATCGTCTCTGGGACTGGTAGGACGCCGGACGCACGGCGCGGGGTCTCCTCGGCGAGCACGAATCCGGCCAGGTCGACGCCCGCCTCGGCTGCAGCTGCGACGTCGTCCTCTCGGGTGAGCCCGCAGACCTTGACCAGCGGCCGCGAGACCAGCTCGGCGAGCTTCGCCGCCGGGTCGGGCGCGCGCATCAGCGCGGAGCCGACCAGGATCGCGTCGGCTCCGGCGAGCTCGGCTTCGGCAGCCTGGGCCCGCGAGGCGATCCCACTCTCCGCGATCACGACCCGGTCGTGAGGAGCGCGCTCGATGAGGGCGAGCTGGGCTGCACGATCGATCGTGAACGTGTCGAGATCCCGGGCGTTGATCCCGACGACGGTTGCGCCGAGGTCGATTGCGCGGTCGAGCTCAGCGTCGTCGTGCGCTTCGACCAGCGCATCGAGTCCCAGTTCCTCCGCAGTGCCCAGCAGCCGGCGGCAGGTTTCGTCGTCGAGGTCTCTCAGGATCAGCAGTGCCGCATCCGCGCCGGCGCGCCTGAGCTCGACGAGCTGCTCTCCGGTGCGGAAGAACCCCTTCGCCAGGAGCGGCACGGTGGAGGTTGCCCGCGCCACCCGTAGATCCTCGACCGCCCCGCCGAAGCGCGCGTCTACCAACACGGAGACGGCTGCCGCGCCGGAACGTTCGAAGGCCAGCGCGAGCTGGGCCGGGTCGGCATCGACCCGCAGGTCGCCGGCCGAAGGCGAGCGGCGCTTCACCTCGGCGATGCCGGCAAGGCCGGGCCGGGCAAGTGCGTCGCGGAAGCGCCCCACTACGCAGGAACCTCCGGCGCACGCGAGAACGCGATGAGCTCCTCGAGCCTGGCAGCCGCGGCACCCGAGTCGACCGCTTCCTGCGCCAGAGCGAACCCCTCGCGCAGGTCCCGGGCATGGCCGGCCGCTGCGACGGCGCCCGCGGCGTTGAGCAGGATCGCCGAGCGGCGCCCTCCGTTCTCTCCGGCGAAGACCTTCCGGATCGCGGCCGCGTTCTCGTCGGCCGAGCCCCCGCGAAGCTCGCGTGGGTCGCAGCGCGGGACGCCGAGCTCCAGCGGGTCGATCTCGCGTTCGTGGACGGTGCCGTCGGCGACCTCGCAGACGAGGTTCGGGCCCGTGGGCGAGAGCTCGTCGATGCCGCCGGCGCCATGGACGACAAACGCCCTGCGGGCTCCGAGCCGCGCGAGGACGTCCGCGACAGTGCGCACGAGCCCCGGCGCGTAGACGCCCACGACCTGCGCGCGGGCGCCGGCCGGGTTCGTCAGCGGGCCGAGCACGTTGAACACCGTCCGCGCTGCGAGCTCACGTCGAACGGGCGCCGCGTGGCGCATCGCCGGGTGATGTGTCGGCGCAAAGAGGAAGCCGAAGCCGAGCTCGTCGATCGAGCGCTCGATCCGGCTCGGTGGGAGCTCGAGCCGGAAGCCAAGAGCCTCGAGCACGTCGGCGGAGCCCGAGGCCGAGGAGACGGCGCGGTTGCCGTGCTTGGCCACGCCCGCTCCGGCGGCGGCGGCGACCAGCGCCGCAGCGGTCGAGATGTTGATCGTGCTCGCCCCGTCGCCCCCGGTGCCTGCCGTGTCCACGAGGTCGTCTCGGCTCGGGCGCACCGCGAGCACGTGCGCTCTCATCGCCTCCGCAAAGCCGCCGATCTCGTCCGCCGTCTCCCCCTTCAGCCGCAGCGCGACCAGGAGACCGCCGATCTGGGCGGGCGTGGCGGCTCCCTCCATCACCTCGTTCATGACGGCGCGAGCCTCGGCGCGGGAGAGATTGTGGCCGTCGAGCAGTCGGCCGAGAGCTTCGGTGACGTTCACGACCTGTCCTCCAGGAAGTTCCGCGCGAGCTCCGGACCGATGGGCGTCAGCACGGATTCCGGATGGAACTGGACGCCGTCCACAGCGAGCTCGCGATGCCGGACCGCCATTACCTCGTCCTCCGCGCAAGTGGCCGAGACCTCGAGGCAATCGGGCACCCCGGTCGCGGCGAGCGAGTGGTAGCGACCGGCTTCGAACCGTTCGGGGAGCCCTCGGAAGAGACCGCGGCCGTCGTGACGGATCTCGCTTGACTTCCCGTGCACGAGTCGCTTCGAGTGGCCGACCTCGCCGCCGAACGCCTCGACGATTGCCTGATGCCCGAGGCAGACGCCGAGCGTCGGAACGCGGCCGCCCAAGCGGCGGACGAGCTCCACGCAAGCACCGGCCTCTGCCGGGCGGCCGGGCCCGGGGGAGAGGACCAGGTGGGTGGGGGCAAGCCGCTCCGCCTCGTCGGGGTCGATCGCGTCGTTTCGCCGGACGAGCACCTCGGCGCCCAGCTCGCCGAAGAGGTGTGCCAGGTTGTAGGTGAACGAGTCGTAGTTGTCGATCAGAAGGATCACTGCCTGGCCTCCGCGAGCTCGATCGCGGTCTCGAGCGCGGCCAGCTTGCGCAGGCACTCATCGTGCTCTGCCCCGGGGTCCGAGTCGGCGACGATGCCGGCGCCGGCCTGGAGCAGGGCGACGCCGTCCGCGAGGACGATCGTCCTGATCGCGATACACGCGTCGAGCGCCTCGCCCGGCAGGGCATAGAGAACGGCACCGGCGTAGGGCCCCCGCCGGTAGCCCTCGAGCTCTGAGATGAGTTGCATCGCGCGCACCTTCGGCGCGCCGGAGACCGTCCCGGCCGGGAAGCACGCGCGCAGCAGATCGAAATGCGAGACCTCGTCCTGGAGCTCCCCGACGACCTCCGAGACGAGGTGCGTCACGTGCGAAAAGCGTTCGGGCTCGAGGAAGCGCGCGAGTCGCACGCTCCCGGGCCGGCACACGCGCGAGAGGTCGTTGCGGCCGAGATCGACGAGCATCACGTGCTCGGCGCGGTCCTTCTCCGAGCCGAGGAGCCGCTCCGCGTCGCCCTCGCCCGGTCTGGTCGTCCCGGCGATCGGGTTCAGTGAGGCCGCGCGGCCCTCAGCCTTGACGAGGGTCTCCGGCGAGGAGCCGATGAGCGCGGGCCCGTCCAGCTCGAGCAGGAAGAGGTAGGGCGAGGGATTCACGCGGCGGAGAGACCGATAGAGCTCGAGCGCGCTCGCCGAGGTGGGCCGCTCCGCACGTTGGGAGAGCACGATCTGGAAGGCGTCGCCCTCGCGGATGTGCTCCTTCGCACGGACCACGGCGCGTTCGTACTCGTGCCGCGAAGGCAGCCGCCGGGTCGAGCCCGCGGCGGGTCGCGGCTCTTCCTCCGGGTCGGGCAGAGGGCCCGCGAGCAAGTCGGCCACGTCGCGGCTGTCGCCTGCGAGGACCTCCGCCATACCGAGGCCATGATCGAAGCGGACGAGCGTGTCCGCCACGACGAAACGGCTCCCTGGGAGGCCGCGCCCGTCTTCCGGGAGCGCGACGGTCGGCTCGAGCGCTGCGGCGTGGTCGTAGCCGAGGTAGCCGACGACAGGCAACCCTGATTCCTCCGCCTCGTCGAACCCCACCAGCCGCGAGCCGCACCCGACGAACGAGTGCCGGCCCAGACGGCCGTGCTCGACGGATTCGAGCAGGAAGCTCGCCCGCCCCCGCCGGCGCAGCCGGAGGTACGCCCCGAGGGGGGTGAGGAGATCGGTTGAGACAACGGTGAGTGCGTTCATGTGTGCAAACGAAAAGACCCTCCGTCTGGAAGGTCTTGTGAGCGGAACAGGATTACGTCTAGATCAGGTCAGGCGACGCTCCCGCCCCGCTCGTGGCGCCAGGCCCAGCCCCAGTTGTGCGAGAAGGAAGTCATCGCCTGCAGCGTAGGCGCAGCCGAGGGCGCCCGTCAAGAGGTGATGCGATTGCGCTGGTCGGCGGTTCCGCAGCCGAATCGGGCAAGTCGCAGGCCGGTTGGCCGTTGTTACCCTCCTTTCGATGTCCCGTTCCGTGATCGTCTCGGCCGTCCGCACGCCCTTCGGCAGGCTCGGTGGCGCCCTCGCCGGCTACGAGGCGACCCAGCTCGGCGCCTTGGCGATCAGGGCCGCCCTAGATCGCGCGGGCGTTGAGAACGAGGAGGTCGAGTACGCGGTCATGGGCCAGGTTTTGCAGGGCGGCGCGGGCCAGGCGCCGTCCCGGCAGGCGACGGTCGGCGCAGGTCTGCCTGTCGAGCTTCCTTCCGACACGGTCAACAAGGTCTGTGCCTCGTCGCTCCGGGCGGTAGAGATCGCCGACCAGATGATCCGCGCCGGCGACGTGCAGGTCGTCGTCGCCGGGGGGATGGAGTCGATGTCGAACGCGCCGTACGTCCTCAAGCAGGCGCGGTTCGGCTACCGCCTCGGAGACGGGACGCTGATCGACCTGATGACGCACGACGGTCTGATCTCGACGTTCGACAACCGCCACATGGTCGAGCAGGCCTCGTTTGTCTCGCGGGAGCTTGGAATCTCGCGTGAGGACCAGGATCGCTGGGCGCTGCGCTCCCACGAGCGCGCGGTCAAGGCGATGGACGAGGGCCGTTTCGAGGACGAGATCGTGCCGGTCGGCGACTTCGCGGTCGACGAGGGGCCTCGCCGCGACACGTCGATCGAGAAGCTCGCGAAGCTCAAGCCTGTGTTCGACCCGGAGGGGACGACGACCGCTGGGAACGCGCCCGGCGTCAACGACGGG
The DNA here is from genome assembly GCA_049644305.1 of Gaiellaceae bacterium. GTDB lineage: Bacteria > Actinomycetota > Thermoleophilia > Gaiellales > Gaiellaceae > AC-32. Next base: position 15,356 of record JBARRQ010000166.1, read on the forward strand.
GCCGGCGCGCTCGTGGTCACGAGCGAGGAGTTCGCCCGCAGGCGCGGGCTCGAGGTGCTGGCGACAGTCGTCTCGCAGGGCGCCGTCGCGGACGAGTTCGCCTACCTGGCACGCACACCGGCGAAGGCCGGAGCGATCGCGCTCGGGAAGGCCGGCAAGAAGATCGACGACGTCGAGCGCATCGAGGTCAACGAGGCGTTCTCGTCGGTCGTGCTCAACTCGGTTGCGATGCTAGGGGCGGATCCGGAGCGCGTGAACGTGAACGGCGGCGCAGTCGCCCTCGGCCACCCGATCGGCGCCTCCGGGGCCAGGATCCTCGCGACGATGATCCACGAGCTGCACCGCAACGGCGGCGGGCTCGGGCTCGCGGCGATCTGCTCCGGCGGCGGCCAGGGCGACGCGCTGCTCATAGAAGTGTGAGTACCGATCCAACCGATGCAAGCGGGGGTCAGCCGGACGCCCGGGCCAAGCCCGGCCGTCCTCTGGGTCGGCGTCGCGAGCGACGCCTCGGTCGAGGTCTAGGAACGCAACAGGCCGGCATCGCGGGCGGCCGCAGGCTATAGGCCGATAGCCTCAGCGC
>JBARRQ010000167.1:0-17854 GCA_049644305.1 Gaiellaceae bacterium
CGTCCAGCCCAAGCTGGACGGCCGGGGCCTCCGGTGGCACGAGCCCGGGGGCACTCGAGGAAAGACGTGTCAGCTCGAGCTCCGCTCCCTCGGGCGCGGCTTCGCGAAGAAGCCGCTCGACCTCCGCTGCGATGGTCTCGACGTCCTGGCCCGGCGCAAGCCGGATCGACAGGTTCGCCTCGGCGGCGACCGGTAGCACCGTCTTCTGGAGGACGGGCGACCCGCCGGCGACCCCGTTCACGTCGAGCGCCGGCTCGGCGGTCGTGCGCAGGTAGAACTCGTCTGCCGCGCGGGGGTACGCCGGCCGCGCACCCGCCTCGGCAAGGAGCTCGGCGCCCGGAACGAGCTGCGCCCAGCCTGCGACCTCCGCGTCCGTCGGAGGCGCGATGCCGGCGCGCAACGGCTCGGGAAGGACGCCGTCACGCGGCAGGATCGACGCCAGCATCTCGTTCAGCGCATGCACCGCGTTCAGCGCCGCGCCGCCGTAAACCCCGGAGTGGAGGTCTCGCGCTCCTGTGCGCACCGCGAGGTGGAAGTAGACGAGCCCGCGGGTGGCGACGTTGAACTCGGGAACGCCGCGCGTGGTCATGCCGCTGTCGAAGATGATGGCCGCGTCACCGCCGCGCTCGTCGCCGGCGAGGAAGTCGACGATCTGGTGACCTCCGCTCTCCTCCTCGGCGTCGCAGGTGACTCTGACGTTCACCGGTAGCTCACCCGCCGCTGCGAGCTCGGCTGCGGCTTTCAGGAGGATGTAGAGCTGGCCCTTGTCGTCGGCGACGCCCCGGCCGTAGAGCCAGCCGTCACGCTTCTCCAGCGAGAACGGGTCCGAGTCCCAGAGCTCGAGAGGGTCGGGCGGCTGAACGTCGACGTGCCCGTAGACGAGGACTGTCGGCGCGTCCCCGTTCGAAGCAGGAAGATCACCCAGGATCAGCGGCTGGGTGTCAGTCGGGACGACTTCCGCGGTGCCGCCGGCGCGACGCACGAACTCGGCGAGCCACTCGGCCGCGGCCTGCACGTCGGCAGCGTGAGCCGGATCGGCGCTGACGCTCGGAATCCGAACCAGCTCCGCAAGCTCGTCGAACCAGGCCTCCGCCACGGCGGCGGAGTCTATGGCGAACTACGCCACGTCGCGGAGCGCGACCGCGTCGGCGAGCGCGCGCAGCTTCTTCAGGCTCTGGTTCTCGATCTGGCGGATGCGCTCGCGCGTGACGTTGAACGCCCGGCCGACCTCGTCCAGCGTGCACGGGTGCTCGCCGTTGAGTCCGTAGCGAAGCTCGAGCACGCGCCGCTCGCGCAGGCTCAGCGTCGACAGGACCCGGCGAAGCGTCGCCTTGCGAAGCTCGACCTCCGCGGCTTCTTCCGGCAGGGGCTCGCTCTCGTCGGTCAGGAAGTGGCCGAACTCCGACTCCTCCTCGTCCCCGACAGGCTTCTCGAGCGAGACCGGAGCCTGCGAGCTGCGGCGAATCTGCTCGACCTCTTCGGCCGAGAGCTCAACGTCTTCGCCGATCTCGAACGCCGTCGGCTCTCGCCCCAGCTCCGCGCGGAGCTTCCGCTCGGAACGGACGATCTTGTTCAGCTTCTCGACGATGTGCACCGGCATCCGGATCGTGCGGGCCTTGTCCGCTAGCGCGCGGGCGACGGCCTGGCGGATCCACCATGTCGCGTAGGTCGAGAACTTGAACCCCTTGCGGTGGTCGAACTTCTCGGCCGCCCGCACGAGCCCGATCGTCCCCTCCTGGATCAGATCGAGGAACGGCAGGCCCTGGTTGCGGTACTTCTTGGCGATCGAGACCACTAGGCGCAGGTTCGCCTCGACCATCTCCTGCTTGGCGCGGTGCTCGCCGCGCTCGATCCGCTTCGCCAGCTCCACCTCCTGCGCGGCGGTGAGCAGGTCGACCTTGCCGATGTCCTTGAGGAAGAGCTGCAGCGAGTCGGTCGTGATCTCCCGGACTTCCGACCGCGCCTCTTGCTCCTCGGCCCCTGCTGCTCCGTCCTCCACCACGTCGATCTGCTGCTCTTCGAGCGCGTGGTAGAAGTCATCGATCTGCCCGGCGTCGAGCTCGAGCTCCCCCAGCGCGAGCGCGATCTCCGCCGTGCTGAGCGAGCCGTTCGCGCGCCCGCTCTCCAGCAACCCCTTGGCCTCGTCGGTCTCGAGCACCTCGGCGATGCTCATCGACCTGGCCCGCTCCCCCTGCTCCCTCACTGCGTCCTCCCTGGGCTCGTGACGGTCCGCACGCGGCTCTGCGGATGCGGCACTCTCTCATGCGTACCGGACGGACGCCATAGGCCGAACGGCTCATTTTGCGCTCAGCGGGTCCCAACCCCGCGGAGCGCGGCAAGGTATGCGGCCGCTTGCCGGCCCAGCGCCGACCTCGGGTCTTCGGCTTTGACCCGGCGGAGCTCCTGCCTTGCCCTGTCGACCTGCGCGATCCAGACCAGGAGCAAGCCGAGATGGAAGCGCACGGTCTGGGCGTGTGGGAACACGCGCACGAGCGGGCCCAGCCGGCTGAAGGCCAGCGACGGATTGTCCTTGTCGAAGAGACCGACGGCGGCTGCGGCGCGAGCCTCGGGGTCGCGGGGCGCGTTGCGCGCGGCGGCGGCGAACTCCCGCTCGGCCGAGCGAGGGCGGCCGAGCTTCTGAAGCGCGACGCCGTAGAGGATGAGGGCGTGCTTGCCACCGCGGGCCGCAGCACGCGCCAGAGCCGAGAGCTGTTGCGGAGGCGCGAGCACGCGCAGGCCCAACGGCGTCTCGAACGACGGGACGAAGACCGGCAGGCGGGGCGCGAACTGCGGGTGAAGGAAGTCGGAAGCGCTGACCGCATACGGGGTGTCCGGCTGCAGGCTCTTCGCCGCGCGCCAGGCGGTGACGGCCTCGGCGTCGCGGTGTGACCAGTACAGGGCGAGGCCCAGGTGGAGCGCCACGAGCGAGCTTCCCGGATGCTCGGCGGCGAGAGTCTGCAGGCGAGTGACGCTGTTGCTCGGCCACCTTGCGAACGCCGAGCCCACCTGTGCCTCGAGGGAGCGGTAGCGGTCGAAGAGCCGCGCTGCCTGCTTCGGGTCACCGTTGTGGTAGAGCGTCGCGGCGCGGCGAAGCGCGTTCGCCTCGGCGTCCGTCCGCACGCCGAGGTCAAGCGCCAGCGGCGGTCGCCCGGGCCGCGGCTTCGTCGTCGGGACTGTGCTGCGAGTCGCCAGCACGCCGATCACGACAACCCCCGACGCGACAACGGCGGCAAGCGCGACCAGGGAGAAGATTCTGCCCCTTGGACTCATCTCAGCGACGATAGCCGCGGCGGTGGCGAAGCACCTCACTCGCTATACAATCGAAAGCGATGGCTTCGTACAGAGAACTGCTCCAGAGCGTGAAGACCGAGATCGAGGAAGCCGACGCGAAGGGCGTCGAGAGCCTCCTCGAACAGGGCGCCGTCCTCGTGGACGTGCGCGAGCGGGACGAGTGGGAGCAAGGGCGGATTCCCGGCGCCGTCCACGTCCCCCGCGGAAACCTCGAGTCGCGAATCGAGCAGGCGGCTCCGGACCGCTCGCAGCCGGTAGTCCTCTACTGCGCCTCGGGAAACCGCTCTGCCTTCGCTGCGAAGACCCTCGCTGAGCTCGGCTACGAGCGGCCGGTCTCGCTCGCGGGCGGTTACACCGACTGGCAGCGGAGCGGCCTGCCCACAGAGCTCCCGCGCACGCTCGGCCCCGCGCGGCACACGCGTTACAGCCGCCATCTGCTGATCCCAGAGGTCGGCGAGGAGGGCCAGCTCCGCCTGCTCGACTCCCGGATCCTGCTCGTCGGCGCCGGGGGCCTCGGGTCGCCGGCCGCGCTCTACCTGGCGGCAGCGGGCGTCGGGCGGCTCGGAATCGTGGATGCGGACGTCGTCGACGAGACCAACCTGCAGCGGCAGATCGCGCACTCGACCGACTCCCTAGGGGAGCCGAAGACCGACTCTGCGCGCCGACGCATCGAGGCGCTGAACCCGGATGTCGAAGTCGTCCCGTTCCGCGAGCGCCTCACGTCGGAGAACATCGAGCGCATCCTCGAGCCCGGCTGGGATGTGATCGTCGACGGGGCCGACAACTTCCCAACCCGCTACCTCGTGAACGACGCCTCGGTGTGGCACGACATCCCCGTCGTCCACGGCTCGATCTTCCGCTTCGAGGGCCAGGTGACGGTTTTCAAGCCCGGCTCGGGCCCGTGCTACCGGTGCCTCTTCCCGCAGCCGCCGCCCCCGGAGCTCGCGCCGAGCTGCGCGGAGGGCGGAGTCCTGGGAGTGCTCCCCGGCGTGATCGGCTCGCTTCAGACCTCCGAAGCGCTGAAGCTGGCGCTCGGAATCGGCGAGCCGCTCGTCGGGCGGCTGCTTCTCTTCGACGCGCTCTCGGCAGAGTTCACGGAGATGAAGCTCCGTCGCGACCCGGCCTGCCCGGTCTGCGGCGAGAGCCCGACGATCACCGACTACATCGACTACCTCGAGTTCTGCTCAGGCGTGCCACATTGAGCGTCGTCCGGATCCCTCCGACCCTTCGCGGCGAGACCCACGGAGCCCGTGAGGTCGAGGCCAGCGGCCGGACCGTCCGCGAGCTGCTCGACGACCTGATGGGCCGCTTCCCCGCGCTGCGTGGGCAACTGCTCGAAGACGACGAGCTGGCACCCTTTGTGAACGTCTACGTCGAGGGCGAGGACGTGCGCACGAAGGAGGGCCTCGAGACGTCCGTTGAGGCCGGCACGACGGTCGTCCTGCTGCCCGCGATGGCGGGTGGCTAGCCCGCCGGCGGCCTCGCTCCTCGACCTCGTCGGGAAGACGCCGCTCGTCGAGCTGTCGCGGCTGTCACCCAGGCCGAGCGTTCGGCTCTACGCGAAGCTCGAAGGCCAGAACCCGACAGGCTCGATCAAGGACCGGGTCGCCCTGGCGATGGTCGAGGCCGCGGAGCGGGCAGGTGAGCTCGAGCCGGGCAGTGAGCTCCTCGAGCCGACGAGCGGCAACACCGGGATCTCCCTGGCGCTTGTCGCCCGTCTCAGGAACTACCGCCTCACCTGTGTCATGCCGGAGAACGTGACGGAGGAGCGGCGCAGGCTGCTGCGCCTCTACGGGGCCGAGATCGTCGAGTCGCCCGGCTCCGAGGGCTCGAACGGCGCCGTTCGCGTCGCGCTCGAGCTGGCCGAGAGAGAGCCCCGTTACCACCTGCTCTTCCAGTACGGAAACGAGGCGAACCCCGCCGCTCACTATCACGGCACGGGCGCGGAGATCGCCGAAGCGCTCGACCGGGTGGACATCTTCGTAGCCGGCCTCGGCACCGGTGGCACGTTGATGGGCGCCGGCGCCCGGCTGCGGGAGCGGTTTTCGGAGGTCGTGGTCGCGGCAGCCGAGCCGCTTCCGGGAGATCCGGTCATGGGCCTGCGGTCGCTCGAGGACGGCTACATCCCGCCGATTCTCGACGTCGCCCGGCTCGACCGGAAGATGCTCGTCTCCAACGCCGAAGCCGTCGCCGGCCTACGTGCCTTGCTCGAGCAAGAGGGCATCTTCGCCGGGGTCTCCTCCGGCGCCGTCATCCACGTCGCGCGCAAGCTCGCAGCCGAGCTCGACGAGGGCGTCGTCGTCGTGGTCCTCGCGGACGGCGGCTGGAAGTACCTGTCCGCCGGCTTCTGGGACGCGGCGGACCCCGAGCCCGAGCTGGAGAGCGCCGTCTGGTGGTGATTCCGCCCGAGATCCGCAGTGAGCTCGAGGCCCACGCGCAGTCGGAAGCGCCGAACGAGGCCTGCGGGCTCCTCGCCTTCCGGGAAGGGGTCGCGAAGCGCTACATCCCGGCTCGCAACGGCGCCGCCAGCCCGTACCGCTTCGAGCTCGAGACCGAGCCGGAGAACTGGTTCCTCGAAGACGAGGGTTACGAGCTCGCGGTCTTCCACTCGCACCTTTCGTCTCCCCCGCGGCCCTCGCGCACGGACGTGGAGAACATCGGGCTCTGGCAGGGCCGCCCCTACGTGATCCTCTCGCTCGGAACAGGCGAGCTCGCCGCCTGGCGTATCGCAGACGGCGATCCCGACGGCGTGCAGCAAATCCCTCTGAGCTCTTGACCGGTCATTTCAGACGGACGCACGGGCAGAGCGCGTGCGTCCTGATGCCGGCACCGCAAGCGGTGCCTTCGGATTTGATCGACCTACGAGGGCACTAAGTCGCCTTGAAGGTGCCCTTCATCCCGTACATGGCGTGGTTCTTCACCGTGCAGATGTAGGGGGACTTGCCCTTCTTCAGGGTGACGGTGAGCGTTGCCGACTGGTTGTGCTTCAAGAGCGGCGTCTTCTTGCCGGCGATCTTGAAGTCGTGCTTGAGCACGCCCTTGTTGACGACCTTGAAGACGACGACCCCGTGCGGCGCACTCGTCCGCGAGAGCGAGAACTTGTACTCCTTCGCGGTGACGTTGACCGTCGTCTTTTTCTGGGCCGAATTCCGCGCGCCCGCGAAGGGCGAGACTGCGAGCATGACTGCGACTGCAGCCGCGCAGACGGCGAGCGGGAACAAGATTCGCTTCATGGTTCTCCTTGGAGGTAGCTGACCCCGACGGCCGGTCACGATACCTCTTTGAGACGCTCCTCATGCGGCTCCTTCGGCAAGAGCTGGACCTCGAGCCGCTCGATCCGCGAGCCCTCGACTTCCAGCACCTTGAAGCGGCAGCCGCCGTGCTCGATCTCGTCCCCCGGCTCGGGGGCGCGGCCGAGCAAGCCGAAGACCAGCCCGCCGACCGTGTGGTAGTCCTCGATCGGCAGGGATCGCCCGAACTGCTCGTTGAAATCGTCGATGGGGAACGTGCCGTCGATTCGGATCCGGCCGTCCCCGAGCTGCTCGACCGACTCGTCCGGGAGATCGAACTCGTCCTCGATCTCGCCGACGATCTCCTCGAGCAGGTCCTCGAGCGTGGCGATCCCCTCGAGGTCGCCGTACTCGTCGACCACGATCGCCATGTGCTGGTTTGTTCGCCGGAACTCCGCCAGCAGCGCCGCGAGGTCCTTGGTCTCGGGAACGATGTGCGCCGGGCGCACGAGTGACTCCAGCTCGACGCCGGAGATGCCGCGGTCGACGATCGCCGAGAAGAGATCCCGCACGTGCAGGATCCCGATGATCTTGTCGAGCGACTCGCGGTAGACGGGATAGCGCGTGTAGGGCGACTCGATCATCGCCGCGAGGGCCTCCTCGGGCGGCAGCTCGACCGAGATCGCGACCACCTCGGGGCGCGGCACCATCACCGTCGAGACCTCCTTGTCCGCGAAGTCGAAGACCTTGTAGAGCATCTCCTGCTCCTGCGGCTCGATCTCGCCCTGCTCGCGCGATTGCGAGAGCAGCATCTTCAGCTCTGCCTCGGAGTAGACCTCCATGTCGCCCCCGGGGGGATCGAGGCCGAACACGCCTAGGACGACCTCGGTCGAGCGCTGGAGCACCCAGATCAGCGGTCTCAGGAGGACGAAGAAGCCGCGCACGGGCGCGGAGACGGCGAGCGCGACGGTCTCGGAGTGCTGGAGCGCGATTCCCTTCGGCACGAGCTCGCCGATGACCACGTGCAGGAAGGTGATGATCAGGAACGCGAGCGCGAAGGCGAACACAGAGGCGAGGATCGGGTCGAAGACCTTCGCAAGCACCTGCTCGCCGAGGGCGCCGATGCCCAGGCTGGCGCCGGTGACACCGAGCTGCATTGCGGCTATGAAGCGCGGAGGGTCGGAAAGGATCGCAAGCACCGCGCGCGCGCGGCGGTTTCCCTGCTGCTCGAGCTCGCGGATGCGGGTCCGGCGGGCGGTCACGAGCCCGTACTCGCCCGCGACGAAGAAGGCGTTCAGCAGAATCAGCGCCGCAACGCCCAGGAGTTCGAGGAAGAGGTTCACGCCAGCGCCCTGCCGGGCGGACGTCTAGGAATGACTTCGTCGTCCAACCGGATCTACGCCTCAGTATAGGAGACAGTGCTGCCGTCCCCCGCCCGGGCGACGGCGATCAAGTAGCAGCCGCCTGTACGAACACATGTTCTATACTCGCCGCATGCGCGCCGAATACCGCGAGGAGCCCTGCAAGGTCGCGCTCAACCGCGTCAAGGGGATGGCGTTCAAGTGGTCGCTGAACCCGTACATGGGGTGCGTCCACCAGTGCACGTTCTGCTACGTCCGCGCCTTCGAGCTCCGGGCCGACCGGCCGTTCGACGACCGCTACGGCGCCTCGATCCGCGTGAAGACGAACGTCGTCGACGTGCTGCGCGCCCAGCTGGCGAAGCCGACGTGGGAGCACGAGTCGGTCGCGATCGGCGCGGCCACCGACCCGTACCAGCCTGCCGAGGGCCGCTATCGCCTGACGCGAGGCTGTCTCCAGGCGCTCGGCCAGGCCTCGAACCCATTCACCATCATCACGCGCGGCCCGCTGATCGTGCGCGACGTCGATGTGCTCGTCGAGGCCGCCCGCCGTGCAAGCGTCTCGGTCACCTTCTCGATCCCGACGCTGGACGAGGAGGTGTGGCGACGCACCGAGCCAAGCACCGCTCATCCGCGCCAGCGCCTCCGCGCCCTCAAGACGCTCGTCGACGCGGGCATCAAGGCGAGCGTCGGCATGGCGCCGATCCTGCCGGGAATCTCGGACCGCCCAGAACAGCTCGAAGAGGTGGTGCGGGCCGCCCGCGAGGCCGGCGCCTGCGGAGTCTGGTCGAACCTCCTCTTCCTCCGGCCCGGGACGCGCGAGCACTTCCTCGAGGCGCTCGCACGCGACTGGCCCGAGCAGCTCGACCGCTACGAGCAGCTGTATGCCCGGCGCGCCTATCTTGGCGCCGAGCACGCGAAGCCGGTGCGTGCCCAGGTGGCCGACCTGGCGCGGCGCCACGGCGTCCGCGACCGGCGCAAGGCGCCGATCCTGCCCGAGCCTGAGCCGGAGCAGCTCGCTCTCGCGCTCTGACTGTCCTCCGGTTTCCCGCCTACAATCCGCGTGCCGTGGTAGAGCAGGCCGCCGAAGAGCGCGCGAACGGGGAAATCACGTGCCTGATCGTCGACGACCACGAGGTCGTGCGCGTAGGGCTGCGGCTGTCGCTCTCGCGCGCGCCGCACATCCGCGTCGTCGGCGAGGCGGCCGACGGGGCCACGGCCGTGGCTCTGGCCGAGCGGCGCAGGCCGGACGTCGTGATCATGGACGTCCGCATGCCCGGCATGGACGGGCTCGAGGCGACGAAGCTCCTGACGCAGAAGGTTCCCGAGACGGCGGTCCTGATCTTCACCGCCTACAGCGAGCGCAGCCTTCTCGGCCGCGGCCTCGAGTCGGGCGCGAAGGGCTACATCCTCAAGGAGGCGCCCCACCAGACCCTCCTGAAGGCAATCGACAAGGTCGTCGCCGGCGAGGGCTTCGTGGACCCGGCGCTGATGCCGGCGTTCCTGTCGGGCGACCGCGAGGAGATGTTGACTGCCCGTGAGCGCGAGATCCTGCAGCTGCTCGCCGACGGGATGTCCAACGCGGACGTGGCGGGACGCCTCTTCATCAGCCAGGAGACCGTGAAGAGCCACGTACGGCACATCCTCACGAAGCTCGAGGCCGACACTCGCACGCATGCCGTGGCGATTGCCCTTCGCGACGCGATCATCGACTAGAGCAGCCGCGCTTGTCGGCGTGGTGGCCGCGGCGGCCGTCGTGGCCGTGCTGGGTCTCGCCCTCGGCTCGAGCTCGCTCGCCTTCGCCGGCCTCGCAGCCGCGATCATCGGCGCCGCCGCCTTCGCGCTCCACCTGATCGTGACCGAGCGGCGCCGGCACGAGGTCGTCGAGGAGGAGCTGACCGCGGAATCGAGCTTCCTCGAGTCGCTGATCGAGTCGATGGGCTCGATCGCCGCGACGCTTGACCCCGACCAGGTGCTGGAACGGACGAGGCGGGAGGCGAAGGATCTGTTCGGCGCGAAGGCGTCGCTGCTCCCGCCGGGAGAACACGTTCGGACGGAGAACGCCGTGGTGGTGCCTCTGCGGATCCGCGGAGAGGAGATCGGGGCGCTGCAGCTCGTCCGCGTACGCCCGCTGGACCGAGAGGAGCTCGCGCGGGCGGCCCTGCTGGGCGATTTCGCCTCGCGGACCGTCGAGAACGCGCGCCTGCTCGCGGAGGCGCAGGTGCGGGAAGCCGAGCGGGCACGGCTCTCCGACCAGCTGATCATCGCCGAGCAAGAGGAGCGGCGCAGGCTGGCGCTCTTCCTCCACGACGGGCCCGTGCAGTCGCTCTCCGGAATCGGCCTCATGCTCGACGCGGTGATCGACTCGCTCGAGGGTGACCGCCGGGACGAGGCAGACCGCGTGCTCCGCTCGGCCCTGGAACGACATCGCGACACAATCCGCTCGCTGCGCGACCTCTCGTTCAACATCGAGCCCGTCGTGCTCCGCGACCAGGGTTTCGGCCCGGCCGTGCGCACGTTCGCCGAGCAGGTCGGCCTTGCGAACGAGATCCAGCTGGATCTCGACGTCGACGCCGCCGACCGCCTGGCTGAGAACGCGCGCGTGGGCCTCTACCAGATCATCCGCGAGGCGGTGAACCACGCAATCCGAAGGGGACCGCCGACGCGCATCTCGATCCGCGTCACCGAGGCCGAGGACGGAAGCGTCGAGGCGGTGATCGCAGACGACGGCGCGGGCGAGCGCCGGCGGGCGACCTTCGACGCGATCGAGGAGCGCGCCAGGACGCTCAACGGTCACCTGCTCGTCGAGGCGGGAGAGGACGGCGGCACGGCGGTTCGGGTCGTGCTGCCCTCGTACGTCGCCCATCGCTAGCATCGGTCCGATGGAAGACGGCCACCCGCAGAACCGGACGCACCTACGCTTCGTCTGGACCGCGAACGGCTACGAGCTGCGCGAGCATGAGGGCGACGTGCCGGGAGTCGGCGAGGAGGTCGAGGAGGACCAGACTCGCCTGCGCGTGACGAAGGTCGCGCCGTCTCCGCTCCCCGGAGACTTGCGCCGCTGCGCGTATCTAGAGCCGCTCACCTGAGCGCTCTCTCGGCCGCCACGCGGCCCAGGACGAGGGCGGCGGCAAGTCCGCTCGAGTAACCGCCGGTCGAGATCCCGCCCACGTCTGCGCCCGCGGCGAACACACCGTCCAATCCGGAGACGCTTGTGTTCTCGTCTACGCGGATGCCGCCCTGCGTGTGCGTGACGCCGGCGGCCACTTGGAGGCGCAGCTCTCCGTCCTGCTCGAGCACGGTCGCGCCGGCCTCCCGCGCCGCCCGGACGCGCTGATCGTCTCGGTGCTCCGCGGGCAGGACGAACCACGCCGTTCCGCCGGGTTGCCTCGCGATCGCCTGGGCGAGATCGCTCTCGTGCCAGGCCGGCGGGCCCGCGAAGAACTCCTCGCCCTGCTCGTTCACCACGCGCGCCTCTCCGCCCCACAGCTGCGAGAGACGGACGTAGTCGGCCTCTGTGATCCGAGCCGGGGGCGCGGGCATCGCCCGGCCGTAGAACTCCTCCAGGTCGCCGGCCGTCTCGCCTCCCCGGGCCAGCGCCAGGTCGAGCCCGTCCCCCTCGCTCCACCTGTTGCAGCGCACGAGCAGGCCGTGCTCACGGGCGTAGCGGACGGCGAATCCTCCGGTCGCGAGCACGAGTGGAGGTTCCGAGCTCGGGGGCAGCTGCTCGTTTAGACGCACGTCGCCCGCGGCTCGGACGAGTGAGCCGGTCAGGCTTCGCGGCTCGAAGCGCTTCCCGGTCGTCAGCGGGTTAGGCGTCTCCTGCCAGACGACCTCTGCCCCGAGGGAGACCAGCCACTCGAGCGCCTCGTCGAACCCCTCGAAGACAAGCCGCTGCAGCGACTCGTCACCTTCGGGGCACTCGCGACGGAAATCCTCCAGCGTCCGATACCGCCAGATAACGCAGCTCGAGAGGAGCATCGAGCCGCCCGGCCGGTCGCCCTTCTCGAGCACCACGGGGCTTGCGCCGAGCTCCCGAGCGCGGGCAGCGGCACAGAGGCCCGCCATCCCCGCGCCGGCTACGAGCACCCGGGCTCCTAGGTCAGCGAGAACGAAGGCTTGTGCTCGACGTACTCGATCTTCACGCGCTCGGGGCCCCAGACGAAGAGCGCGTAGGTGTTGGGGGCGTCGACGACGTCCGCGATCTCGAGGCCCAGCTCCTCCGCCTCTGCGATGTGCTCGTCCGCCGACTCGACCTTGACCGCGAGGTGGTTCAGAAGCGGCCGCTCAGGCGCGCCTGGATCGCCGCCGTGGAACTCGACGAAGGCCCCGCCCGCCTCGACGCGCGGCGCGCCGGAGGGCCCGGCCGCAGCCGGGGCGAAGCCAAGCTGCTCGTACTCCTGGGCGGTCTCCTCCGGAGAGTGCGACCACAGCGCGACGTGGTCGAGGTCGTAGTCGACCTCCGTCGGCGCCTCGACGAGCCCGAGCCGCAGGCCCTCGTGAACGTCGAAGTAGACCTCGCCATCACGCGGCTGGTCGAGCTCGATCCCCTCGCCCAGCCCTCGCTCCGCCCGGTCGAGGCTCGAGACGCGCAACGCGACGTGTTTCAACGCCCCCTGCTCGCGCGGTCCCTCCGCAGCGAACAGGGTGAGCTTGCCGCGTCGCGCGTCCGAGCCGACGAGCGTGAACGTGTCGCTGCGATCGACCACGTGCATCCCGACCCGTTCGGTCAGGAAGTCGGCGATCCGGTCTCGGTCCGCCACCCAGAGGGCGACGTGGTCGAGCGTCTCGGGCCTCACGCGGCCAGAATAACTAGCCGCTACTTCCTCGCGTCGACCGCTCGTTGCAGCTGTGGCTTGTTCATCTTCGAGCGCCCGGGGATGTTCCTGCGCTTGGCCTCGTTGTAGAGCTGCTCCTTCGTCCGTCCGCGCGGGCGGTTCGTGCCGGAGCGCCGGCCGCCGCGGCGTCCCGACGAGATGTCGCGGCGCGACGTGGACGACGACTGCCGCGCCTCGCCACTACGAGCGCGCTCCTTGTTGACCGTGCGTGCCGCGATCTCCTTGGCGCGCCTGGTCGAGGACCCGCGCTCCTTGGCGCTCTCCTTGACGTGCTCGTACTGACGTTCCCGCTTGTTGCTCCAGGCTCGTTGAGGCATTCAGATCCCTCCTCGGTTAGCGGCTAAGGAAGGCTTGCCCCGAAGCTCTCGTTTTATGCCTCCTAGTGGCCAGACGACCGAGCACCAGGCGATGGCGACAGCCGCCTGTTTTCAATGCCCCCGAGACCGCGAGCGACCTGCGTGCTTCGAGCCAGCTCGTTGCCATCAGCGTCCTCGAGCACGAGGACGACCGGACGATGGCCCGCGCTCCAGTGCGTCTTTGGAACCTCGTAGACGAAGAACCCAGCATCGATCGGCGGCGACACCCAGACGACCGGGGCCTTCGCTGACTCACCGTCCTCGAACCGAATCTCCACTGTCGCGGCACCGTGGATCAACGTGTCTCCATCGAAGATCACGGGAGGGGCGAGAATCTTGCCTTCAGAAGAGACAGGCCCAGGAATCTCCAGTCCGGGGGCAAAGCGAAGACTTCGGTCACGATCGCACCCGCCTCCACCCGTCGAGCGACGGCCCGACGCCGACACGAAGACACAGAAGCCGCCGGCATGGGTTGGGGCGACCCACACGACGGCCGTTTTCCCAGTCGAGAGGAGCACTTCCATCACGTCCCTTGCCTCACCCGCGATCACGCCGGTTGCCATCCCGGGCGGCGCCCCGACATCGATCTCGCTGAAGTCCTTGACGACGGGTGCCGGCGCGGGCTCCGCGCCGGTCAAGAACTGCACGATCTGGCCGCGCAGGCCGAACGCGGGCATCGCCGCGAGAACTGCGACGAACGCTGCAAGGGCCCCGACTCCCAACCTTAGGCGATACCGGCGAGTTGCCGCCCGGCGCGCTTTCCGTTGCACCTCGGCCCAATCTGGCTCGCCGGTCGCGGCTTGAAGCTCGCCGAGCCGCGCGGAGAGAACCTGCGCGAGGCGATCGGTCATCGGATCACACCTCCGGACGTCTCGTTCTCGACGAGGGCGGCGAGCTCGGCGCGGGCACGCGCGAGCGCCGCCGCGACAGTGCCGCGACGCACGCCGCAGGCCTGGGCGATCTCGTCGTACGAGAGGTCGGCGAAGTAGCGCAGGAAGACGAACAGCCGACGCCGCGGCGGGAGTCGTCGCAACGCCTGAGTGAGACCGGCGTCGAGCTCGGGCTCGGGCACGGCTGGGTCGAGGCTGTAGCGGAGCGGTCCCGACAGCTTCCGGCGCTGGCCAGCTGCAACCCGGAGGGCGATTTTCCAGACCCACCCCTCGAGCGAGCCCTCGCCGCGGAACTGGCGCCTTCTTTGCAGCGCAAATGCGAACGCCTCCTGAACCGCGTCGCGAGCCGCCTCCTTGTCTCGCGTCACGGTCGCCAGCACGGCCTCGAACCTCGAATAGCGGCTGCGGTAGAGCTCCTCCAGCGCTTGTTCAATGTCGTCCACCCTCCTGTAGAGGGCGACGGACGTGAAAGCGTTTATCGCGCTACTCGAGGGGCGGGTTCTGGACGTTGTGCTCGGTGGCGTACTCGTCGGTGAGGTTGTTGATCACGTCCGCGCCTTCGCCGTACGCGTAGTTGATCTTGACGAAGGCTTCCCACTTCTGCGGGAGCGCGTCCTCGGGGAAAATTGCCTCGACCGGGCACTCCGGTTCGCATGCCCCGCAGTTGCCGGTGTAGACACCGCCGGCAAGCGTGAACGCGTGCTTGCCGGGCACGACCGCGCAGAATGTGTCCTTCGGCTCGCCGTCGGCTCGCTCAACGGTCATGACCCGCCAGAAGACCTCGCGCGTGGCGAGATAGAGCCAGCGGATGGGACGGCTCCTAACGCCGAAGTTCGTCTCCCTGCTCGACTCCTCCCCTGATCCGACGACGACGTAGCCTGCGAGTGGCGCGGCCCGCTCGAGCCAAGCGAGTGCCTCGTGGTCGGTGGAGCGCAGGCGCCAGGAACCGGCCTTGACCGGGTCGCCGTCGGCGGCTAGCCAGCCGTCGGCGAACCCGGCAACGTACTCGGCGTCGGCGTCCTCGGGCAGCGAACGCTTGAGGTTCACCGGTGCGCGCACGACGCCCGTCCCCACATAGCCGGGGTGTACGTCGAGGCACGGCGAGAAGTTCACCTGGTCGAAGAAGTCTTTGAACTTCGCGACCCGCGCCCCGTAGAGCTGCACATAGTGGAGATGCTCGCCGGAACGGATCTCCTGCTTGTTCCAGGTCCCGTCACCGAAGACGAGCCCGTGCAGGGCTCCCAGCCGGTAGGTCTCGGAGTCGCGGCGAGCCTGTGCTCGTGATGAGGGGACGAACTGGCCCGGCTTTAGCGCACTGGTGCGCTCCCCGCCCGCGAGGAACCACGAGTGCGTCGGGGTCGCCCAGACAGAGCGCCTGAACCGCGAGATGTTGCGCGTCGTAAGCCGCGTCCCGCCGTAGCGGTCCCGCTCCTCGAACGCGGGCGCCAGCTCGAGCTTGACCAGCCGCTTCCGTCGAAACCGCTTGACAAGGGCCGGCCTGAAGCCGTCATCCGTGAGCACGCGGACCGGCTGGTTCTCGAGCTCCGCAAAGGTGCGCAGCCCGTAGCTGGTAAAGAGCTGCTCATCGCCGGCGAAGCAATCTATGCACTCCTCCGGATCGATGATCAGGATCCGCTCGAACTCGTGGATGCAATCGACGGGGCAGACGTCGACGCAGGAGAGGTCTTTGATGTCGATGCAGGGCTCGGCGATGATGTACGTCACGCCCGAGTCAGTCTACTGAGAGACCGTTTCGCAGTTGACCACCCTCGAAGCGGCCCTCTAGGTGATCAACTCCTCGACGAGGTCCTTCCCGCGCTCGTCGAACGCGGATTTCACCACTACCTGGTCGAACCCAGCGGCGTGGGCGCGGCGCAATCCGGCTGTGTCCGTGTGGTTGGTGTAGCCGAGGATCGGGATCTCGGGATAGGCATCCGCGATCTCCTCCGGCTCGATCCGCCCGATGTCGCAGATGACGAGCTCGGGCGGGTCGATGTTGTCGACCGTGATCAGGTGATGGTCCGGCAGGAGCGCCTCCAGCTTCCCCCGGAAGAACACGTCGACCCCCGCCAGCAGGATCGTCGCCACGCGGCAAAGGTAACACTCTCCGGCGCTAGGATCGAGCGCGTGCCGGACAACCGATTCCACACAGTCACCCGAGTCGACGAAATTGAGCCCGGGACGCTGGCGTGCATCAGCGTCGACGGCCAAGACGTGGCGCTCGCCCGGATCGGCGACGAGTTCTACGCGACCCAGGGCCACTGCCTGCACCTGCACGGGCCGCTCTGCGAGGGCCGCCTCGAAGGCCACGTCCTCAGTTGCCCCTGGCACGGCTGGCAGTACGACATCCGCACGGGCGAGAACGAGTTCGACCGCGCGATCCAGCTGGAGACGTACGAGGTGCGGGTCGAGGACGGCGAGGTGAAGGTCGGTCTCTGAGGCGTCGCTTGCGACGCCGACCAGAGGCCGTGCGGGCTTCGACCGCGCGGCCGTCTTGGGCCCCTTCTTTGGATATCAACGCTGATGGGGCATAGCCGAGTGCTCGAGCGCGGACTCGCGCGCGGGCTCGATCTGATCCGCCGAGGCGAGTACTTCGCCGCGCACGAGGAGCTCGAGAACGCCTGGCGTGCGGCGCCGCCCGCCGAGCGTGACTTCTTTCAGGGCCTCGTGCACGTCGCCGTCGCGTGGTACCAGGCCGGTCGCGGCAACCGCGTCGGCTGCGGGCGGCAGCTGGAGAAGGCGGCCCGCCGGCTTGGCCCCTACGCCCCGGAGCATCGGGGCGTGAACGTCGCCTCAGTCCTCGAGCAGGTCCAGAGAGCGTCGGGAATCGTCTCTACTGGCTCGCTCGACCTGTCGTCGCCTCAGTTGTAAGACGGGCGCGGCGAACGCGCCGCCGATCATTCCGGCGAGCGCCGCGAGGTTCGTCGCGGTACAAGTCCGGCACGCGTTGCAGCACGCGGGCGAGACTTCGGCCCAGCGATTCACGAACGGCACCGAACGCCCGACGAGAGCCCTGAGCCTCACGAGCGAAAGTCTAGGCACAGCCGCCGAGCAGGAACCTAGAACTGGTTGAGCCCGACCGCCTCCAGCGCCCTGTTCAGCAGCACCTTCAGCCACCAGTCCCGGTCGAAGAACAGCAGCAGCCCCAACGTCACGAGGGTCACCCCGCTCGCGACTCGGATCCAGCGGTAGTGGTCTCTGACCCAGCGGAAAGCGGCCATTGCACGTGTGAACGCCAGCCCGATCAGGACGAAGGCCGCGGTGATTCCGAGCGAGTAGGCCGCCAGGAGGATCACGCCCCGCACGATCGTTCTCGAGTCAGCAGCCAGTGCGAGGATCGCGGCGAGCGTGATGCCGACGCAGGGCGCGGCGCACACCGCGAACGCCCCGCCGAGCAGCGCGCGGGAGCCGCTGGCGCGGGCACGCCCGATCACGCCCGGCGCCACGATCCGCTCAGGCCACGGGAAGAGGCCGGCGAAGGCCAGCCCGAGCACGACGAGCACGAAGCCGGCGACCTCGGTCTGGCGCTGCTTGTCGAGCACGCCCCCGACCGCAGCCGCGGCAGCGCCGAGCACGACGAAGACGACCGTGAAGCCGAGCGCGAACGGGATGCTCGCGAGCACGACGCGCTTCGCCACGCCCCGCTCCCCCAGCCGCCCGGCCTCGACCGCCGAGACAGCGGAGAGGTAGCCCGGCACGAGAGGCAGCACGCACGGGAAGGCAATCGAGACCAGCCCGGCGAGGAAGGCGACCGGGATCCGCTCAGCCATCGAAGCGCGCGAGCTCTTCGTCGAGCCGCCGCTCGAGCTCGGGATCGAGCGGGCGCCCGTTCAGCGACCACGGGCCGGCAACCGGCGCGGGCTCCTCGCGCCGACGGCTCCAGCGCCAGGC
>JBARRQ010000168.1:0-2893 GCA_049644305.1 Gaiellaceae bacterium
CGGCTGCGAGAGGCCGCAAGCTGAGGCCCTCGAGCCCGTGCTCGAGGACGTAGTCCGCCGCTCTGGCAAGCGTCCTCTCGCGGCGTTCTGGGTCGGGCGGCCTGGCCATTGTCTCCTCGACGAGTTAATGATACAGTCGTTTCATAAACTAGCAGGAGGGTCGGCGATGACTCCACCCACGATCGTTCGGGCGGACGCCGTCTTCGAGACCGCGTTGGGAGTCGTGCTCGTCGTGGGCACGGGGGCGAGCTGGCTGGGCCCCGCAGATTTCCCGGCGCCGGTCGGCACACCGTTGCTCATCGCATTCGGAGGTGCGCTGCTGCCCGTGGGCGGCCTGCTCTGGCAACTCGCGAGCACCCCAGTCTCCCCCGCCCTTCTCCGAACACTCGCGACGGCCAACTTGGCGACCGCGGCCGCAGCACTCGCCTGGCGGATCGCCGCTTCCGGCTTCTCGACAGCCGGATCGACGCTGACGCTCTCTACGACCGGCGTGCTCGCCGCGCTCGCCGCGACGCAGCTCCGCGCAGCGCGGCCGATCGTCAGCCCGGCCTGAGCAGGACCGGCACGCGCACCTCATGCAGAGGCTTGCCGGTACCCGCTGCGTCGTCGTCCGAGACGACGATCGTGCCCTGCTGCTCACGGCCGACGCTGAAGGAGACAGGCACGGAGTACGTTCCGCGGCAACCGGTGCCACAGGTTGCGGTGGTGAAGGTCTTGCCCACGGCATGGCCGGTCGCGTCGAGCACACGAATGGTCACGTTCGCTTCGAAGACGTTTGCGGTACCCGCGACCCGCACCGGGCTCGTCACGCGCTCGCCGGATGCCGGTTTCGCCACCACGATCACAGGGAGCAGGTTGGCGTAGTCGTTTCGACCCACCGGATGGTCGAGCACGATGCCCTGACTCGAGAAGACGTTGACGGGTGTCCCGTCGAGCCGAAAACGAACCGCTTTCACGGTCGGGAACTGCGTCAGCGTGTACACGACCTGGCCGAGGCGCACCTGGAGCGAGCGCGAGCTGCCGCCGGCCTGGTACTCGGAGGTGAGATCGACCGTGGCGACACCGTGGTGGATCGAGATTCCGAGCAACCGTGTGCCCGCGGGGATGTCGCTTATCAGACCGGCAGCGCGCTCCGTCCGGGTTGGCCCCGCGAGCAGTTTCGTCACGGCCGCGGTCGCGACGCCGGGCGTGGGCGCCTGCACCCGTCGCGCGGCGGTCAATTGACCGCCGCGGGCGAACCAGATCTCCAGCGACAGCGAGCTTGACCCCGTGCCTGTCGGCTCGGTTGCCGTAGTCGAGCCGGCCTTCGGCGGCTGGCCGAGCGAGACGGCGTTCTCGCCGCCGCAGCCGGCGAGCACGAAGCCGAGCAGGCCGAGCCCAGTCAGGGCTGCAAGTGCCAGAGGCTTCTTCATCCGCCCACCGAGTAGCGGTTGATCGCGACGCCGGTCTTCGGCGAAGAGGCGAGCTGGTACAACGCGCCGTCGGGGCCGATGCGGAGGTCGGCGAACAGGTTGTCACCGAAGACGGCGCGACGAAGCGAGAAGCGAGCACTTGCGGCGTGAGGTGTCAGCCGCAGCACTTCGTACTCCCACTTCCAGTCGCGCCCGGGAGTCCCTGCGGTCGCGTCGAGGACGACCACCGGGTCGCCGCCGACGAGCTCGGGCGTGTAGAAGCCGGTGAAGTTGATCGCGGTCGAGCTCACGATGCGCCACGTTCGGACGACGTTGCCGCGGCGACCAAGCAGGGTGATGCGAACGTCGTGCGCCGACACGACCCGCGGAACCAGTCGCAGGCCGCCGGGCAGGGGCTGATAGCCGGTCCCGCGCTGCTGCGCCGCGAGCGAGAGCGGCCGGCCCGCCGACGTGGCCACCGGCATCCAGCGCATGTGGGGGACGAGCGCGTAGAGCGTGCCGTCAGGTCCAGGCCTGAGCGAGGTGTTCCCGCCTGTGCCGCCGCCAAGCTTGCTGTTCCAGAGCACCTTTCCGCCGGCCAGGCTCAGGCGATAGAGGTGGAACTCCTTCAACTCCGGGACGCCACGATCGAAGTACAGGGTGTTCGCGGGACCGAAGGCAACGTCCTCGGCGTTCAGGAACGGAAGTGTCACGGTCCGGGCGACCGCATTAGGCCGGCCCGGGCTCCACACCAGCAGGCGGTGGTTCACCTCGTCGTGAAGCCAGATCGAGCGGTCGCGGCCGACGAGGAACGTCTCCGGGCCGGAGTTGTCTCCCTCCAGCTGCCAGCCGACCTGGGCCGCCGAGGCGCGGGCCACCACGATGACGGGGGATCGGGTGTGGCCGAACCTGTGGGCTCCGAGGTTGACGACGACCGGCGTGACCGATGAACGGTTGGACGAGGTGCCGGAGGAGCGCGCGGGCGCCGTGCTTACCGCGATCAGACCGGCGAGGGCGACGAGCGCAATAGCGACGGTTTGTGCTGCTGGCAGCTTCGGCATCGAGGGTCTCCTTTCGTGAGCACGCCCATCCTGCGCCCTGTCCGCAACACGCCGATCACGAGCTCGTAACGATTCTGCAACAGAGACGCGAAACCGCCCCGAAGGGCGGTCTCGCTGCCGGGACAGGATGCGGGGCCTAAGGCTGGTACTGCTGATCGAGCGAGACGGCGGGGTTCGGGTATTTGGCGCCGACCTGGAGCCAGAAGCCGGCCTTCGGCTCCAGAAGCTGCCGGTGCCTCGGGTTCTTGCCACTGACGATCTGCGCGAGCTCTGCAACGGAGATCGAGGTCGTGGGAATCGGCCCGGTCCCGTGTCGCGTGAGCACGGTGACGTGAGCGTCGGCCCGAACCGCGTAGGTCAGCAGGCGATGGCTCTCGTCGACGATGTAGTAGTCGTTGGCCACCGGGTGGCAGCCGCACGCGCGCTCGGCGGTGAGGCCGG
>JBARRQ010000169.1:0-3324 GCA_049644305.1 Gaiellaceae bacterium
GCGTTCGCAAAGGACCGGAACCTGCATTTCCCCCTGCTCGCGGACTTCGAGCCCAAGGGGGAAGTCGCTCGCGCGTATCAGGTCTACCGGGCCAAGGAGGGAACGAGCGAGCGGGCCCTGTACGTGATCGATGCCGACGGCATCGTGGGGTGGAGCTACGTCTCACCCGTGGGTGTGAACCCCGGCGCCGACGGGATCCTGCGCGCCCTCGAGAACCTCGGGAAAGAGGGCGCCTCATGAGCACGACCCAGTGGGAGTCCATCCTGAGCATGCCGGTCAGCGAAGAGCGGGACCATGTCCAGGGGCCGGCGGACGCTCCGGTGACGCTCGTCGAGTACGGCGACTACGAGTGTCCGTACTGCGGCGCCGCCTATCCCATCGTCAAGGAGGTCCAGGCCCGGATGGGCGAGAGGCTCCGGTTCGTGTTCCGCAACTTTCCGATCACGACCTCGCACCCCCACGCGGAGCAGGCCGCGGAGGCCGCCGAGGCTGCGGCGGCCCAGGACAGGTTCTGGGAGATGCACGACCTTCTCTACGAGAACCAGAGGCGCCTGCGCGACGAGAACCTACGGGCCTACTCCGAGGAGGTCGGGCTGGATGTCGAGCGGTTCGTGAGAGACCTGGCCGAGCATGTCCACGCCGCACGGGTCCGTGAAGACTTCATGAGCGGCGTGCGGAGCGGCGTCAACGGCACGCCGAGCTTCTACATCAACGGCGCAAGACACGACGACTCGTACGACCTCGAGACCTTGCTTTCAGCTCTGGAGCGAGCTGGGACCTAACGTGCTAGGCAGGTGTTCCCACCTCGATCCAGCGTTGAAAAGCAGCGACGTCCTCGTCTGACCAGGCGCCGTCGCAGGGCATCGTTCCGTTGCGGAGGCGCTCGAGGATGGCGTCGCTGTTCCGGGCCACGTCTTCGTGTGACCAAAGATCGAACGCCCACTTCATCGATCGACGGTCACCTTCGCGGAAGAGCGGCTTGATTTGCTGCTCGAAGCTGATCGGCTCGTCGGCTGTGGACACGTGTCCTCCTCTCTTCGCGATTCTGACGTTGCTCGAGCAGCCTAGGCGACGCCTGTAGGTTCGATCTACCCCATCAGGCGGAAGCGCTCGCGTGAGGCAAGAATTTGAGCTTCCGGAGCATTCCAGCGCCTGTGGCGGTCGGGCGCGCGGCGTTTGCCCGCTCGGCGAGTTGCGCCTCGAGACGCCAGAGGTTGTCGAGATGCTGGCTCGCCCAGAGCAGGACGAGCGCCGCGCGGACCGTCGCCTCGTCGGGGCCGCGCGCGGCGGCGTCGCGAACGCACGCCAGAAGACGGCTGCGGCCTTCGGTGTCGCGGATGTGCGGCGGCGGTGCCGGCCGGTCGTTTGCGAGGGCATACCCGAGCATGACGTACCACGACTGAAGCGCATGGATCTCACGGTCGAGGTTCTCGCCGCACCGCTCGAGTGGAGCGCCCCCGACGGCCATGCGCCCGAGCGACTCGAGGGACTGTGCCGCCCGGCGTACGCGGGCCGCTCCGGCGACGAGCGCTGCGGCGCTGTCCACGTTCACCGCTATCGCTGAGCGCTCGGCCAGGTACTGGCGAAAGGCGTCGTCGAGCCGGTGGATGGTGGCGTCCGTGGCCTGCGCTGCTCGTGCAACGGCGCCCGGGTCCTCTCCCGCGATGAGCTGCCGGGCCGCGGCGGCGACGTACTCTGCAGCGCGCCCGTACGCGGCAGCGAGGTCTTCGCGCAGCAGCGCGCCCGCGCCCCGTGGCCAAAACAGGAGACCGACCCCGAGGCTGACCGCGAAGCCGATCGCGACGTCCTCGACGCGAACCACTCCGACCCTCCAGCCGACCGGCTGGATGATGTTGAAGAGCACGAAGAGGACGACCGTGAAGCCCGCCTGTCCCGCGGCGAAGGAGATCGCGCGTGGCGCGTAGGCGGCGAGCAGTATCGCGACGGGCAACACGCCCCACAGGACCGCCTCGTGCGTGCCGATGGCGATCACGAGCAGCGCGCCGATCACGATTCCGACCGCGGTCCCCGCGAGCGCGGTGAGGATGGACCATCCGGTGCCGAGCGCGTTCGACCGCAGCACGGACAGCGTCCCGAGCACGACCCAGAACGAATGCTGGAGGCCGGTCCGCTGGGCGATATAGACGGCGATCGCAAGCCCGACGGCACCGCGAATGCTGTTCTGGAACCACACCGAGCGGACGCTTGCATGCTCGACCGCGACCTGCTCGGTCGCTTCGAGCGCCCCGCGGGCTTGCGAGGGTTGCGCGAGGTCGAGGTGGCCGAGCTCCGGTGCGTCTGCCCCGCTCGCGAGCAGTGCGTAGCCGGCGATCTGGCGGGCCGAGTACGTCGCCGCTCTGATTCGGAACGGCGATTCGAGCACCGTGGGGAGCCCATCGTCCCCGGTGTAGCCCGGCAGCTGCGGGAGCCGTCGCACGAGCGCGCGCGCAATGGCCTCGCGCGCGGCGTCGAGCCGTGCGAGATCGGGCCTTTCGTCGCGACCCTCTAGTCTTGCGGCGCTCGAACGGAGCACGGCGGCCGTGGCTGCCATCGCCTCGGCGTCCTCTTCGCAGGCAAGCTCGAGAGGAGAAGACTCGGAGGAGGGCTCGAGGAAAGAGAGGAGCCAATCAAGCTCGTGGGGGAGCGAAGCGAGTGCGGCGGTTTGTCCGGTGGGGCCTGTCGGACGGTGTTGGGTGCCGAGGAAGCTTCGCGCCAGGTCGTCGACCGCCTCGCGCGCCGGGCGCAGGCCCTCGGCGAGCTCCTGGCGATCTGCGTCCACGAGATCGGCGACGGCGCCCAGCGCACGGGCGGCCGCGTTGCGAAGGTCGGAGCGCCGGCGGGGCGGCCAGAGGAGCATGACCGCGCAGATGCCTGCGCCGGTCGCAAGACCCCAGCCTTCGAGCCGGTCCGGGATCCCGGAGTTCGGGGACGGAATCGTCACCGGCAGGACGAAGGTGAGGATCGCTCCGGTCGCCGCCGCCGCGAAGTAGCCGCTGATCACACCGGAGAAGAGGACGCCGAAGCCGACTGCCGCCATCCCAGCGGCCGCGAGCCACGCGTTCCGCGAGCAGAGCGTTCCGAGCGTGATGAAGAAGGCGCCGGCGCACGCAAGACCGGCGTACGCAACGAGGCGAGCCAGGGGCGAGCCCTCGAAATCGACGAAGACGAGGATGGCGAACGACCCGAAGGCCGCGAGAATCGACGTCTGCGGCTGCTGGATTACCTTGTCCGAGAGCGCGAAGACCGCGGGAATGACGATCGCGGCGCGAGCGGCGCTCTTCAGCGCAGCAGGGTCCGGCACGGCTGCCGATGATACGCCCGGCC
>JBARRQ010000170.1:0-6837 GCA_049644305.1 Gaiellaceae bacterium
AGCCGCGCCGCTTGAAGAAGGCGAGCAGGATCGCGAGCGCGACGAGCTCGGTGCCGACGCCGACGCCGACGAACGCTTGCCAGTGTCCGATGTGACCGGTGAGCCAGCCGAAGTTCTGGCCGAAGAAGCCGGTCAGCCAGCTGAGCGGCAGGAAGATCGTGGCGATGATCGTCAGCTGCTTCATGACCGCGTTCAGCCGGTTCGAGACGGTTGAGAGGTAGACGTCCATCGCGCCGGTCAGGAGGTCGCGGTAGCTGTCGATCAGGTCGCTGATCCGGATCAGGTGGTCGTAGATGTCGCGGAAGTAGTGCTCGTCCTCCTCCGCCAGGCCCGGTAGTTGCGCCAAGCCGCCTCTCAAACTTGCGAAGCTGTCGCGCTGCGGGGTGACGGCCTTGCGCATCCCCACCAGCAGGCGCTTCATCTGAAAGATCTCTTGCAGCTGTTCGTCGGTTGCGTGCAGGAAGATCGCGTTCTCGAGCTCGTCGATCCGGTCGTCGAACTCAGCGAGGATCGGAAAGAAGCTCTCGACGAGGCCGTCGACGATCCGGTAGAGCAACAACGAGGGACGGTCGATCGCCTCGTCGCGTTGCTGGTAACGCCGCCTGATGTCCGCAAATGCGGGACAGTCGTCGCGATGGATGGTGACGAGGAACCGTTCGGAGTAGAAGCAGTGCACCTCGACCAGCCGGTCACCGTCGGGCGAGGCGCCGTAGACGACCAAGAAGACGAAGTCGTCGTAATCGTCGATCTTCGCCCGCTGCTCGAAGTGCTCCGAGTCCTCGACCGCGAGCGGGTGGAACCCGAACGCCTCGCGCAGCACCTCGAAGTCATTCGCGTCCGGCTGGTCGAGGTCGAGCCAGAAAAAATCGCCGCCTGCGAGCAGCTCCGCGACCGCCTCACGGCTGAAGCTGATCTCGTTGCTGCCGCGGTCGTGGCTGACCTGGCAGATCGACGCTCCGCCGCGCGGCAAGGGCGTCGCCCGCCCGTTCGACCGTTCGGCCGCAGGCGCCGCTCGGCGCGGGTCGCTCGTCGACTCCTCAGCCACGGACGGAACCAGACATGTTTACCCGGGCCGCCTGCGCCGAGTGCGCAGCCGGAAGACGACGCTCGTGAGGATTCCCAGCAGCCAGCCGAGAACCGCCGCCGCGAGCATGATCCAGATGAGCGAAGCGTGGCCGGTGCCGACGACCCAGCTCAGCTTCACCTGGCGTGTATTCGCGACGACGAGCGCAATCAGGACGACGAGCACCGCTACGAGGCCAAACGCCCCGGTGTAGAGGCCGGTGCGATGGCCGTGTCTAAGTAGGCGCTCGCGGCGCGGCTCGGCAGATTCGCTTGCAGGCAGCGTTTGTGGTTGGTGCGATTCGACTTGCATCTTCAATCCTCCCGTCATGAAGTCCACTCCAACGCCGCGCGCTGTGGGAACAGCCAGCGGCTCCGGCCTGCGCTCTTGAGGGCGGATCTTTCGCGGGGCCGGAACGCTTCTGGCCCCGCGGTAGTGATTCGCTGCGCCGGGTGCTTGGGCGCTGCAAACAGAAGTCTAGCGCGCATCTGGATCGCGCTACATTTCGGGGTGCTGATGGCTGACGACGAGATTCGGCATCTGCGTGTCCTGATCGCGAACGAGAAGCGGGAACGCCTCGAGCTGCTCGCCCAGGTCGTGGCCGGGCTCGGCCACGAGGTGATCGCGCGCGAGATCTACGTCAAAGAGGTCGGGGCGGTGACCGCCAGAGAGCGGCCGGATGTCGCGCTGGTCGGGCTCGGGCTGCACTCCGAGCACGCGCTCGAGCTGATCACGGAGATCGTCCGCGAGTCATCCTGCCCGGTAATCGCGCTGCTCTCGGCCAAGGACCCGGCCTACGTCCACGAGGCTGCCAAGCGCGGAGTCTTCGCGTACATCGTCGACGGCAGCCCCGAGGAGCTGCAGAGCGCGATCGACATCACCCTGCAGCGATTCGCCGAGTACCACAGCCTGCAAGGCGCGTTCGGGCGGAGGGCGACAATCGAGCAGGCCAAAGGGATCTTGATGGCCCGCCACGCCGTGGACGCCGACCGAGCCTTCGAGATACTGCGCGACCACTCACAGCACAACGGGCACAAGCTCGTCGACATCGCGCAGGCGATCGTCGACAGCCACCTCCTGCTGCTGTCCCCGCTGGCGCAACCGGCAGCGGCTCCCGACCGCCCGGCGTAAATCGAGACCTCATCGCCCCGGCGCGGTGCTACGCTCTTCGTTGCCGCGCCTCAGCGATCGGCGCAGTGATCGCCGCGCAAGCCATAAGCAATCGGCAGCGCGAAAGGTCCACCCTCAGCAAAGGCGGGTTGGAGCGGCGCGAAAGGACGGGGTGTTTCGGCCCTCGCCGGGCTCGTCAGACCGTCATGCGGGTCGCGACGTTGTACTTCGACACCGAGGTGCGCCGCCCCGGGGTTTCGCCGGCCGGCATCGCGTTCAGCACCTCGTCGCCGCGCTTGTAGTCGTCCTCGCTCTCGAAGAACACGATGACCAGCGACTTCTCTGCGTCGGGATCGTGTAGCGCGACGACCTCCGTCGCGGGCATTCCCTCCGGCGGCTGTCCACCGCTGATCTCGCGGTCCAGCTCCTCCATCCGCTCCTTGCTGACTCCTTCGAACGTCACAACACGTGCGATCGGCATTCCAGCCTCCTCGTCGATTTAGGCAACCCTACGCCCTCAGCTTCCCGCCAGGAAGGTGAACACACCATGCCACCATCTCGCCGGGCGCCGGCCTGTCGCGTTATTCCCATCGATGGCGCACGGCCGTAGGGCAACAGGGACCCCTCTCTTGACGGAGAGGGGTGGTGGCGGCGGCAGGCTAGCTCGCCCTCGTCACTCGCGTTAGCTAGAGCGAGCCGGAGAACATCACGCCGAGCAGGAGCAGAGAGAGGGTCGACGTCGCCAGCACCGTCGCGCCGGCGAGCAGATTGAACGTGGGTCCGTTCGCGTGCTCGCCCATCAACTCGCGATTGGAGGCAAGCCGCCAGACGAAGAAGAGCGTAATCGGAAGCAAGACGCCGTTGACGGCCTGGACCCCGACGAGCAGCTTGATCACGGGAACCCCCGGGATGATCGCTACCAGCGTGCCGATCGCGATCAGCGTCGTGATCACACCGACGAAGACCGGCGCCTCGCGGGGGCGATGCGAGATGCCCTTCTCGAATCCGAAAGTCTCGGCGATCACGTAGGCGGCGGTCACCGGCAGGATGGCGGCGGCCAGCAGGCTGGCGCCGAGCAGCCCGACCGCGAACAGCGCTTCGGCGAAGCGGCCTGCGAAGGGCTTGAGCGCTCGCGCGGCGTCAGCGGCGTTGTTGACGGTGTGGTCCCCGTGTACGAACAGAGTCGCGCCGGTGGCGATGATGATGAACATCGCGATCAGGTTGGCGAAGATCGAGCCGCTGATCACCTCTGCGCGCTCAGCCTTCAGATCCTCTGGGCCGAGCCCCTTTTCGACCACTGCCGACTGCACGTACAGCTGCATGAACGGAGTGATCGTCGTGCCGGCGGTGGCGATGAAGAGGAACAGATAGGCGGAGTTGAGCTGGATGTGCGGCGCGACTACCGCCTTGCCGACCGCGCCCCAGTCAGGACGCGCGAGGATCGCCGCGATCGGATAGGCGAAAAACGGAATCGTCATCAGCACGAACACCCGCTCGGCAACCTTGTACGAGCCACGGACCACCAGCAGCCACACGACGACTGCGGCGATCGGCACCGAGACCTGAAACGGCACCCCCGCGAGGTTGAGCGCGGCACCGATGCCGACAAACTCGCTGATACAGATGCCGAGGTTGGCGAGCAGCACCGAGACGGTGGAGAACATGGCCCAGCGGACCCCGTATTGCTCGCGGACCAGCTCCGCGAGCCCTTTTCCCGTCACCGCCCCCATCCGCGCCGCCATCTCCTGCACAACGATCAGCGAGACGGTGATCACGACCATCATCCAGAGCAGGTCGTAGCCGTACTTCGCGCCGACCGAGGCGTAGGTCGCGATTCCACCGGCGTCGTTGCCGGCATTGGCCGCGATCAGGCCGGGCCCGAGAACGGCCAGAAGCACGAGCAGGCGTGTCGCGAGCGGGTTACGCGGGCGTAGCCGTGGACGCCCGGCGAGGAGCCGGTCGCGGACAAGCGTGATGGCGGCAGGTACTCGCACCGCCTTCGACTTCCCTCGCTCGCAACGTGGGCGCCATCAGCGAATGAGTCTATGGATCGGCGGCCCTGGTTGGCGCCTTCTACAGGTCTTGGCTGCTAATCCTCGCCCAGGACGCCGAAGCGCCTTCGCCAGCCCTTGGGTAACACGAGCTCGAGCACGTCGTCGACAGTGATCACGCCTAGCAGCCTCTCGCCCTCATCCACTACCGGCACTACGGTTAGATCGTAGTCGGCCATCAGCCGCGACACCTCCTCCAGATCGGCCTCGGGACGCACGCGCTGCGGAACACCGGCGATCTCGCCGATCCGCAGCTTGGGATCGGCGCGCAGAAGA
The DNA here is from genome assembly GCA_049644305.1 of Gaiellaceae bacterium. Classification (GTDB taxonomy): domain Bacteria; phylum Actinomycetota; class Thermoleophilia; order Gaiellales; family Gaiellaceae; genus AC-32. Next base: position 4,501 of record JBARRQ010000170.1, read on the forward strand.
TCCGCAAGGGCGACCGCCCCTGTGAGGCGCTTGCGGGCGTTCATCACGAAGACCCAGGCGAGCGCGTCGGCAGAGCTGCGCGACATCCGGATCCGCTCCAGCACCTCCGCATGCGTCGCCTGCGAATAGACGCAGACGAACTCTGGGCTCATCAGCCCTCCTGCCGTGGCGGCGTCGTACCCCAGCAGCGCGCGGACGCGCCGCCGCTGAACGGCTGGGAGCAGCTCGACAACGTCCTCGCGCCGCTCCTCCGGCAGCTCAGACACGAGATCGGCCGCATCATCCTCCTCCATCCGTGCAAGCACCTCGGCGACCTGCTCATCCGAGCGCTCCGCGAGAAACTCGAGCTGGTGGTGCGGCTCCAACTCCTCGAAGACGTCCGCCTCCAGCTCGGGATCCTCACCAACCGCCTTGATGATCTCCTCGCCCTCGCCGTGCGAGGCCGCCTCGACCAGATCCGCGAGCTGCGCAGGATGCAAACGCGCAAGCTTCGGATGCGGCACGCGCAGCCGCACTGTGGGCACATGCCCGGTGAATGGCTCGACTGAGGCCCAGTCGAGGAACTCACTTGCGGGGACCCTGTCCGCGACCGCGCGCGGAATGAGCCGCCGCACCAGCCCGCGCAGCCCGACATCGACGCCGACCACCCGGTACCAGCCGTCCAGACGCGCGATCTCGATCTCGTTCGAGCGAACCAGGCGTGCACCGTCGACGTTGATCAACTGCCGATCGAGCACGTCCTTCTTCAACAACACCTCCTGGGGCCGGCGGCTGAAAGGCTGCAAATCAAGACGCACCGAACGAAGCGCGACGCGGCCGTGGTCGATCTCGTCGACCTCGTCGGCAGGGACGAACACCTGCCGGCCGGCAACGGTGGCGAGCAAGCCCGTCACCGGCGGATACTCCTCCTCGCCGAGGCGAACGATTAGATCGTCGACGCGCCCGATCTTGCCGCCGGAGCGGTCGCGTAACTCACCGCCGACGACAAGCGATAGATGTAGGACCCGCGGCGTCGAAGCGACCGAGCTCTCCACTCGACGCTCAGCGACCGCCGTACCCCGAGGCCACAAGCGGCTCGTACTCGGGGTGACGTCCGATGTAGTGCGCGATGAACGGGCAGAGCGGAACGACCTTTAGCCCTTCCCGCGCGGCATCCTCTAGGGCGGCCGCTGCGAGCCGACTGCCGAAGCCGCGACCCTCGCAGGACTCGTCCACCTCGGTGTGCGTGAAGGCGATCCGGCCGGTTCGCCGCCGGTAAGCGGCGAGACCGATCAGGCGCCCGCCGAGCCGAAGCTCGTAACGACTCGCCTCAGGCGCGTCGACGACCTCGGCCTCTTCAACCGATCCTGTCCCCGCCTCGAGCTCGTCGCTCTCGCGGAAGTACTCGACCAACTGCCCCGGCGCGTCCGATTCGCGAGCGTCGCGGTGATCGGCGAAGCGACGGCGGTGGGCCGCAGCGAACTGCCACGGGTTGCGCTCACGTAGGTGCGCAAAAATCTCCCGTGTTCCGCGATAGAGCCGCCCGTCCTCCGTCTGCAGGACGGGGATCTGGTCGGTCCCGGCAACGTCCCTCAACTCGTTCCGCTCCTCCGGCCACGGCTCGACTTGGCGCGCGACGAAGTTAGCTCCCATCTCCGTCAGCACTTCGCGCACCGCAGACGAGAAAGGACACCACTCCGCCTGGTACAGCGTCAGCACAGCGTCAGCCACGGAAGCCGATCTTCTTGTGCGTGCCGTCGCAGAAGGGCTTGTTGGCCGAGCCGCCACAGCGGCAGAGCGCGGCCTTCTCGCCCTCGTAGAGAACCGTGCCGTCGGCGTCGAGGACCCGTACGCCGCCGGAGATGAGCAGCGGCCCGTTCCGGGAGGAACGAAGCTCGAGCGGCTGCTTGCGCGCCGGCGGGGCCCCGACGCGGCGGGTCCGCAAAGCGCCGGAGGGACAGCGCGCGACCGCGGCCTCGACCTCGTCGGTGGTCGCAGCGTCGACCTTGACCCAGGGCCGCCGGCTGTCGTCGAATACCTGCGGCAGCGAGCGGACGCAGTTCTGCGAGTGGTAGCAGAGGCGCGGCTGCCACTCCACCACGATCTCGTCGGTGGCGTACTCCTTCGTGATTTTGTCCCGCTCTCGCATCACGCAGTCCTCGGGGACGTTAGCGATGGGAGGTGAGGCTAGAGCGAGACGAGTGAAGCGCCGTCCGAGGAGCCTGAGCCAGGGCCGGGCGTATCATCGGCAGCCGTGCCGGACCCTGCTGCGCTGAAGAGCGCCGCTCGCGCCGCGATCGTCATTCCCGCGGTCTTCGCGCTCTCGGACAAGGTAATCCAGCAGCCGCAGACGTCGAT
>JBARRQ010000171.1:0-1891 GCA_049644305.1 Gaiellaceae bacterium
CCGGCCTCGTGCTCGGCCTCTACGCAGCTCTCGTCGCCCGCGAGCTGTACTACGGCACCCATCCGCTCTGGGGCTTCCTGTGGCGGATCGAGACCGACTGGCTCCCGTTCCTGACGCTGGTCACCGCTCTCGTCTTCTCGCAAGCCGGCCTGTACGCCGAGCGGGAGCGCCGTCCCGGCCTCGGCCGGATCCTCTCGTCCCTCGTCCTCGTCGCGCTGATCACGCTCGCGTTCGCGCTCGGCACGGGCCACAGGTTCTCGACCTACGGGCTGGCGCCGACGGCCGTCCTGCTCTCGGCGGTGGCGATCTCTGCTCTGCGCGCGAGCTACGGCGCCATCACGCAGGACCTGTTGCACTTCTTCGGCGCGCGGCGCCACGCATTGCTCCTCGGCTCCGGGGACCATCTGGCCTCGCTGCACAGGGCCCTCGGCTCGGCTCGAAGCGGGATCGAGTACGAGTTCGTCGGCGCCCTGGCCCCATCTGCCGACGGGCTCGACCTGCCGGTGCTCGGGCCGGTGGACTCATTGCCGACGGTCCTGGCCGAGACGAGGGTCGACGAGCTGATCGTGGCCGACTCGAATCTCAGCGAGCGCGAGCTGCTGGAGATCGTCTCGCAGGCGCACCGCCGCGGCGTCCACGTGCGGATCGCGCCGAAGGCGACGGAGCTTCTGACTCACCGCGTCGAGTTCGTGCCGGGCCAGGGCGTGCCGCTCTTCGAGCTGCGGCCGCCCGCGTTCATCGGCTTCGACTGGCTCGTCAAGCGAGCTTTCGACCTGGTCGTCTCCGGGGCCGTGCTGCTCGCCGGCCTGCCGGTCTGGCTCGCGATCGCGGCCGCGGTCAGGGCCAGCTCGCGCGGGCCGATCCTGTACAAGGACACGCGGGTCGGGCTCGGCGAGCGGGAGTTCGGGATGCTCAAGTTCCGTACGATGTACGCCGACGCGGCGGGGCATCAGGCGGAGCTCGAGGCTTCGAACGAGGCGGACGGCCCGCTGTTCAAGATCCGCGAGGACCCGCGGGTGACCTCGGTCGGCGCGATCCTACGCCGCTTCTCGCTCGACGAGATCCCGCAGCTCTGGAACGTGCTCCGGGGCGAGATGAGCCTCGTCGGGCCGCGACCGCTGCCGCTCCGCGACTACCAGCAGCTCGAGTCCTGGCACCGCAAGCGCTACCTCGTCCTCCCCGGCGTGACGGGCCTCTGGCAGATCTCGGGCCGCTCGAGCCTCGGCTTCGACGACCTCGTCCGCCTCGACTTCTACTACCTCGAGAACTGGTCGATCTGGCTGGACATCTGGATCGTCGCCAAGACGATCCCGGCCGTCGGCCGCGGCACGGGCGCCTACTAGCTCTCCCGTGCCCGAGCCTCAACTGGCAGTCGTTCTCGTCAATCACAACGGCGTCGATTGCCTTCCGGCCGCCCTCGAAGCGCTTGCGCGGAACACGGCGACCGAGGAGGTCGAGTGCCTGGTCGTCGACTCCGGGTCGATCGACGACAGCTGGCTGGACGTCGAGCGACACTGGAGCAAGGCGCGGTCATTGCGCTTCGAAGAGAACATCGGCTTCTGCGCCGGCTGCAATCGCGGCGCCGAGGCTGCCCAAGCGGGACTGCTCGCGTTCGTCAACTTCGACGCACTCGTCGAACCGGGCTGGGACCCGCCGCTCCGGGAGCTGCTCGTCGATCCGACCGTGTCCGTGGCGACCGGCCTGCTACTGGACTCAGAGGGCGAGACCCTGGAGGCAGCCGGCCTCGAGATCGCCCCCAACACCGCCACCTTCGCGACCTCGCAGGGGCTTCCGCGCGCCTCGGCGCCGGACTCTCCCGTCGACGTCGTTGCCGCCTCCGGGGCATTGATGATGGTGCGCAGGTCGGAATTCCTCGAGCTGGGCGGGTTCT
>JBARRQ010000172.1:0-7922 GCA_049644305.1 Gaiellaceae bacterium
GTCGCCCGCGTCGACCCGCATTCCCGCATCGCCGAGGGCACCGAGATCGAGCTCGTAGTCGACACGAACCGCCTCTACTTCTTCGACCCGGAAACTCGGGCCGCGATCTAGGAGGGCTTGACGAAACCTGGTCTGTGCCGTCGGGCCGCGCTGTCCGCCCCGAGCCGGCGTCCTCGGTCGTCCCCGTAGCTATCCACTACGGGCACTCCCTGCGTCCTTGTCTCGGAACGGCCATCGCACCCCGACGACGAGCGAGGTTCCGCCAAACCCTCCTAGCCCTTCACGGCTCCCGCGGTAAGACCCGCAAGAATTCTCCGCTGCAGCAGGAGAGTGATCGCGATCAGCGGAACGGTCACGACAACGGTCGCGGCCATGAGCTGGCCCCAGGGGACCTGGAAGGTGCTGCCGGACTTCCCGACGAAGTTGACCATCGCGACCGGGACGGTGAAGTGCTTAATCGACTGCTCGAACGAGAGGGCGTACAGGAACTCGTTCCAGGCGGCGATGAAGGCCAGCAGCCCTGTGGTCACGAGGCCCGGTGCAACCAGTGGCAGCAGCACTTTGTAGAAGACCTGGAGCGGCGTGGCGCCGTCGATGTAGGCCGCTTCCTCGAGATCCTTGGGAAGCGCGCGCATGAAGCTCGTCAGGACCCAGACGGTCAAGGGAAGCGTGAAGATCATGTAGCTGAGGACCAGCGCCCAGAGTGTGTCGTAGAGGTGGAAGTGGATGAACCAGACGTGGAACCCGGTGAACATCGTGAAGAGAGCGCCGAGGATCGCGATCTGCGGGAAGATCGTCATCGAGAGCATCAGGTAGAGCGTCGCGGAGCGGCCCCGGAAGCGAAAGCGCCCGAGGGCGAAGGCCGCGAGCGAGCCGAGCACGAGGGCCAGCAGCGTGACCGAGCCGGCGACGATGGTCGAGTTCAGCAGCGCGCGCAGGAAGAAGTGGCTGCTCAGGACCTCACGGAACTGAGTCAGCGTCGGGTGCGCGGGGAAGTACTGAACCGGCGTCTTGAAGAGGTCGGCATCCGGCGTGAACGCGGACCTGAGCGCCCAGTAGAAGGGGAACAGGGCATAGAAGAAGATCGCCGCGATCAGGAGGTAGAACGGCGAGCGCCGGACGAAGCGCCCAAGCGGGCTGCGCTTGAGGCGCCGCGCCCTGCCCGCCGTCCGCGCTTGCGTCCCAGCGGCCTGCTCGGCAACCGTGCTCATCTGGCCATCACTGCTCCTCCACCCGCAAGAACGTCACGTAGATGACGACGAAGACGCCGATGATCAGAAAGATCGCCACGCTGACGGCTGCCCCGTAGCCGACCTGTCCCGCCGTCACGATCTGGTACTGGTCGTAGATCGCCATGGTCTGCGTCGAGGAAGACGCGCCGAGCAACACGTAGAAGACGTCGAAGACCCGTAGGGCATCGAGCGTACGGAAGATGAGCGCGACCAGGATGGCAGGGCGCAGGAGCGGCAGCGTGATCCGCCAGAACTGCTGCCACCTGCTTGCGCCGTCGACCGACGCCGCCTCGTAGAGCTCGGTCGGGATGACCTGAAGGCCTGCAAGCAGCAGGAGCGCGACGAACGGAGTGGTCTTCCAGATGTCGACGGCTGCTACCGATGCAAGGGCGGTGTTCGGCTGCGCCGTCCAGGCGATCGCGTGGTGGATGATGTGCAGGCGAACCAGGCCGTCGTTGACGACGCCGTAGATGTCGTTGTACATCCAGTTCCAGGTCTGAGCCGCGATCACCGTCGGGATCGCCCACGGCACGAGCATCACGGCCCGCATCACGCCGCGGCCCTTGAAGCTCGAGTTGACGACGAGCGCGATGATCAGCCCGAGGACGAACTCGAGGGCAACGGTGATGGCCGTGAACTTCACCGTCGTGACGATCGCGCTCTTGAAGACCGAGTCGTGGATCAGCCCATTGGCGCCGAAGTAGTTGTGCAGCCCGATCCACTTGGCCGGCTCGAGCGCGAGGAAACTCTGGTTCGTGAAGCTCTGGTAGATCGTGCGCCCGAGCGGGTAGAACGCGACGAACGCGACGACTGCCAGCGAAGGCGCGAGGAGAATCCAGGCGAGACGCGTTTGCCGACGCTGAAGCCGGGTCGACCGACGTCGTCGTCGCGGCCGGGCCGCGAGGGGCGCGTCTGCCTGCGTCGTGTTCATCGTCGCGGGTGGAGGTCAGAGAGGATGGAGCTCGCGCTCCATCCTCTCATCCTTTCGACTGCTTCCCGACCTGCCTACTTTCCAAGCAGACGGTTGAGCTGCTGCGCGATGCCGGGCAGCACGCTCTTGGCATTCGTTCCGTTCTCGATTCGGTTGATGCCCTGGAAGATGATCGTCGATCCCTGCTGGTACTTGCCCTTCAGGAACTTCGAGGGCCGGGTGACGCGGGCAACGTTCGCGATCGCAGGCTTGATCCACGGATTCGCCTTGACGACGGCCTTGTCGCGGGCGATCGCCGGAATCGTCGGCACGTTGCTGGCGAAGATCGCATCGAACTTCTGCACAGCGGGGCTCGTCAGGTAGCGCACGAGCTCAATCGCGGCAGCCTTGTGCTTGGAGAACTTCGATACTCCGAGCTGCCAGCCGCCGACCGTGCCCACTGATGTTGCGCCGGAGCCGTGCGGCAGAACTGCCACGTTGAACTTGCCCTTGACCGACGTGGTCTGGCTCACCGAGTAGGCGTACGGCCAGTTGCGAAGGAAGGCCGCGTCGCCTGCGTCGAACGCGTTCAGGGCCTGCGTCTCCTGGTAGGTCGTCACGCCGCGCGGGGCGATCGTGCCGACCCAGCCGCGGATCATGTTCAGGATCGCGACCGCCTTCGGGTTGTTGATGGAGGCCTTCCCGTTGTCGATGTAGTGGCCTCCGCCGCTCGAGGCGATCCACTCGAGGGCGTTGCAGGTCAGCCCTTCGTAGTTGCTCCCCTGCCAGACGAAGCCGTAGAAGTTCGGGTTGCTCTTCCGCTCCCCGTCCTGGATCTTCTTGGCCATCTTGCCAAGATCGGACCAGGTCGTCGGTGGGTGGCTGTAGCCGTACTTCTTGAGCAGATCGGTGCGGTAGTAGAGGATGCCGTAGTCCCCGAACCACGGCATGGCGACGAGCTTGCCGCCGATCGTGTCGTTTTGGACGATCCCCTGGGCGTGCTTCTTCGCGGCCGTGCCGAGCGCCGGCTTGAGGTCGACGAGATAGCTCGCGAACGCCCCCGGCCACACAACGTCGAACATCGCGACGTCGATCGACGAGGAATGCGAGGAGAAGTTCCGCGCCAGCTGAGCGTATGCGTCGGTGGACGCCGCGGGATGGGGTACCAGGTTGACGTTGATGCCGGTGTCCTTCTGGAAGCGGGCGACGAGCTTCAGATCCCGCTCGTGGGTCAAGCCGATGTTGTCGCCCACGAACGTGATCTTCTGACCGTGGTACTTCGCCTTGATCGTCTTCGCGTTCGCGACCGGCGGCGGGTTGACGGCCTTAGCCGCGGTTTGTCCGTGCGTCTTGGCGGTGCCTCCTGCCGCGACGCTCAGTGAGACGACGAGGGCCAATGCTCCGATCAGCCCTGCAACGAGCAGCAGCTTTCGATTCTTCACTCTCCCACGTCCTTTCTCTTGACGCGTGGCTTCACCCGGGTGCCTTCCCTCGGCGCTCAGCGTCGAGCCTCGGCGGCGGCGGCGGTAGCCAGCGTGTTTCATGCGCTTTTCAAGCCACATGAGGCGGACCAGGAAACGTATTCCTGCCCGAATCCCCTTGTCAAGCAGGGAATTTAGCGACCGAGCGGCTCACGTGCCGGAGATCCCGCCAGGCGCGCCTTGAGACGGAGGATCGCCTTGGTGTGCAGCTGGGAGACACGCGATTCGGTGACGCCGAGCACCTCGCCGATCTCGCGCAGGGTCAGCTCCTCGTAGTAGTAGAGCGTGACGACGAGCTTCTCGCGCTCGGGCAGGCGCGCGATCGCCTCGCCGAGTGCCTCTTTCAGCTCGGTCTGCGCGAGCTCCGACTGGGGCTCGGGCCCGCTCGTGTCCTCGATCGTGTCGATCAGTGCAACCTGGTCGCCGCCCCCCGAGGAGACGGTCCAGAGCTCGTCGAGGGCGGCGATCGAGGAGCGCCCGATCTCGGAGAGGCTGTCGTTCAGCTCGTCGGTCGTGACCCCGAGCTTCTCGGCGATCTCCTCGTCGGTCGGCGCGCGCATGAGCTTCCGCTCGAGCTCGCCGATCGCGCGCTCGATGTCGCGTGCTCGCGAGCGGACCGACCGGGGAACCCAGTCCATCGCGCGGAGCTCGTCGATGATCGACCCCTTGATTCGCGCTATCGCGTAGGTCTCGAACTTGATGTCGCGGTCGGGGTCGAACCGCTCGATCGCGCCGATCAGGCCGAGCAGCCCGTACGAGACCAGGTCGTTCTCGTCCACGTGTGCGGGCAGGCCGCTGCCGAGGCGGCCGGCGACGTACTTGACCAACGGCGCATAGGTGAGGATCAGGCGGTCACGCACGGCCTGGTCCTTGCTCTTGACGAACTCGCGCCAGAGGGCCTGTGTCTCGTCTGCCGCCACGGTGAGAGGATACGGCTTAGAGATGCCGGCGAAATAGGCCCGAGGTTTCGACCGGTCATTTCAGACGGACGCACGAGCAAAGCTCGCACGTCCTGAGAACGGCGTCGCAAGTGACGCCTCAGCGGCGTCTGGCACAGCCCGGTGGTTTCGACCGGTCATTTCAGACGGACGCACGAGCAAAGCCCGCGCGTCCTGAGAACGGCGTCGCAAGCGACGCCTCAGGGGCGTCGTTTCCTCAGATTGCGCAGCGCCAGGGTGAGAAGCCAGAGCGCAAGCGCCCCCGCGGCCACGACGACGACGACGAGACCTCTGTTTCGGTCGACGGCCTCCACGGCGGCTGCGGCGATGCCCACGAACGCAATCGCGAGCACGAGAAAGAGCGCGCCGAGCGCGGGCCGCGGCGGAGGGGGAGCCACGCGGGGACTCTAGAAGGGGCGCGGCTACAATCGCTCAGCAACCCGCTAGGGGCGTAGCTCAACTGGCAGAGCACCGGTCTCCAAAACCGGGGGTTGCAGGTTCGAGTCCTGCCGCCCCTGTTTCGCCGTCGCAAGTCCGCCCGCTTACGCGGGCATGACGACTTGCGACGGCATCACCTCGCCCGAAGTCCGCCGTGAGCTGCGACCGCCATGTCGGTCGCGGCGGTGACCTGTTCGATTGCAAGACGTGACACCCGAATGCCTCGGGCGATAATTGAGGAGTTGAAGAGGCTTCCAGTTGTCGGCTGCGTCGCAGCGGTGGGCCTCGCCGCCGTGATCACGTCCCCCGCACGCCCGGCGCTTCGCGCCTGTAGGGCTCACGACCTCCACGCCGAGGGAATGCTTCAAGGCGCGACAGGGACGATGGACGGGGCCGTTCAGCTACAAAACCTCTCGACGGTACGGTGCGCGCTCGGCTCCCGCCCGAGGGTCGTGATCACGACGAGGGTAGGGACGGTTTTACGGACGCGTGAGCGCGTGCTCAGTAGCGGACGCCCGGTGTCGGACGTCGCTGGGGGAGCCACCGTCGAGCTGCGCCTCGACTGGTCGAACTGGTGCGGCGGGTGGTCGGGTCGCACGGGCGCGTTCCGGACGCTGCTCCTGCGTCTCCGCCTGACGACCGGAACAACCCTTTGGGCGCGCGTCCGCACGGGACGCCCCCGCTGTGATCAGCCGTCGGCGGGATCGACGCTGTTTGTGTCGCGCTTCGTTGCGCCAACATAGGCAGAAGAGATCGGCCCAAATCGCTTCCCACTCGGTCAGCGGATGGCAGAACCGACATCTCGTTCTTCCTGCATCATTGACGCGTGGGCCTTTCGGCCACAGGGCGCGCGGCAGGCGTGTGCGGCCTGGTGCTTGCCGCGATCCTGGCCATCGGTTTCGCTCTGCAGGCTGCCCTGTTGCCGCGACCGACCCGGTCAGAGCTGATCGCGTCGCAGGCTCTCGATCGTTTGCTGAGCTACAGAGTCGTCCAGGGCCGAGAAGTACTGGCCGGGCGACAGATCAACTCGGTCTGTTGGCAGACAACGGTCGCGTCGGGCCCGAAGCACCTGCCCGAGCCGGCCGAGGTGGTGCGTCTCGGCACGCAAACGATCGTCGATCTTGGCTTTCAACTACATGGCCCTGGGAAGCCGAAGCTCCGTCTTGCCGCTTTCGAGCTCGCCGGTTGCCCGCAGCCGATCGCCGCCTGGATCGGAGGATGGCTGACCCGTTGGCGGCCGGTTCGGGTGACCGACGCCAGCTTTCACCGCGTGCCGGCACTCGAATTGCAGGTCGGCAAGCCCTGGCGACACCTGGCTTTTATTGTCGCCCGCGCAAGCCTCGTGCCGCTCGCGCTACAGGTCGCAATCGACGGAATAAACGGCTCGAGCCGGATCACGTTCGTCGGGACGAAACCGCCTTCAGCGGAGGCCCTCGAGGCTCTGGGTGGGCAGCGTGGTTGAACGTGTCCTCCCGGCAGCGGTTCTCAGGCGCCCGCGGTCCGCCTACCTTGAGATTCTCGGCTGGTGGCTGTGCTCGCGCGTCCTCGTCTTCGTCTGCGCGCTCATTCTGAATCTGCACCTGCTCGGGCGACGGATCGGCTACTTCGGCGCGCGCGAGATGGACCACTTCCTCGGGCTGTTGGGCGCTTGGGACGGTCGCTGGTATGCGCAGGTCGCAGCGCACGGTTACCTCCTGGTTCCCGGCCGCCAGTCCGACCCGGCCTTCTTCCCGCTCTTGCCCGTGTTGATGCGGATCGGGAACACGCTGGGCGTGGGGTTCCTCTTCAGCGGCGTCGTGCTCTCGAACCTTGCGTTTCCGGTGGCCCTCCTCGCCCTCTACAGGCTCGGCACCCAACTACTCCCGGAGCCCACGGCGCGGCGCGCGGCAATCTACGCGGCGCTCTTTCCGATGGGGTTCGTGTTTTCGATGGCCTATCCCCAGAGCGTCGCCCTGCTCGGCATCGCGCTTGCGTCACTGCTCGCCGCGCGCGGGTCGTTCGTCAGCGCGGCCTTCGTGGCGGCTGCTGCGACTCTTGGCCGGCCGGAAGCGCTGTTCGTGGCTGTTCCGTTGGCGGCGATCGCCGTTCGGGCCTGGCCGGACCTGTCGACAACCGCCCGCGGACGCGCCGTCGCAGCCGTAGCCGCGGCCCCGGTGGCCCTCCTCGCGTATCCGCTGTACCTGCGCTGGGCGCTGCACGACGCACAAGCCTGGAGCAAGGCCCAGACCGCGTGGGGTCGCTCCTTCGGCGTCAAGGGAGTCGTGCACGCGGTCCACCGGCTGCCGGCGCAGTTCCAGCTCAATCCCTGGATTGCACGAGACGTGGTTGCACTCCTTCTCTACGGCGCCCTCTTCTTCGCCGCGGCCCGCGCCGGGGTGCCTCGAGCCTGGCTGGCGAGCGGGGCGCTCGTGCTGCTCGTGCCGCTGATGAGCGGTTCCGTCCTGTCCGAAGCTCGCTTCGGGCTCCTCGCCTTGCCGCTCTACTGGGGCATGGCCGTGCTCGGGACGACAGTTGCCCGAGACCGCGCGATCACGGCCGGCTCGCTCGCCCTCCTGGCCGCTGGGACCTTGACCCTCCCTTATGCCTTCCCCTGACGATCACTGCACCATCGGCAGTCGCGCTGTCGCGGTGACAGCCGTCCGGCAGGCCGCGCTGCTCACAGGGTCTCACGCTCGCAGGCTTGTCGCGCACGCGGCGATCGGCACATTGCTCGCGGGCGCGCTCACAGTGGCCGCGGTCTGCGTTCTCGTGGGCGGGAGTGTGCTTCTGCACCCGGGCCGGTCGGCGGTCGGCTTCAACCCCGCGTCCGACTTCCAGATCATGACCTGGTCGCTCGAGTGGTGGCCCTGGGCGATCGGCCGCGGCGTCGACCCGCTCCACACGCACCTGCTCTGGCCCCCGGGCGGATTCCCGACGCTCTGGA
>JBARRQ010000173.1:0-7048 GCA_049644305.1 Gaiellaceae bacterium
ACCTCGCGGCCGCCGACGAGCGTGAGCCAGCTGTCCTGGACGAGCTCCAACGGGGCGAGGGCCACGAGCAGGACGCCGTAGAACGCGAGCAGCATCAGCAGCAGGCCCTCGGAATCGAGAACGTGGAGGAACCTCAGAGGTGCGCGGAGGCGGCGTGCCGGCGACACTCCACGCGTATCGTCAGCCGAGGATCAGAGCTTTACGAGCAGGCGGCTCAGGCCCGCACGGGCTCGGGGATCGCATCGAGCCGCTCGAGCCAGGGGACTGCCCCGAGCCGCGTGAAGATCTCCCGCGCCTCGACGAGGAGCGCCTCCGCCTCGTCCACACGTCCGGACTCGAGGAGCCACTCGCCGTGCTCGAGCAGCACGACCGCGAGCCAGAAGCGGACACCGATCTCCCGGCAGAGCGCACCTGCCCGCTCAAACTTCTCCTCCACGGCATCGGTCTCGCCCGCGCGAGCGGAGAGCAGCGCCTCGAAACGCAGTACCTGCGCGGTCTTGAACGGGAGCTGGTCAGCCGGCCTCTGTCGCCGGAAATCCTCGAGCCGGCGCGTGATCGAGTCGAAATCTTCGATCTGGAAGGCCGCCTCGAGGGCGTCGACGAACGCGATTCGGCTGAAAGGATGCTCGGCGCCCAGCTCGTCGATCATCGCGAGCACGTCTTCGGCCTTCGCGAGCGCGTCGGCGTGGCGGCCCTCGGCGCGGTCGAGAGCGCTGCGGGCGAGCGCGTGCGCGGCGATGTCCTGTTGCTCTGCCGACGGCTCGGCCGGCAACAGCTCGAGCAGCCGTCTCAACCGGTCGAGGCGGCCGGTGTTGACGTAGAAGCGCGGGAAGACAGCGATCAGGTCGAGTCGTGCGCGAATGCCGGCCTCCACGATCTCGGCGATCTCCTCGTCGGAGGCGTCGAGCTCGTTCCAGTTACCCAGGAAGAAGTTGCCCTCGCGGACATGGCCGAGGAACGCCCATTCCCAGCTGCGGTCGCCGCGTCTGCGGGCGAGCTCGACCCCCTCCCGGTCGATCTGCAGCGCCTCCTCGAACTGGTCCTGGCCGGAGATGAAGTACGAGAGGTTGTACTGGGCCCGGAAGGCGGCCGACGCGATGTCGTGCTCCTGCGCGATCCGGAGGGCGTGCCGGAGAAGAGCGAGCGCCTGCTGCTTTCGGCCCTGCGACGCCAGCAGAAGGTGTTTCGTGTTCAGAGCCTCCGACAGCACCTCTGGCAGGGAGAGCGACTCGGCGATCTCGAGCGCGAATTCGAGCGGGCCGACGGCGCCTTCGGTGTCGCCTGTGAACCAGCGAAAGCGCCCGAGCTGCGCTGCGAGCATGGCGAGGTCCTCGTCCGGCTCGTCGCCGGCGAGGATCTCGAACGAGCGAGCCATCCGCTCGGCGGCCGTGTCGATCTGACCCTCGTCCCAGAGGACCGATGCGAGCTTGGCCTCGACCCTGGCGGCAGCGTGGGGGAGATCCTCGGCGGCGAACAGAGAGATCGCCTGCTCGAACAGCCTCACGCCGGCCGATAGCCGGCCGCTGCTCTCCGCCATGACCCCCGCCTGCTCGAGGAGCTCCGCCTCCATCGCCGGTTCCTCCGCAAGCTCCGCCGCCTGCTCGAAGTACGTCTGAGCCTGCTCGGTCGCAGCCACCGACGCCGCGCGCCGGCCCGCGCGAATGAGCGCCTCGCGGGCAGCACGGCGGATGTCCCCCGCGTCGGGCGCGTCGGGATCGGCGCGGTAGGCGTCGACGTAGTGCGAGGCGATCACCTCGACGATCTCGGCTTCGTCCGCACCCCAGCTCTCCTCGAGGTGTCGCGCGACGGCGAGGTGGCGGGACTTGCGCTCCTTCCTCGACAGCGTGTCGTGGGCGATCCGCTGGACGAGAGCCTGGAGGAAGCCGTAGTTGCCGCGCTCGGGCGAGCGCGGGTCGGTCTGCACGGTGAGCATGTCCCTGCGGACGAGCGCGGCCAGGACGGGCTCGAGCTCCTCCTCGGCCATGCCGGTCAGCGCGGCCAGGCCTGCCTTCGTGAAGGACTTTCCGAGCACGGCCGCGTCGTCGATCGCCCGCCGTTCTTTGGGGTCGAGGTCGTCAAGGCGCGCCGCGATCAGGGCGTGCAGGGTCTCGGGGACCTCCAGCGACTCGACTTCCGCGGTCGCGACGTAGCCTTCGCCCTCGCGCAGCACAAGCCCACGGTCGAGCAGCATGCGGACGGTCTCGACGGCATACAGCGGCACGCCCTCGGCCCGCTGCCGAATCCGGTTGCGCAGCTCCTCGGGCAAACCGGGCACGAGACCTGCGAGGAGCTCGTCCATCGCTCCGTCCGCGAGCGGCTCGAGCGTGATCGACGTGAAGTCGCGCTTGGTCGTGCCCCAGCCACTGTGTTTGTCCGCCAGCTCCGGCCGCGCCAGGGAGAGCACGAAAAGCGGATGGGTCCGCGACCAGTCGAGCAGGTAGCCGATGAAGTCGAGCAGCGCCGCGTCGGCCCACTGCAGGTCTTCGAACACGAGGACGGTGGCGCTCTCGTCGGCGAGCCGCTCGAAGAAGAGCCGCCACGCGGCGTGGAGGTCCTCTCGGTCGGCCGAAGCCTGTCCGGCCAGCCCGAGCAGTTGCGCGAGCTTCGGCTCGACCCAGGCGCGCTCCTCGGCATCAAGCAAGTACCGCTCGACGGCCGCGCGCAGCTTCTTGGCCGCTTCCTCGGGCTCTTCCTGCTCGGCGATCCCTGCACGCATCCTCACCATCTCGGCGAGCGCCCAGTAGGCGACGCCCTCGCCGTACGCGAGACAGCGGCCGCGGTGCCAGTACACGTCGTCGACGAGGCCGTCGAGGTACTTCTCGAGCTCCCACGAGAGGCGCGTCTTGCCGATTCCGGCGATGCCCACGATCGAGACGAGGCGGGCCTTGCGCTCCTCGCTCGTCGCGTGAAAGAGGTCTTTGATCAGACGCATCTCGCCCTCGCGGCCGACGAAAGGCGCCTCGAGGCCGCCGGCCCGGCCTTCGCCCCGCCTAGCCGCGATCACGCGCGCCGCGCGCCAGAGCGGCACCGGCTGGGCCTTGCCCTTGAGCTCGTGCTCGCCCGCGTCCTCGTAGGCGATCGCCGCCTCGCTTGCGCGCCGGGTGCGCTCCCCGACGAGCACGGTGCCGGGCGTCGCCGTCGCCTGAACGCGCGAGGCGGTGTTGACGAGATCGCCGGCGACCATACCTTCGCCTTCGGCGCCGACCGTGACGGCCGCCTCGCCTGTGACGACGCCGACGCGCATCGCGAGCCCGGGCTCTTCAACCTCGGCGCCCAGTGCCGCCACGACCTCGACGAGCTCGAGCCCCGCGCGGACCGCGCGCTCCGAGTCGTCCTCGCGTGCGACGGGGGTCCCCCAGACGGCCATCACGGCGTCGCCGATGAACTTCTCGACCGTCCCGCCGTAGCGCTCGATTACCCGCCGCGCCCTGTCGAAGTAGTGCGAGAGCAGCTCGCGGACGGCCTCGGGGTCGCGGTCCTCCGAGAGCGACGTGAAGCCGACAAGATCCGCGAAGAGCACCGAGACGAGCCGTCGTTCAGCCTCCGCTGTCGGCGCGGGAGCGTCGCCCTCGAGGGGCGATCCGCAATCGCCGCAGAACCGGTCGTCGGGATCGTTCGCGGCGCCGCAAACAGGGCAGGCCGTTGCGAGCGCCGCCCCGCAGTTGGTGCAGAACCTCCGGCCGGCGCGATTCTCGGCTCCACAGGCTGAACACGTCATCTTCGACCTCGGCTGAGCGTACCCCCGCTTAGCCACCGAGCCAAGCGGCTAGCGGGGCCCCGTCAGGCGAACGAGCCCGTGCCCTGTCCGTACGAAGACCTGCCGGCTGTAGAGGACGTAGAAGGCCTGCGGATCTGCTCTGATCATTCGCGCGTACCGCAGTACGGCGTCGACGTAGAACAACGACGGGTTGTAGTGAAAGAGCGCGCGGTGGTAATCGCCGGGCGCCCCGCTCGCGTGCAGGTAGTTCGCGGCACCGAGGATCGCGTCGTGTGGGTTGTGAACGTCGCCGCCGAGGCCGTACGCGCGCCAGGTCGGGCGGATGAACTGCATGGGCCCCTGTGCGCCGGCTGTGCTCGCATTCCGGAGCTTGTTGAAGGCGGACTCGACGTAGTTGACCGCGGCGAGGACGTTCCAGCCGACGTGGAAGCGCCCTTCGGCTTCCCGGTAGTAGGCGCGTAGCCGCAGCGGCGGCGCCGCCGGCCCGGTCCTGAACGCGCTCAGCCGCCCCGGCTTTGAGAGGCGTGCGAGCTCGCGACGGGCCAGAACCTCGCTCCTGGCCACCCGCGCCGTCGCTGCCGGGAGAAGCGTGAGGACCGCCTTCGCGAGGGCCGGCCGCTCCGTGAGCACGATGTAGATCCGCTGCTGATAGAGAGCATCGAGCGTGACGTCGAGTGGAGTCGTGGCGGAGAGTCCAGACGCACGCCATCGCGTGACGGCGACGCGCAGGTCGCGCGAGGTGGTCTCGAGGCGTCCGGCGAGTGTCGCCGGATCTCTCGGAATCGCTGCTCCGGGCGGCGGCGCAGCAGCCCCACTCCAGAGAGCGAGCCACGTAACGAGTGTGATCACTCGGCTTTGAAGCTAGCGAGCGGCTAGGGCGATCTGCGGGGGACGACGGCGAAGGTCTTCGCCTGCGTGTAGCGGTACACCGAGCCGTCTTGGTAGGCGACCCGGATCGTGTAGCGCCCGGGTGTCAGTCGACGAAGCTTCAGCGCGGGCGCGAACCCGCTCACCCTGCGGCGCATCATCACGACGAACTGCTTGCGGCTGCGTTGCAGCAATCGAACCCGCTCGTTCTTGACGACCCGGTTGAAGCGAAGCCACACGTGGAGAACCTCGCCGGCCCGCACTCTGGGCCGAACCGAGAGGACGAGCCGCAGCCGCCGTCTTGCCGAGGCGCTCGACGGCGATTGGCCGCCGCCGCCGGGGTGGGCGGTCGCCCCCGCAGGAACCTGGTTTCCCTTCAGCCCTCCGCAATCGATCTTGCCCGAGCCGACGTCCCCGATTGCCTGCTTGAACGCGGGATAGGACGGCTTTGGCGTTCCGTCGACCCACAGGACGCCTGACTGCCAGCCGGCAAGATTCGCGTCGTCTCGGAGGAGGAAATTGAAGAACGCCTCGACGTAGGGCTGGCAGTAGGCGAGGCGTATCCCGTCCCTGAGCTGCGTCGCCTGGTCCGGGGCCCAGCTGGTCTCGGCCGGGTCGGGCGGGTCAGGCGGACCGCCCGCTGCCGGGACGAGATGGTCGAAGGTCTCGGCACCCCAGTAGTACTTCGCCTTGGCGCGGTCGATCGTCGTCTGGTACCCCGCCTCGAGGTACCAGATGGCCATACAGGAGCCGCCGGAGCAACCCGGCGTCTGCTGGGCAGTCCCGCCGAAAGCCTGGGAGAGCGAATCCACGAGGGCGCGCCAGTCTCCCTCGGAAATCGCTGTCGAGTTCGAGTGCACCCGCCACGGTCGCTCCGCGGCGTAGGTGCCGTAGACGTGGTGGCCCACGGTGTCGAAGAGCGGCTGGGATCTGCCGCTTGCGCGGTAAGCCCCACCCATCCCGAGGATGAACTGGCCCGGCGAGTGTGAAACGTTTTCGGGGGCCCAGGGGATGTCGTTTCCGCGGGGGCAGGTTGCCGGCGCGATCACGTTCACGCCCGGCCGAATCGCGTGGAGAACGTCGTAGCAGCGCGCGAGCAGCGCCTCGTAGGCGGCCGGTGCGGCGCTCGATCCGTTCGGGTTGAACTGAGGCTTCCAGAAGTAGCTCAGGTTCGGCTCGTTCCAGATCACGAAGTCGTTGATCGCCGGCACGTTCTTCAGGATGCTGCCCAGGTAGTTGCAGTAGTTGTCCCGGTAGGCGGCGGTGACGGGCGCCAGGACCGGGCTGGGCGCGTACACCGAGACGACCACCCGCAACCCCGGCGCAGCCGTCACGAGATTGGTGAGCTGGTTCGTCAAGACCGTATTGATCGTCCGGTCCCCCGGATACCAGTGATCCAGGGTGACCCGCACGGCCTTGACGCCGAGATCCTTTGCGACGGGAAGGTTTACGTCCGGGCTCGCCAGGAAGGCGTTGTCGTCGACGCCCACGAAGAGGCTGCGGTTAGCGCCGGCCGGCGAGGCGAGCAGCCCTCCCACGACGAGGCCGGCGGCGATCGCCGCCGCTCGTCGGGCGATCGGCCGTCCCCGCTGCCGCGGAGGACGGTGTCGCACGGATCGTGTCAAGCGGTAGGAAATGGGTCCCTGAGCTCCATTGCGCCAGGCGGAGACGCCCGGCACCCTAGACGATCGCGCGGATACCCCGCCCGGGATTGCCGCACCTAGCGGGTATTACCCACTCGGCCCCGAGGAAACTCGCGCTGGGGAGCCGGCGAAAGCTAGATCAGCTGGCGCAGAGACTCGATCGAGGGAACGAAGTAGTACGCGCCGGTGAGCGCGCGCGTGTACCGCGTGAGGGCGTCGCGGCTGCCGTCGTCCAGGCCCGCCATGCTCTCCAGCATCGTCGAGAGCGGCCGCTGCTCGGAGCTGAAGCCGACGAACATCGTGCCGTGATCGGTGACCGTCCCGTAGGGCATGTTCCGCCGGAAGATCTTGCCGAACTGATCCTGGTCGGTGCTAGCCACATGCGAGTCGGCCGGCTTGTCGTCGAGCTCGACGCTGTCTGGCTTCATCCGTCCGATCACCTGCTCCTGCTCTGCATCCGTGAGCGACTCCCATGCGACCGCGTCGTGGGCCCACTTCTGCAGAAGCAAAATCGTCCCTCCAGCGCCGGGACTGCCGTCCGGGACGAGGGCGATGTCCGGGGCATCGAACAGGGTTGGGTTCTCGGTTCCGTCGATGAAGCCGGTGAGGTCGCGATCGTGCCGGTAGGGCCAGCTCGACGTCTCCTCAACGACCCGGGCCAGCGCTTCCAGCTCGGCAATCGCCGCGCGCGCTACGTCGAAGATGACGTCGTAGGCGCTGCCGGAGAGCCACAGCACTGCGTCGTGCTGGGTGGCGGGCATCACGAAGCCGTCGACGCCGACCACGTCCTCGCCGAAGCCCTCGAGCTCCGCCGGCGCGT
>JBARRQ010000174.1:0-8610 GCA_049644305.1 Gaiellaceae bacterium
GGCTCGGGCCAGCGTGGCGTCTCGGAGGTTCGCTCGGCAGGGGAGCTTGCGGCCGCATTCGACCGCGCCCTTTCCGCCTCGCGGACGGGAGCAGTCGTCCTGGAGCAGTACGTCGAGGGCGAAGAGCTCACCGTGAACGGCTTCCTGCTCGACGACGAGTACGTCCCGATGAGCGTGACCCAGCGGCTGCTCCACCCGCCTCCTCCGCTCGGCGTCTGCATCGCCCACCGCTATCCCTCGGGGCTCTCGGCCGAGCTGGAGCGAGAGCTGTTCGCGCTCGCACACGACTCCAGCCGGGCGGTCGGGATCGAGACAGGCCCGTCGTACGTCCAGGTTCGGGTCGACGACGGCCGCCCGTGGGTGATCGAGGTCGGCGCACGCCTCGGCGGCGGCAAGGACGCCGAGCTCGCGAAGCTCGTGACCGGGTTCGACGCGCTTCGCGCCAACGTGCTCTGGGCGCTCGGCCGGCTGACCCGTCGTGAGCTCGAGATCGGGGCCGACCCTGTCGCCCCTCACGGCCAGGTGCGCTTCGTCGTCGCCCCGCCCGGGCGAATCGCGCGCCTCGACGCCTCGGCGGCTCTGGCTCTCGACGGTGTGCACGAGGCCGGTTTCTACTGGCACGAAGGGATGATCCTTCCGCCGCTTACCTCCGGCGCCGAGCGACTCGGCTACCTGCTGCTGACCGCTCCGGACGAGGACGAGCTGGACGCCCGCACCGACCGCGCCCTGCGTGCGCTCGATGTCGAGATCGTCGCCGAGCGCGCCCTCGTGTGAGGCGTCGCTTGCGACGCCGGCGTCAGGACGCGCGGGCTTCGCTCGTGCGTCCGTCTGGACCGACCAGTCGATGCGTTGTGAGTCAGAGGGTGAGGCCGTGAGAGTCCTTCAATCGCCAATCAACATCGCCGGAGGCCCGGGCGCGATCTCGCAGGGCCTGAAGGAGATCGGCGTCGAGAGCACGGTGCTCGTCTTCAACGAGCGTCCATTCGAGCGCGGCTTCGACATCAACCTGGAGCTGCGGGACACGAGCCGCGTCTCGAGCGTCCCGTTCAATCTCCCGAAACAGCTAAGGGCGTTTGCGTGGGCGGCGCCGCGGTTCGACGTCTTCCACTTCCATGCGGGCCTGACGCTGCTGCCGCGGAAGCTGAACCTGCCCGCGCTGCGACTGCTGCGCAAAGGGATCGTCTTCCAGTCCTGGGGCTCGGACCTGCGGGGACGGCCCGCTTCCGACGTCGGCTACCTCCGGTCGGCGGGGGCCGTGATCGTCGGCAGCTTCCTCACGCGCCGGCTCGCGCCTCGCGGTCCCTGGCCGGACTACGACGTCGTGCCGCCGGCGATCGTGCTCCCCGACTGGCAGCCCGCGCCGAAGGAGCCGGGCGAGGTGCTTCGCGTGGCCCACGCCCCGAGCAAGCGCGCGGTCAAGGGGACGGACGCCGTGCTCGCGGCGGTCGAATCGCTACGGGCAAAGGGCGCGCCGATCGAGCTGGACCTGATCGAGGGCGTCCCGAACCGCGACGCGCGCCTACGCTACGCCGCAGCGGACGTGATCGTCGACCAGCTTCGAATCGGCTGGTACGGCATGTTCGCGATCGAGTCGATGGCGCTCGCGAAGCCCGTCGTCGTGCACCTGGACGCCGAGGCCGCCGCGGAGACCGAGGACGCGTTCGGGGCTGAGCTGCCGCTCGTCCGGGCCGACGAGGCGAACATCGGGGACGTGCTCGCAGGCCTCGTCGAGGTGCGTGAGTCTCTGCCCGAGGTCGGCCGCCGCAGCCGCGAGTACGTCGAACGCGTGCACTCGCACACGCAGGTCGCGCGCCAGATCCTCGAGATCTACGAGCGCGTCATGCCCATGAGCTCGTAGAAGCCGAGCGGCGACCACGAGAACCCTCGCACGCCCGGCTTGAGAAGGACGTATTCGCGTTGATCGGAGAGGGGGACTGCCGGAGCTGAGTCGCGAAGCTTCTGAAGGATGCTGCGCTCGAGTTCGTACCGCTTCCGGTCGTCGAGCGTTCGCACGGCGCGGCGCATCAGGCGGTCGTAGCTGTGATCGCACAGCTGGGAGACGTTGAACGCACTTGTGCACGGAAAAAGGTCGAACACGTTGTAGGCGTCGAACACCTTCGAGCTCCAGCCGAGCAAGACGAGATCGATGTCGCTCCGCGGAGGCGGGCCTGCTGCTTGCAGAAGTTGGCCGATCGTCGGAAACGCGATCGGGGTGATCGAAGACCCGGCCTTCTCGAGCTTGTCGGTGGTCGCCCTCACAACAGCTGCCGCATGCGGGTCTTGAGTGGTGTACGCGAGCGTCAGCCGAACGCGCGTCGGTGGTCCTGCGACGACGATCGTGACGCCGTTGGTGATCACGTCATGGCTGGGAAGCGCGAACGGAACGAGCCCGTCCATCGTCGCGTCACCGACGGCCTGAGCTATGAACCGGCGGAAATCAGGGTCCGCGAGCGCCGGTCGCCGCGTCACGATCCAAAGGAGCTGAACGGAGAGCGTCTGCAACGGCTTCCAGCCGGGGCCAGTGGGGAGCTTTGCGGTCTCGATCCATGGAAGGCCGGGGGGCGCCAGGCCGCGCGGCAGTATCCCGTCCGTCCTCTTGGTCGAGGTCGTGAGCACGATGCGGCGAGGCTTGACGGCCGAGGCGTTCCAGTACTCGGCGTTGCGCTCCAGGCCGAGCCCGCCGGAGCTTTGCGACGCGAGGCGGAAGGGGCCGCTGGACGCCCTAGAGCTCGAGGGGAATGAGATCGGATACGCGGCGAGCTGGTCGAACCAAGGAACCGGGTGCTGGAGCGTCACCCTGAGCGTCCGCTCGTTCGGCGCCTCCACGCCGAGCTCGCCCGAGCCGGTCGCGTGGAAGCTGCGGGCCCCGCGCACGATGCCGAGATCCGGGCCTGCAAGCGGCGCTTTCGTGCGCGGGTCCAGCGCACGCCGCCAGGCCCGGCGGAAGTCCTCCGCAGTGATCGCCCGGCCGTCGCTCCAGCGGATGCCCTTGCGCAGGTGGAACGTCCAGACGAGACCGCCGCGGCTCACGTCCCAGGACTCCGCGAGGTCGGGGACCACGCCGGTGCCTGAGAAACGCGTCAGGCCGGCGTAGAGCTCGTGGGTTACGTTCAGCGACGAGAGGTCGGCGACCTTCGCCGGGTCGAGCGTCCTGGGGATGAGCGGCACGGTGAGACGCAGGGTCGGCCCGCCGCGCGGAAGTTTCGGCGCCGATGACCCGCAGCCGGCCAGCAGGACAAGCGCCACACAGGCGGCTAGCCGACGAGCTTGCGCCAGAGGTTGTCGAGCAGCGTCCACGTCAGCAACCTGGGCATGCGCAGGAAGTCGTAGTTGCCGGTCGCGAAGACGGATCCTCGACCCGCCCGCGACCAGACCATGTCCGCCTTTACGACTCCGTGCTTGCCGGCGATGATCGCCTCGCCCGCGACGACGTGGTCGCGCGGGGTCAGCTCGGGGTCGACGCTGTCGCTCTCCGAACCGGCATAGCCGAAGTTCTGGCCGGGGCCGATCCCGGTGCCGCGGAAGAGCCAGCGCACCCGCGCAAAGTCGGCACCTCGCGGCGAGACGTAGCGACCGGCACCCTGGCGGGGGAAACAGCAGCCGTCGTAGCCGACGCCGGTGAGAGCGAAGTCGGAGCGGTTTTCGCGCGCGTCGTAGTCGGTCATGACGACCGCGTTGTGCGCCCGATCGAGGCGCACCTGCCGGTAGAACGGGTTCGCAAGGAGGAAAACGAGATGCCCGCCGTCGTCGCGGTAGCGCTTGAGCAGGTCGTAAGTCGCGGGCTCGTAGTACTCGCTGTGCCCCGCGAAGATGACTGCTGCATAGCGCTGCAGCGTCGTGTGCGACATCTGCCCGAGCTCTGCATCGGTCACGCTCTCGACGCGCCGTCCACGCGAGCAGACCCAGCGCGAGAACGGAAGCACCGGCTTGTAGTCGTCCTCGAGGCCGTTCTTCAAAAGCGGCCCGATCAGCGAGACCCGTCGCTGGCGCCAGTACTGGTACCAGGTGTCCGGGATGCCGTTGAGGTCGGCGTCGTAGGCGTTGTAGGCCCGCCAGGTCAGGTACGGCCAGACGACAAGGGCCGTCCGCGGCGGAGGCCGGTCAAGCGGAAAGCTGCTGTTGCGAACGACGACCGGAGCGCGGAACCCGTCGCCGGCCGGGTCGGAGACGACGAAGTGGTAGAGGCCTGACGAGAGTGCACGGGGCAGCGTGGCTCCGGTGAAGCGCCGCCCCGAGCAGTCCTGCTCGAGCTCCACGCTTGCGTGCCCGCTGTCCGCCGAGACGACGAGCGGCACGCGTGCTCCCGGCGCGTAGCTCGAGGTCGAGTTGACGTAAGCCGCCAGCCGCTCGACCCGTAGCGGCTTCGGCGTCGCCAGACAGCCCGAGCGCCGCCACGGGGGCTGGGCGACGCTGGCCTCCGCGCGGCCCGGCCGCTGTTCGGCCGGAGAGATCAGCGGCGGCAGCCGCCGGCCCGCGTTGTGGTAGCAGACCGTTACCAGGTAGCTCCCGTCCTGGAGCTTGTGACCCTTGGCCGTGGACGCGTTCCAGGTAAGCGTTGTCGTCCCTCCCGCCGCGGCCTGCACGGTCACGCCGGTCCGGACCCGCCGCCAGCCGCTGAGCCGGCCGCCCCAGACGAACGCGCGCAGCCCGAGCTCCGCCCCGGCCGGCGCACGGACGCTCACGTGCAGAGTGTCGTTCACGCCGCCTCCGTTCGGGCTGACCACCGGAGGGCCCATTCCCACGAGCTGCAGGCTCGCCTTGGGCGCAGCCGCTGCTCCCGGCACGGCCGCGACGACGGCCGCCGCCGCCGCGAGAACGACGAGCTTCACGCCTTCGAGGCCAGGCTCTGCACCGGGCGCCGCTCGCGATACCAGGCGATCGTCCGCGCCAGCCCCTCGTCGAGGTCGACCCGCGGCTCCCAGCCGAGAAGCTTTCGCGCCTTGTCGACATTCGGAATCCGCATCTCGACGTCGGTGTAGTGCAGCGGCCGGAAGACGATCTCCGATTCCGACCCCGCGAGCCGCCGGATCCTCGCTGCGAGGTCGAACACGGTCACCACCGAGCGCGGGTTGCCGACGTTGAACACCTGCCCGACAGCCTCGTCGCGCTCGAGGATCGCGAGCAGGGCCTCGACGACGTCCTCGACGAAGCACCAGGCACGGATCTGAGATCCGTCGCCGTGGATGACGAGCTCGTCGCCGGCGAGCGCCCGGACGGTGAAGTGGTGAATCGCCCCGCTGCCGACCTGGCCGGGCCCGTACACGTTGAACGGCCGCACAGAGACGGTCGGCAGCCCGAACTCGTCGAAGTACGAGTGTGCGAGGTACTCGCCGGCGAGCTTCGAGACCGCGTACGTCCAGCGAGCCTCGCCCACGGACCCCTGGGTCGTCACGTGTGTCTCCTCGACCTTGTAGGCATGCGTCCCGAAGACCTCGCTGGTCGAGAAGTCGAGCAGCCGCTCGATACCGGTCGCCTGCGCGGCCGCCTCGAGCACGTTGTAAGTGCCGATCAGGTTGACGCGCATCGTGCGCACGCGGCTCTCGAGCACCTTGTCGACGCCCGCGATCGCCGCCATGTGGACGACGTGGGTCGCCGGCTCGGTGAGCTCGCCCACGAGCCCGGGATCGAGCACGTCGCCCTCGACGAAGCGCAGGTTCGGGTGCTGCGCCAGGTCGGTGCCGGTGAGCGAGTCGCGGTGCAGGTTGTCGAGGATCACGATCTCGTTGTCCTCGACGAGCCGCCGTGCGAGCGAGGTCCCGATGAATCCCGCTCCCCCCGTCAGGAGGATCTTCTTGCCGGTCAGAGCCACGCGCGGAGTCTAGATGGCGCGTTCAGCGAAACTTCGGGCGTGATCGCGCGCCAGCTGGCCCGTCTAGCCAAGCACTCGGCCATCTACGGGCTCGGCGCCGTGGTCTCGCGCCTGATCGGCCTGTTCCTGCTGCCTGTGGTGACGCGGTACCTGCCGCGGCAGGACCTCGGCGCCGTGGACACCCTCGTCGCCCTCTCGGTCGTGCTCGTGATTCTCCTCCGGGCGGGCATCTCGATCGCGTTCTTCCGCTTCTACTTCGACGCCGAGGACGAGCGCGGGCGCGTGACGGTCGTCCGAACGTCGTTCTGGTTCACGACCACGACCGCTACGGCGGGGCTCCTGCTCGGGCTGGTCTTCGCCGGCCAGATCTCGCAGGCGCTCTTCTCCACCCATTCGCGCGCCGATCTCGTGCGCGCTGCGTTCGTGCTCCTCTGGGCGCAGATGAACTACGAGCAGCTGACCTCGCTGTTCCGGGTCGAGGAGCGCTCGGTCGCGTACGTGGCGGCGACGCTCGCGAACGTGCTGATCACCGTCGGCGCGACGATCCTGCTCGTCGTCGTCTGGCACAAGGGCGCGCTCGGCGTCCTGATCGGCAACTTCACAGGGACCCTCGTCGTCTACTTCGTGCTCCTCGCCTACCGGCGCTTCCAGCTCGGGCTCGAGTTCGACCGGCCTCTCTTCCGAGAGATGCAGCGCTTCGGCCTGCCCTTCGTGCCTTCCGGCCTCGCTCTGTGGGCGATCGACTTCCTCGACCGGTTCTTCCTCCTGAAGCTGAAGGGCGCTGCCGCCGTCGGGCTCTACTCGGTGGGGGTGCGGGTCTCGACGGCGATCCTGTTGCTGCTGATCGCGCTCCGTACCGCCTGGCCCGCCTTCGCCTACTCCATCAAGGACGACTCGGAGGCCAGGCGGACGTACGGGTTCGTGCTGACCTACGTCCTCTACGCTGCCTGCTGGCTCTCGCTGAGCCTGTCGCTGCTCGCCCCGTGGATCGTGCGGCTGCTCACCGTTCCTACCTACTACGCCGGCTCGCGCGTCGTCCCGCTGCTCGTCTTCGGCGGCACCGCGTTCATCGCCTACAACGTGATGACGATCGGGACCGGCCGTGCGAAGCAGACGCAGTTCAACTGGCTGGTGACCGGGCTCGGCGCGGTCGTGAACGTCGGCCTCAACTTCGCGCTGATCCCGCCCTACGGGATGATGGGCGCTGCCGTCGCGACGCTCGCGGCCTACGTCGTCATGTTCCTCGGCATCACCGTGCGCTCGCAGCAGGTGTTCCGCGTCCCGTACCAGTGGCGGCGCATTGCGCTCGTCGTCGCGACGGCGGTGGGGCTAACCGTGCTCGGGAAGGCGCTCCGCGTCCCGCTCGGGGGCGCGCTCGCGCTGGCGGCCGTCTACCCGCTGATCCTGCTCCCGCTCGGCTTCTACCTGCCGGTCGAGCTCAGGCGGCTCCGGGCGATCGTCACGACCGCCCGCTGACTGCCGTGCCGCGACAGCGGCCAGGCCGAGCACCCCCCAGACCGTCGGATCCTCGAAGAACGCGTTGTAGAAGAGGCTGTGCACGCCGATCGAAACGAGCACGAGCCCGAAGACGAGGGCGGCCTGGCCGGCCAAGTCGCTGCGGACGCGGCGGAAGGCAAGGGCGAGGCCGGCGACGGCGAGCCAGGCCAGGAGGACCAGCCCCGGCACGCCTAGCTCGGCGGCAACGGTTATCGGCGTGTCGTGGGAGGCACCGGCCTTCGGCTCCTTCCCCCGGAGGTGCACCTGCTTCGCGTAGGCGTGGCGGAAGCCTCCGATCCCGACCCCGACCACCGGGTGGTGCAGAGCGATCTTGACGCCGTTCCTGACAAGCTTGGAGCGTCCGCTTGTAACGCGATTCAGCCCGCCGTTGGCGTGATGGAGGATCGCGTGGCGCACGTTCGGAGCAGCGACGGCGGCGGCGAGGAAGATGGCGGCGGCAACCGCGACCAGCACGAGCGCCCGGCGCCGCCAGACGACCGCAGCCGCCAGGACGACACCGGCAACCAGCGCGGCGAAGCTCGACTGCGAGAAGGAGAACAGGAGCCCCACCCAGATCGCCGCGATCGCGGCGACGGCGCCGAGCACGACTCGTAGGGATCGCGTGTAGAGCGCCGGCACGAGGGTGGCGAGGATCGCGATCACGAGGAAGCGGCCGTAGATGGACGGGTCCCAGAAGACGGAGTTGACCCGATAGAACGGCGCGTAGACGTTTCCGACGAGCAGCTTCGGGTTCCAGAAGATGTCGCGGGTGATCCACTGCTCGACGCCGACCACGGCGAACACGAGCGCCATGACAACGAGCTCCCCGAAGAGGGCGAGCAGCCAGCGCCGGCGCCAGTCGAGCCGGGCGAGCGAGACCGCGAGGAGCCCGAACGGGAGGTAGAAGAAAAGGAGCTCTATCGCTCCCTGGCGCAGGTCCTGACTCCAGGCGAGGGACAGGCCGGTCCAGCCGACGAAGGCCGCGAGTGGCAGAGCGACTGGACCGAGCTCGCGTGAACGGGCGTCGCCGCGAACGAGCTCCCACGCGAGTGCCATCGCGGCAGCCGCGACGACTCCGTAGAGCGGGACGAGCAGGTTCGCCTGCGTGGAGCCGACGGTGACGGGTATGCGGGCGGGTACGCAGGCGAGCGCCGCGAGCGCCAGCAGCCACGGCCAGCGCCGCAGGAGCGCCGCTCCGCCTGCGGCGAGAACGAGTCCCCCGATCGCGGCAGCGGCGAGCACTGCGGCGTGGCCCTTCGGCGCGAGGTACACGGCCAGCACGGCCGCGCCGAGCGCCACGGCAA
>JBARRQ010000175.1:0-4370 GCA_049644305.1 Gaiellaceae bacterium
CGCCTGGCATGGCCTCGGTGTCGGGGTTGGCTGTGATCACGAACGGTGAGCTCGTGGCGGCGATGCCGCGGTTGATGTTGACGCCGATTCCGAGCGGCCGCTCGTTGTCGACGATCACGACGCCGTCCGGCACCGCTTCCGGGCGGCCGCCGTTGGCGACCAGCACGAGCTCCTCGACCTGCGGCAGAAGCGACTCGAATGCCTTGCGCGGGTCGTGGTCGCCGGGGGTCCACACGACAACCGCGGCGACGCTCACAACAACTCACGATAAACGGCCAGGGTTCGCCTGGCGGTTTCGGCCCACGTGAACTGCCGCGCCCGCTCGAGACCTGCGGCGACGAGGCGGTCGCGGTCGGCGAGCGCGCGCGAGATTCCTTCCGCCAGCGCGGCCGGATCTCCCGGCTCGACGAGGATTGCCGCTCCGCCCGCGATCTCGGGGAGAGCGCCGGCCCGCGTGGCAACGACCGGCGTGCCGGAGGCCATCGCCTCGACCATCGGCAGGCCGAAGCCCTCGTGGCGTGACGGGAAGACGAGGCAGGCGGCGCCGCGGTAGAGCGCTGCGAGCTCCTCCCGGCCGACGTGTCCTTTGAGCTCGACCCGTCGCTCGAGCACCAGGCGCGCGATCGCGGCCCGCGTGGCGGCGCCGTCCCCTCTGTCGGGGCCGGCGACGACGAGCCGCAGGTCGCCCTCGAGGAGCGACAGCCCCTCTACTGCCGTGACGGGGTCCTTGCGCGGCTCGAGCGAGCCGACGAAGAGCGCGTACGGGCTTCCGTCGGCCCGCGGCCCTTCCGGGCCGAACGGCGCTCCGACCCCGTTGGGCGTCACGACGACCCGCTCCTCGGGGACTCCGACCAGCTCGACGAGATCGCGCTTCGTTCCCTCGGAGACGACGAGCACGCGGTCGGCGCGCCGAGCCGACCCCGGAACCGCGGTCCGAAAGACGATCCGGTCGCGAATGCCCATCAGCCGCGGGTCGCGCTTGAACGAGAGGTCGTGGATAGTGACGACCGCCGGCCGGGGAGAGCCGAGCGGAAGCGCGTGCTGAAAGTGGACGAGGGAGGGCCGGAGCCGGCGCAGGAGCAGCGGCAGCTGCACGCTCATGCGTACGAGCTGGTGCCGCGCCGGCAGGCCGATGGGCTCGACCCCCTCCGGGACCAGCTCCGGGTGGCGCGTGACGGCGGCGAGTCGAAGGTCGCCCGCGGTGCCGGCGAGCTCGCGCAAGAGCTCGGCGACGTAGGTCTCGTTGCCCGTCCGCTGCCGACCGAGCGCGTCTGCGTCGATCAGTATGAGCGGCTCGCTCAACCAGCGACCTCCCGATAGACCTCGACTGTCTCTCGCCCGACGCGCCTCCAGTCGAACTGGCGGGCCCGTTCCAGTCCCCGCTCGCGCAGCTCGGCACGCCGCTCGAGCGCCTCCGCGAGCCCGGCCGCGATCGCTTCCGGGTCGAGCGGGTCGACGAGCACGGCGGCGCCTTCGGTCAGCTCCTCCGCCGCGCCGTTTCGAGTCGTGACCACGGGCGCCCCGCACGCCATCGCCTCGAGCACCGGTAGGCCAAAGCCCTCGTAGAGAGAGACGTATGCGACACACCCGGCGCCGCGATAGAGGCGCGCGAGCTGCTCGTCCGTGACGCCGCCGAGCCAGCGAACGCCCTTCCCGGAGACGCGCACGTCGCCCCAGCCGCGCGCTCCCGCGACCACGAGCTGAGTCCCGTTCAGCTCTGCGTGCCCGAACGCCTCGACGAGGCGCTCCAGGTTCTTGCGCGGCTCGAGCGTCGAGACGGCGAGGACGTAGTCGCCGCGCTCTGCCTCACCCTCGGGGCGGAAAGGCTCGCCCACCCCGTTCGGGATCACGCGGATCTTCTCCTCGGGAACGCCGAGCAGCTCGACGAGCTCCCGGCGGGTGAACTCGGAGACGGCGATCACACGCGCGGCGGCGCGAACGACGCCCGGCAAGGTCGCGCGGCTGTACGCGCGCGTCCACGCGTTGAACGTTTCCGGGTGGCGCAGAACCGCGAGGTCGTGGATCGTGACCACGACCGGGACAGCCGAGCGGATGGGCGCGCGCTGGGAGGGGCAGTGCAGAACGTCGAGCCTGTCGCGCCGCGCAAGCGCAGGGAGCGCGGCGAGGTACCAGCCGGCGTCCCGAAAGGGCACGAGGGCCCGAGCGCCGCCCCCGAACGAGTAGCGGCGGAGCTCCACGTCGGGCTCGTCCTCGAGTGCTTCGACCAGACCGCGGATGTGGCGGGCAACGCCGGCGCGGGTCAGCGCGAGCGGCGTGACGTCAAGGCCGACGCGGAGCGGCATCCGGACTCAGTTTGTCAGAGCGCTCTCGTAGCCCGCCAGCACCGCCTGACCGCACGCGAGCCACGTGAACCGGGCTGCGTGCTCCAGGCCGGAGCGCCGCAGCTCGGGCGCCGGCTCGAGGGCCCGCTCGAGTGCGTCTGCGAAGGCCTCGGCGTCGTCCGGGTCGGCCCGCAGGGCGGCATCGCCGCACGCCTCGTCGAGCGACGGATGCGCGGAGACGACCGCCGGCGTCCCGCTGGCGAGCGCCTCGACGACAGGGATCCCGAGGCCTTCGAAACGGGAGGGGTACGCGAAGGCTGCGGCGCCACGGTAGAGCCTCGCGAGCTCTTCGTCGCCGACGTAGCCGAGGAGCCGGATCCCCTCGGCGGCGAGCGGGCGCTTCTCCCAGCCCGAGAGCCCGGCGAGCGCGAGCGACAGCTCCGGCCGTCTCCTCCGCAGAAGCGAGAACGCCGCCACGAGAGCCGGCAGGTTCTTGCGCGGCTCGCGCGTCGCGACCGCAAGCAGGTACGGCCCGCCGAGATCGGCCTGCTCGCCGTCGGGCCGGAAGCGGGGGTCGATGCCCGGGTAGGCGAGGACGACCCGCTCCTCTGGGACGCCCAGCAGCTCGACCACCTCCCCGCCCGTGAAACGCGAGTTCACGAAGATCCGGTCGCAGGTCCGGGCCGCGTTCTCGTACTTCGGACCGTGCATCCGCCTCGTCCTGCGCTCGACCAGCTCGGGGAAGCGGAGCGGGACGAGGTCGTGCACCGTCGTGGCGCGCACGCCCCGGCGCTGTGGCGGGTACATCCAGTCCGAGAAGTGGAACACGTCCAGCTCACCGACGACGGCTTCGACCGGCGGTTTCCCGAGCCTGCTCCACCCCGAGCGCCACCACTGCGCGCGCGGCAAGAGTGGTAGCCGCAGCTCGGCGCCGACGCCTGCCAGCGACTCCTGGATCCGCCGCCGGCCGCGGGGCCCGGACGGGCCGAACGCCACCAGCTCGTGCCGCCCGCCGCCCGCCTCCGCGAGGCCCGCGAGCATTCCGCGCAGGTAGTTCCCGATCCCGGTGCGGGGGCGCGAAAGCGGGCTGACGTCGACGACGATTCGCACCGAATCGCTCAGTATCCTGCCCGCGTGGCTGTTGCGACCGTGACGAGAACGGCCGTTCTGCCTCGCTTCGGCTGGCTGACGGGCTACGGCGAGCTGCTTCGAACCCTCCTACGCCGCGAGATCCGCGTCCGCTACAAGGGCTCCGCGCTCGGCCTCGTCTGGACGGTGCTCTACCCGCTGACGATGATGGGCGTCTACACGCTCGTCTTCTCCGTCCTTTGGAAGACGGCGCGGAACATCCCGCACTACCCGCTCTTCGTTCTGGCCGGCCTCGCCGTGTGGGGCTTCTTCCAGTCCGCCGTCCAGCTCGGGACCGCCTCGCTCATCGGCCACGCCGACCTGATCAAGAAGATCTGGTTCCCGCGAGAGCTGATCCCGGCCGCCGCAGTGCTCGCGCAGACCACCTCCGCAGCGGTGATGTTCGCGATCCTGATCCCGCTCGACCTCGCCTTCGAGCCAGGAACTGCGCGCACGGTCGCGTTGGTGCTGCCGTTCTTCGCGGCGCTGCTCTGCCTCGCCCTCGGCTTAGCCTGGCTGCTTTCCATCGCCAACGTCTTCTTCCGCGACGTCGAGCACCTGCTCGCCGTGATCTTCCTGCCCTGGTTCTTCCTGACGCCGGTGCTGTACGGGCTCGAGCAGCTTCCCGCGGCGCACTCGCACCACTGGGCGATCGAGCTGCTTCGCTACGGAAACCCGGTGACTCCTTATGTCGAGGGAATCCGCGCGGTCGCGCTGCAGGGAAGCGTTCCGGGCGCGCCGCTCCTCGCCTACATCTTCGTGGTCGGCCCCGCGCTCGCCGTCACCGGCCTGCGCGTCGTCCAGCGGTACGAAGACCGGCTGGCGGTCGAGCTCTGACGTGAGCGTCCAGGCCGCCGTCGCGGCGGGCGAGATCCGGGGTCGGGCGGTCGGGCGGGTCTTCAAGATCCGGCTCTCGCAGAGCCGCTCGCTGAAGGAGTCGATCCTGCGTCGAGAGCTGCC
>JBARRQ010000176.1:0-2701 GCA_049644305.1 Gaiellaceae bacterium
GGATCCTCTACGTCGCGGACGAGATCCAGTCCGGCTGCGGCCGGACGGGCCCGCTCTGGGCGATCGAGCATCTCGGCGTGGAGCCGGATCTCCTGGTCTCCGGGAAGACGCTCGGCGGTGGTCTCCCCCTGGCGGCCGTCACGGGCCGCGTCGAGGTGATGGATGCCGTCCAGCCCGGCGGCCTCGGCGGCACCTTCGGCGGCAATCCCGTTTCCTGTGCCGCTGCGTGCGCCGTGCTGGACGCCCTCGCGACCCACGAGTTCCGAGAGCGTGCCGAGGAGATCGGCCGCCTCGTGCGATCCCGGCTCGACGGTGTGGCCGGCGATCACCCCGAGATCGGCGAGGTCCGCGGGCTCGGGCCGATGCTGGCTCTCGAGCTCGAGGTTCCCTCGGGCGACGAGACGAAGCGAGTCACGACGGCTGCCCGAGAGCAGGGCCTGCTGCTGCTCTCGTGCGGTCTCTACGGGAACGTCCTCCGGTTGCTCCCTCCGCTCACGGCCACGGACGAGGAGCTCGATCGGGGTCTGTCGATCCTCGAGCGGGCGCTCGAGCCTACGGCTGCCTGAAGGCCGAGCCGCTAGCGTTCCGGAGTGTCGAAGTCCGCCGCCCCGGCGCGCAGCGATTCACTTCGGCGGGCGCTGGGCTGGCTCGAGCGGCGGCCGCTCCTCGTCCTCGTCGTACCGGCCGTGCTCGCGACCGGCGCGGTGGCGGGCCTCGCCGACCTCGCCGGCGCCGAACGGCTCGACAGGGCCACCCGCAACCTCCATCCCGCGTGGCTCGTGCTCTGCCTCGGTGGAGAGCTTCTCGCGTACGCCGGCTACGTGCTCGCGGTCCGCGCCACGGCACGCGTCGATCACGGCCCGAAGCTGAGCTTCGGTCATTCCATCCAGGCGGTCGTGGGCGGCTTCGGCGTCTTCGCCGCGACGAGATCAAGCGGCGGCTTCGCCGTCGACTACTGGGCGCTGCGCACCGCCGGCGACGATCGCGATGGGGCGGTTGCAAGAGTGCTCGCCCTCGGCGCTCTCGAGTACGCGATCCTCGCGCCGGCCGCGCTCTGCTCGGCGATCGCCCTGCTCGTCGACCACGAGGGAGTCTCTCTCGGGCTGACCCTGCCGTGGCTGGCGGTGATCCCCGGGGCGCTCGCAGCGGTCTGGCTGAGCTCGCCGAAGCGGGCGCAGAGGTATGCGAGCCTGGCCCGCGGCGGCAGCGTCCGCCGCGCGTTCGCGCACTTCGTCGCGGGCCTTTCGATCCTGCGCTCGATGCTCCTCGCGCCGCCGCGCGAGCACGGTCTCGGCCTCGTCGGCACTGCCGGCTACTGGGCGGGCGACATCGCCTGCCTCTGGGGCGCCCTCCAGCTCTTCGGGAATCCGCGGCTGTCGCTTCCTGCCCTGATCCTCGGCTACGCGACGGGCTACGTGCTGACGCGCCGGTCGCTCCCCGCGGGCGGAGCGGGCGTGGTCGAGGTCGCCCTCACGTTCGCCTTGCACTGGGTCGGCTTTCCCTTCGTGAAGGCCTTGCTCGGAGTCGTCGTCTACCGGCTGTTCAACCTCTGGCTGCCGATCGTGCCCGCGTTTGCCGTTCTCCCGTCTGTCGAGGAGCTGCGCCGCGACTTCGACGAGGCCGAGCGGGGAGCTTGAGCTAGCCGGCGAATACGAAGACGACGAACGCCACGGCTGCGACGAGGGCGAACGCAGCGGCTGCGCGCACGAGCCGGGAGTCGACCGGCTGCGCTGCGACGCGGAGGAGGACAAAGGCGCCTTCCTCACCCGTGACCGGAAGCCGCTCTCCGTCTTCGGCGCCCGACGGGATCGAGAGCTCGACCTCGCGGTCGTGCTGCATCTCCCGCCCCCCACCGCATTCGGCACAGGGCCGACTGACGAGGCGCCCGGACCCTGCGCAAAGCTCACATCGCGCGAGCTGGAGCAGCACCACGTCGCCGGAGTCGTCGGTTTGGCGAATCGTGCCGCGGCCGGCGCAGGCCCCACACGTCTCGACGACCCCTCCGTCGGCAGCGCCCGAGCCGCCGCACGCGGAGCAGGGGCCGCTGGCCCGGTACCGGATTTTGCGCCTCGCTCCGCGGGCCGCTTCGTAGAACCCGAGGTCTACCTCGGCCACGGTTCCGCTGTGACGGGGCCGCCGCCGTGCCCGGGCCCACAGCTCAAGCAGCCCGACCAGCGCCTGGGCCGCGGCCGGAGAGGCCGCCCAGGTGCGGCCGCGATAGCCGAGCCGGTCGTAGAGGAGCCTGCTCGCCGGGCGCGAGAGCACCGAGTAGGCCTCGGCCAGCTCGCGGAATCTCGATTCGGCCTCAGGATCGTCCGAGACATCCGGGTGGAACCGCCTCGCACGTGCTCGGAACGCTCGCTTGACGGTCGCGGCGTCCGCGCCCCGCGCAACGCCCAGCACCTCGTAGTAGTCGCGCGCGGGGGCCTCCACGAATCTGTTCTTCCACGATTGGGGCCAGACCGAAACCAAATCGGGCCCGAAACGGTTTACCCAGTGCACGGTGCAACGTCTGCGTCTCCTTCTCCTCATCGCCTTCGGGCTCGGCGGCCTCTGGGCCGGCGTGTCGGTCGGCGGAGCAGGGCTGCCGCTGCCGACCGTCTCGCTGCCGACGACGGTTTCGCTGCCTGTTCCTACTGTCAGCGTGACGGTGCCGACCCCACCCGCTCCCCGCGCACCTGTGCCGCCCCCGCCTCCGCCC
>JBARRQ010000177.1:0-10924 GCA_049644305.1 Gaiellaceae bacterium
CCGCGTAGGACACGATCGGCGTCTGCTCGAAGCCCTCCTCGTCGAGAGCGGCGCGGATCGCGGCGACGCGGCCGTCCATCATGTCGCTCGGGCACACGGCATCGGCTCCGGCCGCGGCGTGGCTGACGGCCGTCCGCGCGAGCAGCTCAAGGGTGGCGTCGTTGTCCACTTCCTCGCCCTCGAGCGCGCCACAGTGACCGTGCGAGGTGTACTCGCAAAGGCAGACGTCGGTGAGCAGCACGATCCCGGGGCTCGTCTCGCGCAGCGCGCGCAGGGCCTGCTGGACGATGCCGTCGTCCTCCCAGGCCCCGGATCCCTCGGCGTC
The DNA here is from genome assembly GCA_049644305.1 of Gaiellaceae bacterium. Lineage (GTDB taxonomy): Bacteria > Actinomycetota > Thermoleophilia > Gaiellales > Gaiellaceae > AC-32. Next base: position 326 of record JBARRQ010000177.1, read on the forward strand.
CTTCTCCTGGGGGATGCCGAACAGAAGGACGGCGCGGACGCCGAGCTGCTCCAGCTCCCGCCCTTCCGCCACGAGATCGTCGACCGAGTAGCGGCCGAGCGCCGGCAGGTCGGGGTTCTTCTCCGTCGCCGGGCCGACGAAGAGCGGGAAGACGAAGTCCTCGAGGTCGAGCCGGGTCTCGCGGACGAGGGAGCGCAGCCGGTCGCTTCGGCGAAGCCGGCGCAGCCGCGTCGTTGGAAACGCGCTCACACCAACAATCTACGCGCTCCCAGGCGCGCGAGCCCGCCGAAGATCCCGCCGAGCGCGGCGAGCCAGAGCGCCTGCCGGACGAGCTCGCCCCAGGGACTGAGGTCGTACAGCGCGGAGCTGAAAAAGCGGACTGCGTGCGTGAACGGGAGCGCGTCGCTAGCCCAGCCCGCAGGCGGCACGATCTCGGCAGGAATGAGACCGAGGAACACGATCGGCAGGACGACGAGCAGAGCGACCAGCGACGCCGCTCGGGCCTCGCGCGCGAGAGCCCCGAGGAGAGCCCCCAGAGCGCCGAGCGAGCCGCCCGCGAGCATCAGGCCCAATACCAGTAGCGGCAGGCGCCGCCAGGGCTCGCCCCCGGTGACGCCGCCGATCTCGATGATCACACCGAACGCGACCGCGATCGCCACCCCCAGCACCAGCGCGAGCGCCGCCGCCAAGGCGATCTTCGCCCAGACCAGGCTCCCGAGCCCCACCAGTCCACGTGTGAGCCGGCCGATCACGTTCTCGTCCCGCTCGGCGGCCAGCGAGCCCGCGGCGAACATCAACGTCAGGAACGTGATCGTGAGCCCCAGCGCGTAGGCCTGCACCTCGGCGGACAGCACCCAGGTACGGCCGCGCGAAGACGCCCTCACCAGCTCGATCGGATGCGCGGTCGCCCGCAGCGCGTTGCCGGTGTTCGCGAGCGCGAGCCGGGCGTCGTGGATGAAGTCCTCGAGGGTGCGAATCGTCCGCGTCTGCGGCAGCTTCGCCAGCAGGAGCTGGGATCGCTCGAGCCCGAGGACGTTGAACGGCCGGCCGAGGAGGTTGCCGTTGCCGCCGTGCAGGATCAGCGTCACGTAGCGGAGGTTGTTGCCGATGTAGGCATGCTGAAGCTGCCGGTTGAGCGAGTAGACGAGCGCCTGCACCTGCTGGTCGACGCGTGAGGAGATCGTCCCGCGCGAGAGCTCGACCTGCAGTTGCGGGCTCTCGACCATTCCTTTTAGCGTGGCGATGAACCCCGGCGGAACGGTGACGACTGCGACGACCTTCCCGTTCACAAGCTGGCGTTGGGCTGCCTCGGGAGACAGTCGGACGAGCTTCACGTTCTTGCTGACCTGGTCGATCGTGCGGTCGACGTGGAAGCGCTTCCCGCCGATCACCACGGTTGCGGGCAGGTTGTCCTCGTCCACGAGCGCGACACGCGGCTTCGAGTTGGCGTAGCTCGCGACGAGGCCGACCAGCACGGCAATAGCAACCGGATACGTGAGGAGGATCCCGAGCAGGAGCGGCGAGCGCCGAAGGACGAGAGCATCCTTGCGAAGCAGCAGGAGCGTCCTGCTCATGGTCGACACCGCAAGCGACGTCTCATGCGAAGAGAGTGTCGGTCTGCGAGCGGTCGTATTCCTCGGCCGCCCCCGTGAAGACGAGCCGTCCTTCGCGCAGCGCCGCCACCCGGTCGGCGTGGCGCTCGACCTCGTCGAGGTTCTGCGTGGCGAACACGAATGCCCCGCCGGAGTCGCGCAGCGCCGTGACGCGATCCCAGAGACGCCGCCGCTGCTCAGGATCGAGGGCGGCCGTCGGCTCGTCGAGGAGGAGGACGTCGGGCGTACCGAGGAATGCGATCGCGAGATTCAACCGCTGCCGGTTGCCCACCGACAGGTTTGCGCTCGGCGAGGGTTTCCCGGGCAGGTCGAACTCACGGAGGAGCCGCGCCGTGGCCTCCTCCGGCTCGGGCTCGCCCTCGAGCTTCGCGAACAGCTCGAGGTTCTCCCTCGCCGACAGCCGCCCGTACTGCGCAGGGCGTTGGGGGGCCCAGCCGACCCTCACGCCTTTGCGCCGCTCGATTCGCCCGTCGCTCGGCTCGAGCGCCCCCGCGAGGAGCGAGATGAGGGTCGACTTGCCGGCGCCGTTCGGCCCGACGAGCGCGAGCCCCTCGCCCTCCCAGAGCTCGAGGTCGACGGGCTCCAGCGCCGTCGTCTGACCGAACCTGCGGCCCGCGCCCCGGGCGGCGAGCAACGGCTGCCGCGAGCTCACCGGCTGGCCGCTGCGGGCGGTTCGGGAGGCGGGACCGGAGCCACGGGCCGGCCTCCCTCTAGCTCGACCTCGACGGGGATTGGCCCACCTTCCTGCCAGGGCTCGAGCGAGACCCGCTCACCAAAGAACTCCCAGATCGCGCGCCCGGCGGCCAGCAGCGGAAGCGCGACGAGCGCGCCCGGCAGCCCGTAGATCTCCCCTCCGGCGAGCAGCCCGAAGATGACGAGCAGGGGATGCAGCCGCAGGGCGCTGCCCATCACGTTCGGCACGACGATGTGGCCCTCGATCTGGTGGATCACAAGGAACAGCAGGCCGACCCAGATCGCCGCGATCGGGTGCACGACCAGCTCGTAGATGAGCGGTGGAATCGCTCCCAGCCAGGGGCCGAGGTAGGGGATCAGCTCGGTAATGGCGACCCAGGCTCCGAACAGGACGGCGTAGCGGTCGGCCCCGGGCGCCCAGCCAAGCGTTCCGAGCAGCCATAACCCCATTCCCGCGCTCGTCCCGATGATCAGCGAGAGCAGCACCTGCCCGCGGACGTAGCTCGCGAGGGAGCGCTCGATTCGCGTCGGCAACGACGGTGAGCTCGGGCTCGGCGGAAATCGCCGGTCGAGGACACGGCGCAGCCGGGGCATGTCGAGGAGCATGTAGATCGAGACGACGATCACCAGGACCAGGCTGAAGAGGAACTTAGCCGTGCTGACCGCCGCCCCCTCGACGAAGTTGATCACCTTGCCGGTGTACTTCGAGACGTCCTTCTTGCGGATCCTGTTGACGAGATCGTGGCCCTGCTTCTCGATCTTGATGCCCCCGAGGTGGTGGGTATCGAGCCAGTGCTGGAAGCGGTTGACGTCGCGGTACGCGTGCGTCTGGTGGGCCTGTCCGTGCTCGACCGTAAAGTAGTCGTTCACGCGGGAGGCGCTCGACTTCGTCTGGTTCACGACCACGGTCCCGAGCGCGGCTCCCGCAGCAAGTACGATGGCAGCGAACGTCAAGTACACGATCGCGACGCCGAACCCGCGCGGGATCCGGACCCGTGTCAGCCCGCGCACGAGCGGGTTCAGGAGGAACGCGATCAGGGCAGCTACCAGAAAGAGAAAGACGACGTGACGCGCGGCCCCGGCCACAGTCCAGAGCAGCAGCAAGACAAGCGGGAGACCGACGAGCTGAATCCAGCGCGGGATCTGGACCTTCGCGGCCTCGGCGGGACGCCCGGCCATGCGCGGCATCGTAGCGCGCAGGTCGTACCGCTTCGATACGGCGTCGACACGAGCTCGTTTCGGTCGACCGGTCATTTCAGACGGACGCCCAGCAAAGCTGTGCGTCCTGAGAGCGGCGTCGCAAGCGACGCCTTGCGAAACATGCGGCCGCCGGCGTGGGAGTGGGACTTCGAGCTCGAGGGGGCGCTCGCGCTCGAGCCTCGCCCCGCGGCGATCAGACCCACATTGCACGGCGAGTCGCGCTTCGTTACGGTGCCGCGGATGTCATCGTCCGGCCAAGCGCTGGCGGTGCGGCGCCGGCGTGCAGAGTCGGCAGACGCGCGTCGGAAGAGACGCCTCGTCGGGCTCATCCTCCTCGCCGCAGTCGCGCTCGTCACGCTCCTCCTGACCGCGTTCGGGTCCGGCGGGACCGCACCCGTGCGGGCTGCGGCGCCGGCGCCCGCAACCCGTCTGCTGCCCTCCGGGCCGCCCCGTCCTCAGGTGATCGCCCTCCAGGGACCGCTCAGGCTCGAGCTGCCGATCGCGCAAGACCGCGTCACGGCGATCGCATACCACGCCTCGGGCGACGGAGCCCTGGCGCTCCAGCCGGTCGGACACCAGCTCAACCAGGGCCTCTTCAGCCGGGTTCTGCGCCGCTTCCTGGGCGGGCGTGGGAGCGGGCTCCGCTACTACATCGTCGGCGGAGGTGAGGGAGCCGTCACGGCAACGCTCGACGTCGGGGCAGCGCCGGGGACAGACGTCTACGCGCCTGTCGACGGGACGATCGTCGGGATCACGCCCTACATCTTGGCCGGGAAGCGCTACGGCGCCCGGATCGACATCCAGCCGAGCGGGAATCCTTCGCTCGTGGTCTCCCTTACGCACCTGCGCCCCGATACGAGCCTGACCGTCGGCTCATCCGTCGGCTCGACCACGTCGAAGCTCGGCACCGTCCTCGATTTCACCGGCGTGGAGCGGCAGGCGCTTGCCCGCTACACGCAGGACGCGGGCAACCACGTCGCCATCTCGGTCCACCCCGCTGCCGCCCTCACGTTCCCGTAGCTGAAGATCCTCTTCGTAGCTGACGTCTTCGGCGCTCCCGGGCGCGACGCTCTCGAGGCGCGGCTCGGCGACGTCAAGGGGGAGCTCGGCGCCGGCTTCTGCATCGTCAACGCCGAGAACGCAGCCGACGGGGCGGGGATCACGCCGCGGCTGGCCGACCGGCTGCTGGCGGCAGGCGCCGACGTTCTCACGCTCGGCAACCACGTGTGGCGGCGCCGGGAGATCGGGCCGTACCTCGAACGCTCCGAGCGCGTCGTCCGTCCGGCGAATCTCGCCTCGGGCTCGCCGGGCCGCGGCCTTGCGATCGTCGAGGCGGAAGACGGCACGCCCGTCGCGGTGGTGAACCTCCAGGGGATCCTCTTCATGACCACGCCGGTCAGCCCGTTCGAGGTTCTGGACGCCCTCGTCGACGAGGCTCGCTCGCGGGCGCGGATCGTGGTCGTCGACTTCCACGCCGAGGCGACGAGCGAGAAGATCGCGGCCGCGCGCCTGCTCGACGGTCGCGTGACCGCCGTGATCGGAACGCACACCCACGTGCAGACGAACGACGCGCGCGTCCAACCCGGAGGAACCGCGGCGATCACGGATGCAGGCATGACCGGCCCACACGACTCGGTGATCGGCGTGAAGGCCGAGCTCGCGATCGAGCGCATGCGCTCCGGTATGCCTGTCCGGTTCGAGCCGGCCGAGGGCGGCGTCCGGATCGAGGGGGTCGTCGTCGAGTGCGATGCCGAGGGCCGGGCCCTCAGCTGCGAACCGGTACGGGTTCCCGTTCCCTGACGAGCAAGACGAGGAGCAGGCAGACCAAGACCAGGCCGCGTGCCAGCACGAGCCAAGACGGGAACGCGGCGAAGTGCAGAACGAGCGCCCAGTACCGGAGCGGAAACCAGAGCTGGGTCAGCAGCAGAGCCACGGCGAGAAGGCCCGAGGCGGCCAGCCCGCGCCGGCCTCGCACCAGCGGCACGAGCGGGATCAGCCAGATCATGAACTGCGGCGAGAGGACCTTGTCGAAGGCAACAAATGCAGTGACCGAGGCGACCGCGTAGCGGACCAACCGCTCGGGGCGCGCGGGGCCCAGCGCTGCTGCCGTCCAGATGCCGAGCAGCGCGAACGCCAGGACCGCGCTCTGGGCGATTCCGAGCGCGTCGGGAAGCGAGCCGGACAGGTTCTGGGAGCCCTGGCTCGTGATCATCCGCAGGTGCAGGCCCGAGATCTGGTGTGCGGCAAGCAGGATCCCCGAGCCGAGACTCTCGATCTGGAGGGGCCGATGAGCCTGGCGCTCGATGCTCGCCCAGAGGCCGTGCGGGGCGAGAACGAGGAAGGGCACGACGAGCACGAGCACCGAGGCAGCGGCCGAGAGGAGGCAGAGACCCGCCTCGCGCCGTCCTCGCGATCGCCACACGTAGGCCAGCGCCGGGGGGATGAGTACACCGGGGAACAGCTTCGCTGCGATCCCGAGGCCGAGCGCCGCGAACCCGAGCCTCTGGCGGCGGGCGATGATCGCCGAGAGGCCCGCAACGGTGAGCGCGGCGGGCCAAAGGTCGTAGCGGTAAATGACCACCGACCCGAGAACAAGCGGCGCGAGCGCGAAGAAACCGAGCGCGCCCGTGACCCGCTCCGGGGACGCGCGCAGCGAGCGCAACGCGGCTGCCATCGCAAGGAGAGCTCCAACGGCGCACAGCGTCAGCGCCCCTTGGAAGATCGCCTGATAGCCCCCGATGCCCGGACTGCCGATCGCCGGTAGGACCAAGAGCGGCAGCGCTCCCGGCGGGTACTCGACCCTGAAGTCACGGTAGGGCACCTCGCCGTGGAAGACCGCGAGTCCGTAGCGGTGGTACTCCACGGTGTCCCGGATGACATGACGGTGGTAGAAGCCGAAGTGAAGGAGCGTGAGCGAGACGAAAAGAGCCGCGAGCGCCGCGTAGACGACTCGCGACTCACTCGACGCCGACCAGCTCCTGGCGTGGATGCTCAAGCGGTTGGGGCGACTGCCCCGGGACGGTTTTCGCCGTGGGGGCGAGCACGGCGAAGGCGGCAAAGGGGAAGAACCACGGCAGATAGAGGTAGAACCAGTGGGTCAGGACGAGCTGGACGCCGAGCAGCAGCGCAGCGGTGAGCGCGGCGAGCTGGAGCGGGGACTTCCTCCGCGGGAGAAAGTACGCGCCGATCGCGCCCGCGACGAGCGCGCCCTCGAGAACCCACTGCAGCACGTGAAGGTCGGGGAGACCGGCGTGGTACTGCCGCCAGTCCCAGATGGAGAACGGCGAGTCTCGTCCGATTTGCCAGCCGAGCGTACGTCTCCAGAAGACACCGACGGCATCGAGCGGGTGTGGCTCGAGCAGGAGGATCGAGAACGCAGCAAGCGTTGCCGCGACGAAGGCGCCGGCGAACACGAGCTTCGCCCGGGGCCACCTGAGCGCGTCTGGATACGAGGCCCAGAGCGGCGCCACGACGAGCGGGGCGAACTTCGTCCACCCCGAGAGCGCGACCGAGGCACCGCGGGCGAAGGGAGACGTGACGAGCCAGAACCCCCAGATCAGGAAGAGCGGCGGCAACGCGTCGTTCGTGTTCGAGCTCGAGACGTACTGCGTGAAGGGGTATGCGACCCAGGCGAACGCGAGCGTCACGGCGAGCCGCGTGCCGCCGAAGCGCAGGCCCACGAGCGCGAGACCGAGTAAGCAGAGCAGGTCGAAGGCGATCGAGCTCAGGTGAGCGGCCGGGAGGTCGTCCCACTTTCCGCTCCAGCCCAGGATCAGGTAGCCCGGTAGGTAGCTCTCGTAGGCGACGGGGCCGTACGTATCGCCCTCCGGGTTCGCCGACTCGCAGCGCCCGTTCGTCTGCACGCGCTCGCGGATCTCGCCGTCCCGGTCTGCCGGGCCGCAAGGCTTCCGCCCGTCTTCGACCGGGAAGTGGCCGTACGGCACCTGGCCATGCGCGATGCGCTCCGCGCCGATCACGCCCGAGTAACCGACATCGATCACGTTCGACGCACGCACATTCAGCCCGAGGCGGAAGCCCGCCGTGAAGACCGTGGCTGTGGCGAGCACCCAGACGGGGAAGACCGGCGCGGACGCGGTCGCGAGCCGTCCTCGCCACGCGCTCCAGACCATCCGGACGAGGAGGTAGACGAGCGGCGGGTAGACGAGCGGGACGCTCGTGAAGATGTTGCCGCGGTTGAAGAACCAGAGAGAAACGGAAAACGACAGCAGCACGAGTAAGTCGAGGTTCCGGACGCTGAGCGGGCGGCGCAGGTCGGCAAGCCCCACGAGGAAGAGCGCGCAGAAGCCGAGCCAGAGGGCGGCGCCGTTGATCTCCTTGCCGCCGAAGGAGCCCGGGTAACCCCGGGCCATCTTCCACGCCACCTGGGGGCCGGCCCAGGCCTCTGTAACCGCCCCGCTGTGATCGTCCACGCGGCCCACCGCGATCTCGCCGGCGGCTCCCCACCAGACGCCCACCTTCCAGCTCCCGTCCTTGTAGGTCGCCTCGGTCGTCCGGTGGCTTTGCGGATAGCGGCGCAGCCAGGCCGCAACCTTGCGGTCGGCGAGGAAGATCCGCGTCACCTTCGCTCTGGAGAGGCGCGGCTCGGGAGGCTGCAGAGGCGGTCGAATCTGCGTGCCGGCACTGGGAAGAGGAGGCCCAGCGGCGAGCGCCGGCGCCGCGAGCGCCAACGCGGCGGCGGCCAGGGCGAGGGCGCGGCCCATCGGTGTCAGCGTACCGCGCGGATTGGTCGCGCCCCGATTGCGTGCCGGGCGCCGGTCAGGAGCGCGACCGGAACGACCAGAGCTTGTTGCCGACAAAGTTCAGGGGAGTAACCAGCACGACGGCGATCGCCTGCGCCAGCACTTTGTCGACGCGGAGCCCGATCATCGCGGAGAGCAGGACGAGGTTCGCCCCGTACGCGACGAGCGCGACGACCAGGAAGCGCAGGCCTTGCCAGGCCACGTGGCCCCGCTGAGCATGAAAGGTCCAGAGTCGGTTCCACGTGTAGTTGTTCGTGACGGCGACGGCGAACGAGCAGGTCGCGGCCAGCGTGTAGTGGAGGCCGGCCCCGCGAAGGAGTGCCGTGTAGACGACGAGGTTGATCGCGTAGCCAACGGCGCCGACGGCAGAGAACTGCGCCAGCTGCACCCAGTTGTGCGGCCGGCGTAGGGCCCGGCCGGCACGGGAGCGCGCAAGCGCTGTGGCAGGCGAGAAGGCCATCGGCGCGCGAGCCTAGCAACGCCTCGACCGTGACCGATGGCCAACCGGACACCAGGACAGCACACGAGGCCGGGGCAAGCGTTACTCCATCGGCACACCCGCGTTACACACCCATGCGCCTTTTCTGTTTAGGCTCGCAGCGGGGAGGAGGTTGGCTGTGCCTTAACCAGGGCGGCTACTCGACGCGAAAGCCGATCTCGCCCACCGGCTCTTCGCGTGTGACCTCGACCTCGTCGACCCTGGCGCCCGAGGGCCCTTGCCGGCACCAGGCGACAATCGACTCCACCTTCTCCTCGTCGCCTTCGATGGCCGCCTCGACGCTGCCGTCCGGAGCGTTCTTGATCCAGCCCGCAACGCCTAGCGACTCGGCCCGTGCTTGCGCCTCGGCCCTGAAGAAGACGCCCTGCACCCGCCCTCCCAGGCGCAGGTGGACGCGCGTCCGCGTCACCCGGCGAAGCCCTCCTCCCCCACGAGCGGCACGAACCGACACGGCACGGAGTGGATGACCGCCGGGCCCTCGGGACTGCGGACGATCACCTCGAGGCGCTGAGCGCGAGGGCCGCCCACGGGCACGACCAGCCGCCCGCCGGGCCGAAGCTGCTCGTACAACGTCTCCGGAAAGCCCGGGGCTGCCGCCGCGACTGCGACGGCGTCGAACGGCGCCCGTTCCGGCATCCCGAGCGTCCCGTCTCCGACCACCACCTCGATCCGGTCGTAACCCGCGGCCGCGAGGTTCGCACGTGCCTGCTCGGCCAGCTCCGGGATGCGCTCGATCGTCACCACGTCGGCGCCGAGCTCCGCCAGGACGGCGGCCTGGTAGCCCGAGCCCGTGCCGACGTCGAGCACAAGGTCGCCGCCGCGGATCGCCAGCGCCTCGCAGATGCGCGCCACCATGTACGGCTGCGAGATCGTCTGGCCGTGTCCGATCGCAAGGGCGGCGTCGTCGTACGCGCGGCGGCGCTCCGCTTCCGGGACGAACAGCTCCCGCGGTACCCGGGCCATCGCCCACAGCACGTTTTCGTCGACGACGTCGCGCCCACGCAGCTGACGCTCGACCATCTCCTGTCTCGCCTCGGCGACTTGATCAGGCTGCATCGGCAGCGTTCTTGGACGGAGAGCCGGCCTCGACGCCGAAGTGCCCGCGGACGAGTGCTGCGAGGTCGACGATCCGCCGCGGCGCCTCCCGTCCGAGGCCGACCGTCAGCATCGGCACTTCCGAGTCCCCGTGGTCAAGCGAGCCGTGACTTCCGCCACCGAGGTGGCTCCGGCCCGCGAGGTCGCTGAGCTCGACGCCCCACGGAGGAGAGACGATGACCTCGCCCGCGTTCGGATTGGCAAGCGCTGCCCACGCCCGCTCGAGGGCATCCGGCTGGTCGAGGAGCGCGCGGTCTCCGGTCGTTCGCCAGCCGCCCTCGGCTGGGGTGAAGCGGAGCTCTTCGCCGTCGCGCCGGGCAACTGCCTCAGCTCCTTCCCGGAAGAGGACGACCCCAGCCGCGTCTGTCCCGTCCAGCCGGCGTGCGAGCGCGGCAGCGTCCTCGCGGCAGCCCGGAAGGCGGTACACCATGCCGGCCCGGTTCGACGCCGTCACGACCACGTTCTCGTGGCCGCCGAAGCTCGCGTGCAGCGACGTCACTCGCTCGACAGGCGTCTGGCCGTGATCGGAGCAGACGACGACCGCGTATCGCTCGAGAAACTCGTCCGGGCCGCCGGCCGCCTCGATCAGCGCGCCGATCGCCGCGTCGCTCCGGACGAGCGCCTCCTGGCTCTCCTCAGGGCCAAGCGCGTGAGACGCGAAGTCGTAGTCCGGCAGGTAGTAGAAGAGGAAGTCGAAGCCGTCGCGCGTGACCAGCCACCGCCCGACGGCCGCCGCATA
>JBARRQ010000178.1:0-45715 GCA_049644305.1 Gaiellaceae bacterium
GGCGCCATCCGCTTCGCGCGCGACTTGCCGAAGCTCATCACCTTGGACCCGCCGCCCTGCACCTGGTTCATCAGGAAGATCCAGAACCCGAACAGCAGCACGAACGGGAGCAGCGACGTCAGGAACGAGATCCACGACCAGCTGCCGGTTCCCTTCGAGTCGAAGGTGACCCCGTGCCTCTGCAGGTCCTTCTGCAGCGTGGGCACGACCTGCTCGCTCGGGTAGTTCACGGTGCCCTTCTTGCCGTCCTTCAGCTGGAAGCTGACGGATTGCTTCGGCGGGTTGAAGACCGCGGTGTCGACGTTGTTGCTGTCGACTTTCTGGATGAACTGCGAGTACGTGAGCCTCGGGGCGCCCTTCGAGTGCGGGATCAGCGTCTGGCTCGCCAGGTAGACGAGCAGCACGATCACGATGAGCGGAAACAGCGCTGAACGGAAGAAACGGTTCACGGGCCCTCTATCGGCAAAGGGTACCAGCGAGCATGAACCTTCCCTCCCGGGGAGGGCTCAACCCCAAAAGGCGCTAGATCCCCTCTGGTGCCAGCTCCGGGCTCAGGACGGCGACGTAGGGGAGGTTGCGATAGCGCTCCCCGAGGTCCAGGCCGTAGCCGACTACGAAGCGGTTGGCGATCTCGAAGCCGATGTAACGGACCGCCACGTCGATCTCGCGCCGCGCGGGCTTGGTCATCAGCGCGCAGACCTCGAGCGTTGCCGGCTCGCGCGACTCGAGGTTGCGCATCAGGTACGAGAGCGTGAGGCCGGAATCGATGATGTCTTCGATAACGAGGACGTCCCTGCCCTCGATGTTGATGTCGAGGTCCTTCAGGATCCGGACGATCCCCGAGGAGTCGGTCGAGTCGCCGTAGCTCGAGATCGCCATGAAGTCGACCTCACAAGGGACCGTAAGGTGGCGCATCAGATCGGCCATGAAGAAGACGGCTCCCTTGAGGACGCCGATCAAGAGCAGGTCGCGGCCTTGGTAGTCGGCCGAGATCTCGGCGCCGAGCTCGGCGATTCGGGCGCTCAGCGTCTCCTCGTCGATCAGGATCTCGCCGACGGCCCGCTCGAGCTCGGCCTGGCTCACTCCCCGCCCTTCGTCGCGGTGACGCCGGGCGCGTCCACGATCCCGGGCACGGCGACGACTTCGCGGCCGCGCACGACGAGCGGCCACGCCTCGCGCTCGGATCGTGGGATCTTGGCGTCGACGAACACGTCTTGCACCTTCTTGCGGCGGCCGGCGAGGCGATCGCCGGGCCGCCAACTCCGTACCTTAAGGCCTGGGAGCTCGGATTCAATCCTCCAAGGTCCCCATTCGACAATGCCCTCCAGCGCGATCGGGCTCTGCTCGAGCCAGACCTGGTCGTACTCGCGGACCGCGGTGAGGCCGCCGCCGAGGTCGACGCGCATCGAGCCGGCGCGCGCTGCGAGGAGCTGGTCGAGCCTCGACGGGCGCTCCTCGGCCAGGCGGAGCAGGTTCTGCTCAGCGGCCGGGTGGAGACGGTGCAGGAGCGGAAGGATCTCGTTGCGGATCAGGCCGCGCCTCGTGTCGGGATTCGAGCTGTCATGGCGGAACTCGAGGCCCTCGGCGCGGCAGTACGCCTCCGTCTCGTCACGCCAGAGCGGGAGAAGCGGGCGGACGATGCCGTCCTCACGCTTCGGCTTGATCGCCTTTGTCGTGCCGCTCGCGACGAGCCGGTAGAGCACTGTCTCGACCTGGTCCGAAGCGGTGTGGCCGGTGGCGCGCAGCCTGTCGCGGGCGAACGAGTAGCGAAGCTCGCGGAGGGCCTCCTCGGTCGGGCGGTCGGGCGGGGGCGCATCGACGACCTCTGCGCCCAGCAGCTCACGGCAGAAACGGGAGTCCTCGTCCGACTCCGCCCCACGCAGCCCGTGATTGACGTGTAGCGCGCTCACGCGGTAGCCGAGCACACGAAGGACGTGCCAGAGGCAGGTCGAGTCGGGCCCGCCCGAGACGAGAGCGACGACGTCTCCGCCGGCCGGAATCAGCTCGAGACGCCGGATGTGCTCCTCGACCCGGCGGCGGAGCTCCGCGGGCTCGATTGCCTTCGACTGGCGTTTTTGGCTGCTCATGACAACAGTCTTGCAGCGCAGAGAGCCGTGACGCGTTCGGCACAGAGCCGTCACCCACGCGTGCGTCATTTCTGGCTACGCTCACCGCGGGGAGGAGGCCGGGCGCGCCGTACTACAGGGACCGTCGGGCTCGCGCAGGGTCGTTACAGAATCAGCGACCGGTAGGAGATCGTCCGGCGCATCCCGATCGCCTCGTAGACGCGGATCGCCGGCGCATTCTCGGCTCGGACGAACAGGCAGACGACGGGGACGCGCTCGAGAAGACGGCGGCACAGATCGCGCATCCCGCGCTGGGCGTAGCCACGCCCGCGCGCGGCCGGGTCGACCCAGACCTGTTGGAGCTGCACCGCGGCAGGCGTCCACGCGGATGCTTCTGCCTTGAAGAGAATCGTCCCGTCCTCTCTCCACACCCAGGAGCGCCCGTCCTCGATTTGCATCCGCGTCCGCCAGCGGAAGCTCTCCGCATCGCGCTCGAGCGGATCGATCCCGATCTCCTCAAGGTGCGCGGCTGCAGACGCCGGGACGAGCAGGTCGAAGTCGCCCTCCGTCGCCCGGCGCAGCCCCGTCTCCCCCGGCTCGGGCGGCTCCTCGAGAACGTAGACGGGTTGCCCAGGACGGTCTTCGCGCGGAGCGGGCAGCCGTTCCCGCGCCGCCTCCCAAAGGTCCGTGACGGCGCCTTCCTCCCCGATCACCATCGTGGCGCGGCCCGACGCGGTCACCTCCGCGAACGCACCGCAGCCTGAGCCGGACGGGACGACGTTCGACCCGACGTGGCACAGCGCCTCGAGACGCCCGCGCCCCTCGAGCGCCGTGAAGCGCCCGAGCCCCCGCCGGGCGACGTCCTCCAAGAAGACGCGCTCGACAGGATCTTCCGCGCAGAAGGCCAGGATCTCTTCGAGCGTGGGTTCCTTCAGGGTGGGCATCGGCGCCGAGGAAACTCTAAGGCGCCACCTCAGTAGGAGCGCAAGCCGCTTTGCATCCCAGACGGTGTGTTGGACGGTCGCTCCGGCAAAGCCGGCGCGACCTCTTTGGCGGCGTCGCGAGCGAGCGCCTTAAGCTTTCCGCATGCCGATCCATGTCCGCGCCGACCCGGGCGACTACGCGGAGGCTTGCCTGCTCCCGGGTGATCCACTTCGCGCGAAGTACATCGCCGAGACGTACCTCGAGAACGTTGTCCAACGAAACGCCGAACGTGGGCTGCTCGGCTTCACGGGCGAATACGACGGCGCGCCGGTCTCGGTGCAGGCGACGGGTATGGGCTGTCCGTCCGCGGCAATCGTGATGGAGGAGCTGGTTCAGCTCGGAGTGAAGCGATTCCTGCGGGTCGGGACCTGCGGCGGGCTTCAGCAGGACCTCCAGCTCGGAGACCTGATCGTCGCCGTCTCCGCCGTCGCGGCCGACGGAACCGCGCGCCACTACGTCGGGGGTGAGCCGCACACGCCGACCGCCGACTGGGAGCTCGTGCACGCGGCCGTCCATACGGCTAAGGAGCTCGACCAGCCCGTGCGGGTCGGCCCGATCGCCTCCAGCGACACCTTCTACGACCCCGATCCGGGCCGTCACAAGCGCTGGTCGGAGCGCGGCGTGCTCGGCGTCGAGATGGAGGCAGCCGTCTTGTTCACGATCGGCGCGCTGCGCGGCGTCCACGCCGGCTGCCTGCTGACAGTCAGCGACATCGTGATCGGCGAGGAGTTCACCCGAATCTCGGACGCCGATCTCCAGTCGGCCGTCGACCGGATGACCCGCGTCGCCCTGGGCACCGTCACTCATTGACGCAGAGCACAACCGTCTTCCTCGTCAATCCTGCGTCCGACAACGGCTCGACCGGCCGACGGTGGCCCGAGCTCGCGCACCGCTCCGCCGAGCTGGGCCTCCACGGCAAGGCGCTCCTCTCGGACCGCCCGGGCCACCTGCCCGAGCTTGCCCGGCAGGCCGTCGACGGAGGGGCGTCTCTGATCGTCGCCGTCGGCGGAGACGGAACGGTGAACGAGGTTGCCCAGGGCCTCGTCGGCCGTGACGGGGTCGAGCTCGCGGTGATCCCCCGGGGGACCGGTAGAGACTTCGTGCGCACGTTTGGCATTCCGCGCCGCCTCGAGGACGCGGTGGCGGTCGCCCGTGGGGGCCGAGTGCGCGCGATCGACCTCGGCCACGCTGACTATCGGGCGTGGGACGGTCGCCGAGCCCAGTCCTACTTCGCCAACATCGCGAGCGCGGGCATGAGCGGCGCGATCGCAAAGCGTGCCAACGAGACCTCGAAGGCCCTCGGCGCGAAGATCTCCTACCTCTTGGCGACGTTCAGCGTCTTCGCCCGCTGGCGAAACGACGAGGTGCGCGTGACGGTGGACGGACAGAGCCACACGGGCCGGATGCACGACGTCGTCGTCGCCAACGGGCGCTTCTTCGGAGGCGGGATGATGATCTGCCCGACTGCCGAGCCGGACGACGGTCTCTTCGACGTCCTGCTGATCGGCGATCTCACGAAGCGCGACCTGCTTCTGACGTTGCCGAAGACCTACGCCGGCCGGCACCTTCCGCATCCGAAGGCGAAGTTGCTACGAGGGGCTTCGGTCGAGGTCGATGCGCCCGAGCCGCTACCGGTCGAGCTCGACGGCGAGCAGCCGGGAACCACGCCGGCACGCTTCGAGATCGTTCCGCAGAGCCTCCGCCTGCGGGTCCCGGCCTAGGAGCCGCTCGGGGACTTCGGTTTCGCCCGCGACGAGCTCTTCGCCGTTGGTTTCTTCACCCCGCTCGTGCGCGCACGCCTCTTTCCGCGCGAGGAACCGGACAGCTGGTCGACCTTTCGCTCCAGCGCCGCGACGCGCCGCTCGAGCTCGTCCATGCCGCGCACGCGCTTCTGCAACTCGTCGACGCGGTCCTTCAGCCCGCCCGCCGCCTCGAAGAGCCTCTGAGCCGCGGGCATGTCCGCGAGCTTGCCGACCACATCCTCGCCTCGATCTGCGAGCTTGCTCAGAAGGTCCTGTCTGCGCTCCGCCATCGGTTCCGCCTTTCGTCGTTGGGGAAGTAATACCCGACCCGTCTCAGCGGCGAATCAGAACCGGCGTTCCGGCGAAGGTCGCGGCGAAGAGACGCCTGAGAATCGGATTGCGAACGCGGATGCAGCCGTTCGAGACGGCGTGCCCGATCGACGAGGGCTCGTTGGTGCCGTGGATTGCGATCGGCCCGCCCTGCGTCCAGCCGGTGAGCACGTTGGAGAATGCGGAGATCCCCAGCGCGCCGGGGCCGTAGGGGCCGGACGCGTCGGCGGGGATCAGGAGCTGGTTGACGTAGTAACTCCCTGTCGGCGTGGGAGTCGCCGGGGAGCCGACGGCGACCCTCGTCCGCAATACCGGGCGGCCGTCGCGGAAGAGCGTCAGCCTCCGAGCGGAGACATCGATGAGGATCCGCGTTCGGACCGTCGTGACGCGCACCGCGCCCGCCGGCACGAAACCCGTCGCGCCGTTCGGTCGCCGCGGCAGCTGAACGCGGTACCAGGCAGCCCGGCAATCGCGGCCGCGGATCGAACCGAGCACGTGAAAGACGTTCGGGAAGCCGTTCTGGTTGCGGGCGGCAAAGCGCGCGAACGGCTCGTGGCCGGGCCGGCGATACGCGCGCGCGTGACCGAGGACCACCGCCGCGACCGCAAGCCGGCTCGAGCCGACGCGGCTCATCCTTCCGGCCTGGCACCGCGCGGTCGACACGGCCGCGACGCGTCCCTGGCCGTTGTGAGCGCCGGAGTCGGGTCGCACGCCTGCACCACACGCCGCCAGGGCAAGTGCCAGCGGCAGCGAAAGGAGCCATCGGAGGCGCCCTCGTCGCATCGAAACGAGCTTAGCGACGCCCGGCAAATGGAGTCAGCGTGGATCGACACCGGATCGTCACAACTTCCTAACCCTTTTGGGAGTCGTAGTTTCCGATACCGCCGCTACTCTGAAACCGAGGACGATGTCGCAGCTCTTCACCCAACGCAGGCGGGCGCACCGGCACACGGCAGTCAGGACCCACGTCCTGATCCAGCGGCTCGGTGTCCCGTACGAGTTCGAGCGCACGGTCTGCTCGGAATGCCGGCGGGTGCTCGAAGAGCGGCCGCTCAAGCGCGCCGCGGCCTAGCCACCTTCTAAGCCCGAGACCACTCGCGGCAGGACGTCGCTCGCGTTACCGTCGACTCGAAGAGACGCGTGCGCATCGAGGCCGGTCGGCCCGCGGTTGACGATCGCAAGCTCGCCGCCGGCGCCCACCGTCTCCAGCGGCAGTGCCGCGACCGGGTAGACCTCGAGCGCCGAGCCGACGACGAGCAGCAGCTGCGCGCCCCGGGCGAGCTCGAAGGCCCGGTCGATCACCGCGGGAGGCAGTAGCTCGCCGAAGAAGACCACGTCCGGCTTGAGGATCTCGCCGCACGAAGGACAGGACGGAGCCTCGGCCGCCTCGAGAAGCTCGAGAACGCGCTGCAACGGATAGCGGATGCCGCACCCCGGGCAGGTCGACGTCCGGATCGACCCGTGGACCTCGACGACCTCCCGGCTCCCGGCGCGCTCGTGGAGCAGGTCGATGTTCTGCGTGACGACCGCCTGCACCCAGCCGCGCCGCTCGAGCTCGGCGAGCGCCTGGTGCGCCGCGTTCGGCTCAGCCTCGGTCAGCATTGCCACGCGGGGCTTGTAGAAGCTCCAGACCTTGAGCGGATCGCGGCGGAAGGCCTCGAGCGAGCCGTACTCGAGCGGATCGAATTGCGCCCAGAGCCCGGTCGGCGAGCGGAAGTCGGGAATGCCGCTCTCGGTCGAGATCCCAGCCCCGGTGAGCACGACGCATGGCCGCCGGCGGCGGACCAGCTCGACAAGCTTCTCGACTTCCAAGTTCGCTACTTTCGGGCGGACGACGTGTCGATCGGTCATTTCGGACAGCCGTCCGGGCGAAGCCCGGCCGGCTTGATGCCGCCGCCGCAAGCGGCGGCTCGTGAGTTTGCGATCGTAGAGAGTTTGCCCGTGGACTTCCGCTTCACGACCGAGGTGCGGGTGCGCTTCGCCGAGACCGACGCGCAGGGGGTCGCCCACAACTCCGCCTACCTGGTTTGGTTCGAGGTCGCGCGCATCGACTACCTCGGGCGCTTCCGCGGCGGCTACCCGGAGCTCCGTGCCGAGGGAATCGAGGCGCTGACGACCGAGTCGCACGTCCGGTATCTCGATCCGGCCCGCTTCGACGACCGCCTGGCGATTCACTGCGCCTGCGGCGATCTTCGCGGCGCCCGCTTTCGCTTCGACTACAGGGTCGAGCGGGACGGCGAGCCGGTGGCAGACGGCTGGACGCAACACGCCTGCGTCGACGCGCGAACGCACAGGCCGACGCGCGTGCCTTCTTGGCTCGTCGAGGCGATCTCTACGGCCGAGACGTGACACCCGCCGGGCCGGTGGGCCCGCTCGGCCCTTTCTTCTTCTTGGGCTTGGCCTTCTTCGGCTTCGTCCCGATGCGCACGATCCGGTCCTGCGAGCGGTACGAGGAGTACCACGTGTTGTCGTACAGCAGCTTCCCCGAGCCCGTGTAGACGAGCCTGCGCACGCTTGTCGAGCGCGAAGGCTCGCCGCTGTCCTCGACCACCGTCACGCCCTTGTAGAGGGTCGGGTCGGGGATCTTCTTCGTCGACGGAGGCCCTGTCTCGACGAGAGGTCGCGTCTCGCTGACCACGCGGCGGTGGATCGACGACCCGTACAGATCGACCACGAGCGATGACGAGCCCACGAACGTGCGCAGAAGGAGCCAGTGCGGCGTGTCGTTGACGAAGCGGAGATCGACGTCCGGGTAGTCCACCGTCGCGTCGCGCCCCTGCGGGTAGTGGCTGATGTACAGCGCGTGGTTCGTCCGGGAGATGATCTTCAGGCCCGCCTCGTAGGCGGTGTTGAACGTCGTCGTGGAAACCTGGCAGACCCCTCCGCCGAGGCCCGTCGTCACCTCGCCGTTGATGATCACGGGCGCAATAAGAAAGCCCTTGCTGGCCGTGCGCGCGCCGGTCGCCTGATTGAAGGAGAACGTCGCGCCGGGCGCGATCAGCTTCCCGTCGATCAGGCGGGCGACGAGCTGGACGTTGTGGATCCGGTTCGGATCGCCTGCGTAGATCGTCTCGTAGCGGCTGACGCGGGTCGTGATGCCCATCGCCCGCGCCGCGGCGGTCGTTCGCTTCGGGGGCTGGGTGGTCACGACGGCACGGGCGCTTCGACGGGTCGTCGACAACGCCGCGGCAAGGATGTTGCGCCGCGTTGCGGCAACGTCGATGACCCGGCCGAGCCGCGCTGGAACGACCGCCACCCGGCCGGACGCCAGAACGCTGAAGTTCGCGTCGCGAGGGGGGCGCCCGAGCCCCTGTCCGAGGCGCCGGAAGTACCCGTCGGCCGCCGCCCCGCCGATCGCGAGCGATCGCGAGCCTGCGTGCGGAAGCGAGAGAATCGCCGCCAGCTGGCCGGGCGGTAGCCACCAGGACGAGAGGCCGAGCCTCATCTGGATCGGGCGGGAGAGGGCCGTCCGCAGCTGGGTGAGCACCGGTGCGAGTGTGGCGGTCGTGACCCTGGCCGGCTCGACCCGGACGGGGAGAGCCACGATGCGCCCGCGCTGGAAGCCGGCGAGCGCGTGCACGATGGTCGGCGCGGCGGCCTTGCGGTCGAGCACGCGGCCTGCGTGTTCCGGCACGACAACGGGTCGCAGCCCGTGCAGCGCGATCGCGGCGTCTCGGTAAGGCTTGTCGACGATGCGAGCCATCCGCGCCAGCTCGTAGTCGAGGGCTCGTTCCCAGACCCTCGTGGGCGGCGAGACGTCGGCACCGAATACGCGGACCCCGATCCGCCGCAGCCCCCGGAACGGTCCGAAGCCGTCGCCCTGGCGCTGCGCGAGCTTGACGGCGGCGCGCCAGTCCGCGTCGACACCGAGATTGCCGGGGCGCAGCGGCCAGCGGTGCGCGCCCGCCGCGAACACGATCGGGACGTCTGCGACCGCGCGGGCTCGCGCCTCGAGCTTCGCGGCCGCGTCTCCACGGCTCAACCCGCCCACGTCGACGCCGGCGACTTCCACACCGGCGGCGATCCGGTCGGAAGAGCCGGCGAAGGCGAAGCCGAGCAGAACGCCTGCCGTGAAGGCGAATGCGCCGAGCATGACCAGGCGCTGAACGAGCAGCCGCCGCGACCTGGCTCGCCGGCGGTTCCGGGCCTGCAGCGCGCTCGTACCTGCCTCCACCCGCAAGGCGCCAAGTCTAGCGACGCGTCCCGTCGCGGCCAGGCCGCCGCAGCTTTGATCAGAGCCGCTGAATCTGCGAGGTCGTCAAACCGTGTCGGCGCCGCTGTGGATCCCGAGCGCGCCCGCCGGCTGTCGGCTCGCGCCGTCGGCCTCGCGGCCGGCCAGGAGCGTTGCGCCTGCGACGACCGCGGCAAACGCCAGGACGCGCAGCGCGGGTGTCGCGCCCAGGCCCTCGCCGAAGATCGTCGTTCCGGCAGCGATCGGAAGCGCGTTCGTGAAGAGGGAGGCCACGCCGGCGGTCGCCAGCGCGCCGCCGCGCTGGAAGCCCAGCTGAAGCGAGACGAACGCCAGCCCATGGCAAGCCAGGAGCGCGGGCACGAACGCAAGCCTCCACCCTCCCCCGATGGCCGCCTTCGTCGCGACGTCGCCCGCCGCGTAGAGGATCCCGGCCGCGAGCCCGAGCCCCGCGCCGCGCGCCAGCGCCCGCGAAAGGAGGGGCCCTGCGGCGAGCCCGGCCGCGACCACGGAGACGGCGATCCAGGCCGCCACCGCGCCCCAGCCCCCGCCCGTCCCGTGTCGGTTGTGCCCCGCCAAGGAGCCTGCGAGCAGCGCAAGCCCGGCTATCGACACCGCCACGCCCCGCCGCTCGCCCGCACGAAGGGCAATGCCTCCGACTCTTGAGACGAGCAGAGCGAGCAGGCCGATCCCGCCCGCAGAGACGGCCTGGACGAGGGAGAGCGGCGCGAGCGCGAGCGCCGCCACGTAGAGCACCCACCCGCCGATCCCGACGACGAAGCCGACCAGCCAGCGCAGATGACCGAAGAGCAGCCGGAGCGATGCCACCGGGCGCCTGAGCGAGAGGGCGGGCAGCGACGAGGCGGCGCCGTGCTGGACGAAGTACGCCCAGTTCAGGGCGCCTGCGGAGGCAAGCGCAAGCGCAAGCCCCCCGAGGAGGCGCGGCGTCACTGCTCGGCGTTACCGCGGAAGGGCAGGTACGCCTCGGCCGCAAGCGCGGCGATTCCCACACGCGGTAGATCGAGCCGCCGCTCGTAGACAACGAAGCGGCGTTGCCAGCCGGGGAAGAACTTCCGGTTGAAGAGGAGCAGGTTGTCGAGCTGGAAGCGTCCCTTCAACCGGAGCAGCGCCCGACGCTCGAGGCGTTGGAGACGCGAAAGCTCGGCCTCCGGCGCCAGCAGCGCCGCGAACGGCGCGAAGTTGAGCGAGATCCGGGGGAAGCCGTTCGCTTTGGCCCAGGAAACGGTCTCGCAGATCAGCCACTCGTTGAACCCGTTCGGCGTCGAGCGCAGTCGCGGCATCGACGAGAGCGACAGCGCGCCGCCTGCCCGGCAGATGGCGAAGTGCAGGAAGCCGGCCGGTGTTCCGTTTGGCTCGCGGCCGATGACAAACAGCGCATCGTCGCCGTCCAACCGGAAGAGCGCGTCGAGCGCCATCACGAATCCTCGTTCCGGCTCGGAGCCCCGCCACTCACGGGCGATCGCCTCCAGCTCCCGCCGCAGCTCGGGGCTCATCGCTCCGGGCGGCAGCACCTCCGCTCGATAGCCGGCGCGCTCCAGGCGGTGCACGGACTGCCGCACCTTTCGGATCGCGCGGCCGTCGAGCGAGAAGGTCTCCGTCTCGAGGACCGCCTCGTCACCGTGATAGAGGGCGTGTAGTCCGCGCTCCCGGTAGAGCTCGAGGCACCGCTCCGAGGCGCCGAGGATGGCCAGCCGCCAGCCCCGGCCCCGCGCAAAGGCGATGAACCGGTCGAGGAGCTCGGCGTAGGACTCGAACGGACCAACCGGATCGCCGGAGACGATCGCAACGCCGCCGACCACGCGGTACGCCATGAACGACCGCTCGTCCTCCGAGAAGAAGTACGACTTGTCAGCTCGCAACACGAACGGCGCGAGCGTGTCGACGCCCCACGCAGCGACGAGATCGCGGGCGAGTTGCCGCTCCTTCGCCTCTTGGCGCAAGCGGTAGCGCCACGGCGCAATCCAGCTGAGCAGGAGCCACGCGCTCCCGGCCAAGCCCGCGAGGAAGACCGAGAGTGGGAACCATTCGGCAAAGTTTCCTTCCAGGTGAGCCGAGCCGCGGAGCTCGAGCCCCACCAGGGCGGTGCCCGTCTCGCGCGCAATCAGCCCGAGCGACATGGGCTGGTCGATCGCCAGCTGGTTCGTCCAGAGCGCCACAGCGCCGTAGAAAAAGATCCCGGCGCCGAGCAGGACGGCCCGAAGGAGCACACGCGGGCGGGAGCCGGGGTCGCCGGGCGCGTCGAAGTCGCGACGGTGAGCCACGAGCGCGACGGCGAGGAGCGCGGTGAGCGCCGCTCCCGCGCTGAAGCCGTGCAGGAGGTTGAGAGCGCTCGAGCCACCGAGGAGGACCACGGCGGCCTGCCACGCGCGCTGCTTCCGCCTCGCGAGGCCGCGCGCGACGACGACAAGCGCAATGGCGAGCGGCCCGACGAGCGCGGCCGTGATCGGTCGCACGGCGCCCGGTGCCAGACCGGCGAGCATCGCCCGGTCCTCCGAGGGCAGGAGCGCGTCGGCAAAACCGAGCGCGCCCGCAGCGGCGACGCCCCAGGCAAGGAGTAGCGGCGCGCGCGAGCGCCCGGACGTACGTGGACGCCCGCAGATCGCTCCGCCGAGCGCCGCAAGCACCGCGGTCGTATAGACGGCTCGTCCCGCGGCGGCCGCGTGCAACGCGGCGTGGAGCGACACCTGGCGCACGACCGCAAGGGAGACGCCGGAGGCAATGAGCTCGAACGAGCCGACGCCGAGGGCCAGGACCAGAGCCGCCGTCAAGCGTTCCAGACGGGCAGCCCACGCCAGCAAGCCGAGGAGAAGCGCAGCCCCGGCCCAGACGCCGACGAAGACGAGGAGCGGCACACCGGCCTTGTGCGGGAGCTCGTCCAGCGGGAGGGCGTCGGGCATCGACGGCCCCAGCGAGCCCGTCGGCCGGATCAGGTAGAGCCAGCCCGTGACCCCGACGAGCACCAGCAGGCCGGCGAACGTGAGGGCGCCGTTGCGAAGCACCCTAGCCATGCGCGAGATGAGCTGAGGCGACCTGCATTGCCTGCCAGGCGTTGTCGCGCCAGAGGGCCCAGGTGTGGCCGCCGGGGATAACGAAGAACTGGTGCGCTACACGCGCGCGCTGCAGCTCCGCATCGAAGAGCATGTTTTGGTGCAGCAGAGTGTCGTCCTGTCCCGTGTAGAACCAGACGAAGGTGTGTGCACGGCGGAGCTTCGCCGCAGCGTGCTGAAGCGTCGCGAGCGGGCTGTTCCGGCGAATACGCGCCGTTTGCCCGCCGAAGATGGCCTTCACGCTGTCAGCCTTCTGGTAGCCGGACCAGCTCTCGAGCACGCGGAACAGGCCGGGGTGGTGAAGGCCGATGTTCAGCGACGCGTAGCCGCCTTCCGACAGCCCGCCGAGAGCGCGCCCTGCGCCGTTTGGGATCGTGCGGTAGTGCGAGTCGATCGCCTGCACGACATCGCGCGTGAGGAAGGTCTCCCAGTTCTCGTGCGGACGGATTCCGTTCACCCACTCCTCGTCCGTGAAAGTCCCGCTCGACCCGAAGGGCATGACGATGATCATCGGCTGGAGCTGGTGCTGGGCGAGGAGCGTGTCCTCGACGACCCCGACCCGAACCGTGCGGACGAAGCCATCCGGGTTACCCGGAAAACCGTGCAGAAGGTAGAAGACGGGATAGCGCTGTAGCGGAGTTTGCGCGTAGCCCGGCGGCAGGTAGACGACAACTCGCTGGCTGCGGCCGCCGATCGCCGCGCTGGTCACTCGGATCGTCTCGAAGGTGCCGAAGTCCCGAACGAAGGAAGGGTCGTGCGGCGGCGGGAAGCCGCGGTAGAGCCAGAAGGAGTCGACGTAGCGGTAAAGACCGACGAGGCCGACGACAACGAAGGTCGCAACCGCGCCGGTCAGCGCGACAAATGAGAGCAGACGACGGCCCGGGGCAACCCCGAGCGTGGGTTTATCAGCGAGCGTGGGTTTATTAGTAATCACCGGCCTGGACTCCCTACTTGTGTTGTAGGTGGTCCGCGTTAAGCGCGGGTTGCGTGGCCTTTAAGGCTCGGAGAAGCCCCAGCGGAAGCCCGTTTGCGCCGGTGCGGAGGCGAGTGGGCTCGGCGGAAGACCCGCCCGGGGCTCCGGATCGTTGTATGCCGCGGGCGCGACGTCGTTCGGGGCGTCCGGGTGGAAGAGCGAGGCGAGGTACTGGATCTGCCCGCGCCCGGGCCCGAGCTCGAACATGCCGCCCCCGTAGAGAGCGATGCCACGTGCCTCGCAGTAGTCGTAGAAGTCGAGGAGCTCGCGCAGGAAGCCGAAGCGGGACGGCTTCGAGTTGAGCGTCTTCGGCGGAAAGGGCAGCTGCTCGACGTCGGCGACGGAGTGGATCGGAGCATCCCAGGTGACGCGCTCGCGGTGGGGCGCGAGCACCGCGTCGGTCTCTTCAGTGAGCGCAGGGTCCTCCAGGTACGCATCGGGGAATCCCTCGGCAACGCGTCTGTAGAGGTCGGCGTCAGGCGGCGGATCCTGGTCGGTGTAGAAGCCCTTGTAATCGGCCGTGACGACCGAGCCTGTCGCTGCGAGCTCGGCGATCAGCTCGTCGCTCCAGGCGCTTCCGGGGTCGAGCTTGAAGCGCAGCGTCGGGTCCAGCTCCAGCCAGCGTTGGACCGTTCGGGCGGTCGGCGGGTCGCCGAGCCCCGGCGAGACGACGAAGGCCACCGGCTGCGGCTCGCGGCCCACGAGCTCGGCGAGGGTCGTCCCGGCCTGCCGCAGCGCGAGGTCGAGGGCCGAGCTCTCGTAGGCCCAGCGGCGATGAGGGTCGGACATCTCGAGCGCGGACGAGAACGACTCCAGCGTCCACGAGCCCGCGAGCGGCAGGATCGCGCCGCCCGCCTGCTCCCGGTCGTGGTGCTCCGCGTACCACGTGACGTCCTCGCCGAGCCCCACCTGACTGTGCCCGCGCAACCGCACCACCGTCGTCACGCGGGTGAACCCGCGCGTGACCGGTTTCTCGAGCCGCTCGAGCTCGTAGCCGTCGATCTCGAGGTCAAGCCCGGCGAAGCGCTTCCATAGACTCTCGGCCATGGATTTCGACCTTACCGACGAGCAGCGACTGATTCAGGAGACGGTGCGCTCGTTCGTGGACGATCGGGTCCTTCCGAACGCGATCGAAAACGACCTCGCGCACCATCTCGACCGAGGCGTGATCGAGGGGATGGCCGAGCTCGGGCTGCTCGGGATCGTCATTCCGGAGGAGTACGGAGGCGCCGGCCTCGACTTCGTCGCCGAGGCGCTCGTGTGCGAAGAGATCGAGCGCGGCGAGGCGGCGTTCCGAACGCTGATCTCCGTCCACGTGGGGCTCAACTCGCTCTCGCTGCTCCGCTACGCCACCGAAGAGCAGAAACAGCGCTATCTCGTCCCGCAGGCGAAGGGCGAAAAGCTCGCGTGCTTCGGCCTGACCGAGCCCGGCGCCGGCTCCGACGTCGCCGCGATGGGCTCGACCGCCCGCCGCGAGGGCGGCGCATATGTCCTCAACGGCCAGAAGAACTGGATCTCGTACGCGACCGTGGCCGACCACCAGCTCGTGTTCGCGAAGACCGATCCGGGGGCGAAGCACAAGGGGATCTCGGCGTTCGTCGTGGAGCGCGAGTGGCCGGGCGTCTCGACGCGGGAGACCGAGCACAAGCTCGGCGTCTGGGCAGGGTCGACCGGGGAGCTCTTCTTCGAGAACGTCGAGGTGCCGGCCGAGAACCTCGTCGGCGAGGAGGGACAGGGGTTCGAGATCGCGATGTACGGGCTCGACCAGGGCCGGTTCACGGTCGCCGCCGGCGCGTGCGGGGTGATCCGGGCATGTCTGGAGCGATCGGTGGAGTACGCGCGCGAACGCGAGACGTTCGGGCAGCCGATCGGCCGCTACCAGTTCGTGCAGGACATGATCGCGGAGATGGTGCTCGGCTACGAGACGTCGAAGCTGCTCGTGATGCAGGCCGCGTGGCTCA
Source organism: Gaiellaceae bacterium (assembly GCA_049644305.1). Lineage (GTDB taxonomy): Bacteria > Actinomycetota > Thermoleophilia > Gaiellales > Gaiellaceae > AC-32. Next base: position 15,314 of record JBARRQ010000178.1, read on the forward strand.
AGAACGAGGGGCGGCGCAACACACGCGAGACGTCGCTCGCGAAGTGGCACGCGACGGAGGCAGCGTTCCGCGCCGCGCACCTCGCGATCCAGGTACACGGTGCGTACGGCTACTCGTCGGAGTACGGAATCGAGCGCTACTTCCGGAACGCGCGGGCCCCGATCATCTACGAGGGGACGACGCAGATTCACAAGCTGATGCAGGCCGAGCACGCGCTCGGATACCGGAATCTGAACGGCCGCGACGGGGACATCTCGCCGCTCGCTGCGTGGGCTCCGGCTCTCGCCCAGACACGCTAAACGGTGGCGTCGACAGGCGTCCGGGGCTCCACGTCCATCAGGCGGACGAGGAGTGGAATCGCCGCGAGAATCGGCAGGCCGCAGATCGGCCAGAGGACCTGGTACCCGTCGGTCGCGTCGAAGTACGGCCGCGCCAGGTCGATCGCGAGGCCGGCGAGCGGCGCTCCGACGAGGATGCCGATTCCCTTCGTCGTCGTTGCAAGGCCGGAGACCGCGCCGCGATGCTCCTCCGGCACGATCTTGTAGAGCAACCCCCACGCGAGCGTCATCACGGTTCCACCTGCGACCGAGACGGGGATGATCAGCGCGAAGTACCAGTCGTGCCACTGCTGCGCGAGGCCGGCCACGAGGTAGCCGCCGCCGTAGATGAACGACGCGAAGAAGATCACGCGCGCGAGCCCGAACCGGTCGCCGAGCCTCCCCGCGAAGATCGCCGCGATCACGTAGCCGACCGCGACCGCGCCGAGCACCGCCGACGACATCACCTTCGACTGATGCAGGCCGTGGATCACGTAGAGGACGACAAACGTCCTCGCTGCCGCAAACGTCCCTTCCCAGGCCGAATTCGCGAGCAGGAAGCGGCGGACGTCCCCGTCCTGCCAGAAGATGTTCCAGCTTCTCCTCACGTAGGCCGGGAAGCCCTCGAACACGCGCCCGTGGCCCCCGTCCTCGCGCACGAGCAGGATCGTCAGCCCGCAGGCCGTCGTGGTGAGGACGGCGGCGAGCAGGAACGGCGACGGCTTCCAGAGCTTGAAGAGAAGCCCGCCCCCGACGAGCGCAAGCCCGATCGCGATGCCGCGCTGGATGTGCTGGACGCCCTGCGAGCGACCGAACAACCTGGGCGGGAGGACGTCCGGATAGAGACCCCGGTACGGGGGCTCGTACAGGTAGTAGGCGAAGAAGAACCCCATCACGACGAAAGCCGTCGTCCACAGGTTCGGCATAAAGGGCATCAGCAGCAGGCAGAAGCCCATCGGGCCGATGGCTACGAGCATGAACGGGCGCCGGCGACCCATCGGCGTGTGGAAGCTGTCGCTCCAGGGACCGATGACCGGCGAGATCAGGAGCGCGAAGATTCCCTCCGCGCCGAGGATGGCCCCGATGACACCTCCGGACTGAGTGAAGCGGCTGAGCAGCGGCGGCAGGTAGGCCGCGGTCGTCGTCAGAGCGAACGCCAGGCCGAAGGCGCCGAGCCCCAGAGTCCAGAGCAGCCGCTGCCGAACCGGCGGCAGGGCGACGAGCGCCTTCGACGCGGACGTCGAGGGCATCAGTGCCTTATCTCCCCGACCCGCACCGCGCCGTAGAAGGGCAGCCGGCGCTTGCCCTCATGCGCGTTCGTCCGGTCCGGCAAGGCTGATGGAGTGTAATCAGTTCAACTCGGCTGCAAGCCGAGCGCGGCGAGGAGCGCATAGAGGTCCGGCAGACGGTCCGCGATCTCGGGGTAGCGGTCGTCGCGGTCGAGCAGGAACGCCGAGCGGATCCCGGCTGCGCGGGCTCCCTCGACGTCCTCCTCAGGCGAGTCGCCCACCATCGCCGCGTCGGCCGGCGCGACTCCCAGGCGTTCGAGAACCGCCTGGAAGATGGTCGGATGAGGCTTCGTCCTCCCGAACGCGCGCGAGCCGAGGACGGCGTCGACATCCAGCTTGTGATGAGCGACAAACTCATCCAGATCGCGCCCCGTATTCGAGACGAGTCCGAGCTTGAGTCCCCGCCCGCGCAGCTCGGCGAGCACGGGCGTCGCGTCCTCGTACAGCTCGAAGTGCTCGGCGTTCTCCCAGGCCCTGGTCATCGCGATCGCGCACTCGTGGGCCGAGTCGGTGTCGCCCCCCATGTTGCGGATGATCCGCTCGGTGAACGCGATCCAGATCTCCTCGTCGTGCTCGAGCTCCGGATGGCGGCGGATTCCCTCGAGCGCCTTCTCGCGCGCCTCCGAGTACCGCGCGGGGTCGAGCTCGAGCCCAAACCGCTTGCCCAGGCGGCGATAGCCTTCCGGGCCGAGCTCGGGGCCGGGACGAGCGATGGTGAAGTCGACGTCAAAGAGAACGGCTCGCAACATCAGCCTGCCTCTAGCAGCCACCGTGCGGTCTCGACGTGCGTCGCGTGGTAGTCGCCGTCGAACGCCCAGGCAATCGTCTGCCCGATCGTCCAGCCGCGAGCGCGCTCGCGGTCAAGACCGAGCTCCGAGCTGAGCCGGTTCAGTCGGTAGAGGACGTCGCGACGCGAATGGCCGAGCTCGAACGAGCGGACGATCGGCGCGACTCCGAACTCCCGCTCGCCCGCCAGCGGCTTCGGGTCGATCGCGAGCCAGGGCTCTCGCTGGGCGGCCAGGACGTTCTCGCCGTGCAAGTCCTGGTGCAGCAGCACCTGGTCGCCCTGCGACGGAGGGAGGGCCTGCAGCGCCTCGAGCGCGGCATCGAGCAGCTCGCGCTCGAACGGCCTGCCGGCGCGATCCCACGTCTCCTCGAGGTCTTGCAGCCACCACGCGGCCTCCTCCGCCAGGGGCCTGAAGGGCGCTCCTACCGGCTTCCAGAGTCGCGGCAGAAGCTCGACGAAGACGCCTAGCGCCTCCTCCTGTCCCACCTGCGCGAGCGGCGTGCCGGGCATGCAGCGCTCGATCAGCAGCGCATGGTGCTCCGGATCGCCGGCCAGCAGCCGAACTGCGCCGCCACCGTCCCAGAGCTCGAGCGCGGCCGCCTCGTGCTCGCTCTCGCGGTGCGGTCTCTGAATCTTGAGCACGGCTTCGACGCCCTCCGCGGTAACGGCGGGCACAACCACCTCGGACGCGACACCGCCCTCGAACGGCTCGCCGAGGACAAGGCCCCAGCGCTCGGCGATCAGGTGGGGATCGGCCAGCGGTATGCGTCCGTCTGCCGGTTCTTCAGCGACGGCAGCTTGTCTCGGACGTCGAGCAGGCGCGCGCGGTCGAGCTCGGCGGAGATCACGGTCTCCTCGTCGGGGGCCTGGGCGAGCACGATCCCCCACGGGTCGACGATCAGCGAGCGCCCGTAGCTCGGCCGGCCGGGGCGCGTTTCCCCGAACTGCGCCGGCGCGACCACGTAGTACTGGTTCTCGATCGCCCGGGCCCGCAGCAACACGTGCCAGTGGTCACGCCCGGTGGGCAGCGTGAACGCCGCGGGAACCGTGACCAGCTCCGCGCCTTCGAGCGCCAGGATGCGAAACAGCTCCGGAAACCGGACGTCGTAGCAGACGCTCAGCCCGATCGGCCAGCCTTCGCCTCTCACCACTACCGGCTCTTCTCCCGGCTCCTCGGCTTCCGACTCGCGGTAGACGTGGCCGCCGACCTCGACGTCGAAGAGATGGATCTTGCGGTAGACGCCGAGCAGCTCGCCGTCGGGGCCGAAGACGAGGCTCGTGTTCGAAAGCTTCTCGCGACCCTCGCGCCGCTCCGAGATCGAGCCGCCCACGAGCGTGATCCCGTGGCGGCGCGCCCAATCGGCCATCGCGGCAACCGTCTCCCCTCCGTCGAGAGTCTCCGCGGCCGCATACAGATCCTCCGCCTCCCCGATCGCGTTCCACTTCTCGGGCAGCGCGACGATGTCGGCGCCGGTGGCCGCGGCTCGGGCCACCAGCCGTTCGGCTTTCTCCAGGTTCGCCGACTTCTCGGGGCCGCTCGTCAGCTGGACGCACGCAACGCGAAGCAGGTCGGACACGAGGGCAGGATAGCTTTCGGTCGTGGACGCGACTACCGCGATTCCCTCGCGTGCGCGCGTGCTCCAGGCGCTCAGAAGCCGAGATTTTCGCCTGCTCTGGAGCGGCCAGGCGGTCTCGATGCTCGGGGACACCGCCTTCCTCGTTGCCCTCGGCTGGCGGACTTTCACGCTGACAGGCTCGGCGCGATCGCTCGGCTTCGTGCTCACGCTCCAGGGAGTAGGGCTGCTTTCGACGGTGCTTGTCGGGGGCGCTCTTGCCGATCGCTACGACCGGCGGGCCCTGATGCTCGTCTCCGACGTTGCGCGGTTCGGGGTCATCGGCGCGCTCGCGGTCGTCGACGGAACCGGCCACCTGAGCATCGGCATCCTGGCGGGCCTCGCCTTCGCCGAGGGCCTGGCGACGGGGTTCTTCACCCCTGCTCTCGGCGGGCTCGTGCCATTGGTGGTCGACGAGCCTCGGCTCGGTTCGGCCAACGCGCTGATCGGGATGGCACGCCAGGGCAGCCTCCTCGTCGGCCCCTCGGTCGCCGGCCTGATGTACGGCTTCGCCGGCTCGACCGTGGTCTTCGGCTTCAACGCGGCGTCGTTCCTGGTCTCGTTCGCCTTCGTCTGGGCGACCCGGCCTCGCATCGCCGAGCGGGAAGAGGCCCAGGGGACGCTGCGCGAGATCTTCGCGGGCTTCCGGTACGTCGCAGGTGTGCCGTGGCTCTGGCTGACGATCTCGCTGTTCGCGTTCGTTCTCATGTTCCAGTGGGCGCCGATCCAGGTACTGACGCCGAAGCTCATCCGTGAGCACTTCCACCTGAGCGTGCGCGCATACGGGCTGATCTTCTCGGCGCTCGGCGCAGGGATGATCGTGGGCGCGGTCACGTTCGCGCAGCTCAACCTTCGCCGCCGGCGCGGCCTGATCTCGTACCTGATCTGGATCGTCAACAGCCTGCTCGTCATCCTCTTCGCGCTCTCGCCGTGGTACCTGCTCGCGGTCGCGGCGTCGTTCGCGCGCGGCATCTGCATCGGCTTCGGCGTCACCGTCTGGGAGACGATGCTGATGGAGCTGGTGCCGCAGCGCATGCTCTCGCGTGTCGTCAGCCTCGACTGGTTCGGCTCGCTGGGGCTGACGCCCTTCGGGCTGGTGCTCGTGGGAGCGATCTCCGGCCTCGCCGCGCCGGGGACGATCATCGCCCTCGGCGCCGGCATCTCGATCTGCATCGTCGCCGGCGGGCTACTCTCACGTCAGATCCGCACGATCGACTGATGAGCCCCATCTACTGGAAGCCGAAGTACGGCACGCGCTCGAGCCGCCACAAGGCGTGGGTCAGGCAGCAGGCGCGCCGGGAGGCCGCGCTCAAGCGGAAGCCCGGGCGCGGCTGGCTCCGCCGCCTCCTCGGCCTACGGAAGTAGCTTGGCCCTATCGGTGGCGAGGTGGAGGACGCCGTGCGCCCCTCCCGTCGACGTGAACGAAAGGTCGCCGTGCTGTGCAGAGAGCTCCACCGCGCGTCCACTTGGAGCGCGGGTGATCCGCACGGCGCCCGTCTTGCCGACGGGGACGAACTGCTCGGTCTGGAAGCCGAAGACGAGATTCTGGCGAACGATTCCGAAGAGCCCCTCGCTCGGATCGTTTCCGTCTTCACCCGCGTAGACCGCGACGAGCGTCTTGCCGTTGCCGACGAGCCACCCGTTGGTGACGCGGATGCGCGTGGGGGAGAACGGCGGCGGAGCATCCGGCGGCAGGATGTGAGCCGGGCTCGGAGCGCCTGAGCGGGGAAGTCTCCGCGGACCGGCGGCGACAAGCACCGAGCGGCGTTGCGCGTTACGGCAGGGCGGGGCTTTGACCTTCACCGCGATCCGGTTCTCGCCGCGCCCGGCCGTGACTACGAGCAGCTTCTGTGGGCCGCACCAGTTTCGCCAGATCCACCCGTGAACGACCGGCGCCCAGGGCACGAGCCGCGCCGTAACTCTCCAGACGACGTGGTTTCCCCGGATACCCGGCGCGTGAATCGTCATCGGCACCGCGGCACGCAGGTGACACGCAGGCACGACGCCGTCCGCAACCGCAAGCCGAAGTAGGACTCCGTTCTTTACAGCGCGGGGGAAGACCCCGACCGCGTAATCGTGGACGCGGCAAGCGGCAGTCGGCGTCGCTGCAGTTCCACCCACCCCGACGAGCAACCAGGCCAACACGGCGACCAGGACGATCTTCCTCATACCTCGAGTCTAAGAAGATGCCTTCAACTCCGCCTCATCGCGGCTGATGGCCAAGGCGATCGCAGCGCCCGCAGCAGTTGGCGGCTCCTGGAACCGCCGAGCCACGCCGCCGTCCTCAAGGAGGGGGCACGTGGGGGAACCAGGGGGTTCCCCCACGAAGCGAGCGGGGACGAAGTCCCCGCCACGCGCGATCGGGGTGCCCAGATTTGAACTGGGGACCTCTCCGACCCGAACGGAGCGCGCTACCAGGCTGCGCCACACCCCGAGCACGCACAGATTAGCGGCTGTCCCCCAGAAAGCTCTCGACCGCGTCCGCACAGGCCTCGGGCCGCTCTCCGATCAGCAGATGACCGCAGTCTGCGATCACCCGAAGCGGCGCGCCGAGCCGCCGCGCGTATTCGAACGCGTCGCCGACGGGGAGCTGACGGTCCCGGGCACCCCAGAGCAGGAGCACGGGAGCGCGGACGCGGTCGAGGTCAGTGCGGGGATCGTCGCCAACCAGTGCCCTGGCAGCACTGCGGGTGTCCGTGTGCCGCGCATGACCTGCGAGAAACGCCTCGGCGACGTCGAGCGGGAGCGCGGCCGGATCGGCGACGCCCCAACGTCCGAACGCGAGCGTGCGCAACGCGGGCGAGCGCGCAATGAGGTGTCGGTAGGGGGCGATCCGCTTCCCGGGCTTGATCAGCCCGGTCATGGTCAGCGCGTAGCGCATGCGGCGCGTCCCCGACGAGATGCCTGCGGCCCCGGCAAGGACGAGCGCGCTCACCAGCTCAGGCCGCCGGATCGACACGCGGAGGACGATCGCGCCACCGAGCGAGTGGCCGACGAGCGGGGCCGGGCCAAGCCTCTCGCGCTCGATCAGAAGCGCGATCCGGTCGGCATATGCATCGAGGCTCGGCGCCGCGGGAAGCGGCGCGGAGCCGCCGTGCCCCGGCAACTCGGGAACGATCACCCGCCGTCCCGGCAGCAGTAGCGGCGCCAGCCCGAGCCAGTTTGCGGCCGCTCCACCGAGCCCGTGCACGAGGACGAGTGGGTCTCCCCCACCGGCTACGAGATAGCGCAGCACGCTCCCCCGGACGTCCACGATCCGCTCCTCGAATCCGGTTAGCTCGGCCTTTGCGTCGGTCACCCCACGCGATATTCTTCGATCAGATGAGCGGCTCGGGGAGGCAGGACCCCTGATTCCTGCCACACAGGAAGAGGAAGCAGTCGGCAGCCCGTCCGCGCCCGAGCGCGAGGCGGGCCTTTTTATGGCCGCCGACGCGCTTGCTGCGACGCCGACCGAAGAGGAGCGACATGCCGAACCATCTGACGCCTGACGAGCTGTCGAAGGAGCTTGGGATCGACCGGACCGAGGTGATTCGCGTCTGTGTCGAGGAAGGAATCCCGATCTACCAGGGCAAGATCGACAAGACGCTCTTCCAGGCGCACCTCCAGGCGATCGGCGCCACGCCCACCACCCACTAACCGGCGGTCGTTACTTCTGAGCCGCCGCGCGCTTCCTCGGCGCGGCTTTCTTACGCGCAGCCGGCTTTGCGCCGTCGCCCGCGCCCTTCGTAGCCGCGACGCTCTTCCGCAAGGCTTCCATCAGATCGAGCACCGGCGCCTCGGGCACCGGCTCAGGCACTGCGATCTCCTCGCCCTTGAGCTTCGCTTCGAGCAGCTCGCGCAGGTTCTGGCGGTATTCGCTGTGGAGCGCCTCCGGCTCGAACTCGCCGACCAGCCCGTCGATCAGCTGGCGCGCCAGGGCGAGCTCTCCTTCCTGCACTTCCGTCTCTTCAACCGCCTCGTCGATCTCCGCCTGTGACTTGACGTCCTCGGCGAGGAAGAGCGTCTCGAGGACGAGCGCATCCCCCTTCGGCCGGATGAGGCAGAAGTTCTCGTTGCCGCGGATCACCATCCGGCCGATCGCAGCCATGCCGGACTCCTTCATCGCCTCCAGCAGGAGGACGTAGGGCCGGCGCTGGGCCGGGGCGGTAGCGGGGGCAAGGAAGTAGGTGCGGTCGAAAAACAGAGGGTCGACCTGCTCGAGCGGGACGAACCGAGAGATATCGATCGCGCGCGACGTGTCGTGCTGAGCGATCGCCTCGAGATCGGCCTCCTCCACGATCACAAACTGGCCCTTCGAGACCTCCCAGCCTTTGACGAGCTCCTCCGCGGGCACTTCCCGCTCGTGCACCGGGCACCAGCGCTTCTGCTTGATCGGCGTCTTGCACTCGCGGTGCAGCGTCCGGAAGGACACGTCAGACGACCGGGCCTTCGGCGTCGTCGCAGGCGCTAGCCCGACCGGGATCGTGACCAGGCCAAAACTGAGGGATCCGTTCCAGATAGTTCGCATGGGACCTGTGGATAAGTCTAGTAGGACCCGGCTGTTTCGCCGCCGCGGCAGGCTTCCCTTCTTGCGCGGCTCAGCGGGTTACAGCCGGCGCGCGCCCACGTAGGTGGACGCGTACCAGCCGGAGAGGCTCGAGATCTTGACCACGTCGCCGCTGTGCGGCGCGTGGATGAAGCTGTTTCCGCCGACGTAGAGGCCGACATGGCCGAGGCCGTCGAAGAAGACGAGGTCGCCGGGCTGAAGGTCAGCGCGGGAGACCGGTGAGCCGTATCCGTACTGGGCGGCCGCGTTATGCGGCAGCGAAACCCCCACCTGCGCGTAGACGTACATCGTGAAGCCCGAGCAGTCGAACCCGGACGGTGAGGCACCACCCCACACGTACGGCGTTCCGAGGTAGCGCATCGCGATCCCGACGACGCCGCCGTACTGTGACGGCGGCGCAGCGACCGTCGTCGAGGCCGCCGGAGTTGCCACCAGAGTGGGTGCCAGCGCCTGCTGGCTGGCCTGGGCCTGTTGGGCCTGAAGCCGTTGCTGGAGCTGGCGCTGGAGCTCGGCCTGCCGCGCGCGCTCCTCGGCCTGGAGCTGCACGATCTGACCGTGAATCGAGCTCAGCAACGCCCGCCGCTGGCCTAGCTGAGTCTGGATCGACGCTCTGGCCGCCGCCCGCTGAGCCACAACCTGAACCTGCTCGGCATGTGCGTGCTGGAGCTCGCGCTGGCGTCGTTGCACCTCGGTGCGGAAATGCACCACCTGCCGCAAGACAACTGAGTCTTGCTGGGAAAGGCGGTCGACGGCGTCCATCCGGCTGAGCAATTCGTCGAGGCTCGAGGATCCGAGCAACACCGAGAGCGTCGAGTCCTGGCCACCGGACGTGTAAAGCTCGACCAGGCGCGACGAGAGGTGGCGCTGCGCGTTCGTCAGGCTCCGCTTCGCAATCACCAGGCTCTGTGTGTTCGCCGTGAGGTCGTGCTTGATGCCGGCGAGCTTGACGTTCGCGAGGTCGTACGCCTCGATTGCTCGCTCGAGGCTCGAGTCGAGCTGCTGGATCTCGCCGAGGACCGACCGGGCTTGGGCCTGCTTCGACGCCACCGTGTCACCGGAGGCTTGAACCGCAGTCGCCGCAAAGACCGCTGCTAGCGCGATGACTACAGCCGGCGCCTTACGTCTGGTCGAGCGTGAGGGGGGCGGGTTGCTCGACAGGCGCCCTCCAGCGAGGGGCCGGGTCGTCACAAGCACGGCACCCTAACAAGCAAGTCGGACAGTCGCAAATGGCTGTAATTCTCGGAAAGGTGCAGATGCCCTCCTATGCGCCCTTTCGCACAAGCTCCTGTGGTACGGTGCCGCGTCGTGCCGGGGGAGAAGCGCACGCTGCGGGCTTGGCCTGCTCTCGCCGCACTGCTCGTGGTGAGCGGCCTGCTACCGGCGAAAGTGGCCGCCGATTCTTCCGCACCGCTGCGTTCTCGCGCCGCACATCTCTCGAAGCAGAACGCCGACCTCGCCGTCCGCTCTCACAGCGCTGTGTTGGATCTGTACGCGCTCGACTCGAGGCTCACTCGCGCGCGCGCGCGCGTAGGGGCGCTTCGCATCCAGACCGCACAGGTGCGAGCTGCACGCGCAGCCGCCCAGCGCCGCCTGGCGGTCGCCCGCCGCTCGCTCGCCGCGGGCGAGCGGGCCCTCTCCGTACGCCTCCAGCAGCTCTACGAGCAGGGCGACGGCGACCCGGTCGCGCTGGTCCTCGGCGCCGGATCGGTCGATGCGGCCCTGAGCAGCCTCGACACGCTCAACCGCCTGGCTGATCAGGACCGGCGCGTGGTCGAGCAGACTCGCCGGGCTCGGATGCAGTACCAGAGCGCCAGCAAGGCGCTGGCTTCGCGCGTGCGGCAGCTGGAAGCCCTTTCCGCGGATGCCTCGCAGACCGCGTTCAGCCTGGAGCGCGCTCGCGCACAACGAGCCTCGTACCTCGGAAGCCTCGCGGCGCAGCGGCGGCTCAACGCCGCTTCGATCTCGATGCTCGAGCAGCGTGCGCAGGCCGTCGAGACACGGGCCAGGCAACTTGCCACGCTCGCCGCCGCCCGCGGCCGAGGAGGCTCTTCGGTCGTGCAGGGCACGCTGACCGTGACGGCGACGGGCTACTCGCTGGGCGGCCACACCGCAACCGGCGCCCCGGCCGGCTGGGGCGTGGTCGCAGTTGATCCGAGCGTGATTCCACTCGGGACGCGAATGACGATTCCCGGCTACGGGGAAGGCATCGCGGCGGATACCGGCTCTGCAGTGGTGGGCGCGACGATCGATCTCTGGTTCCCCACGCTCGCCAGGGCGCGCGCCTGGGGTCGGCGTACCGTCACGATCACGCTGCACTGAGGCGTTCGCTTACGGGCGCCGCCAGGACGAACCGGCCTTGCCGGCGCCGGTGGCTACAATGCGGCCGGCCGAAAGGGGGCCGGTGACCGAAATCGCCCAGACCGGCGCCGAGGAGACCACCAGCGTTCGTGTCCTCCTCGTCGACGACCACGATCTCTTCCGGACCGGCCTGCGCAACCTGCTCGAGGAGCGGGGAGTGGACGTTGCAGGCGAGGCGGCCGCGGGATCCGATGCCGTGCGGCTCGTACGCGAGGTCGCGCCCGACGTCGTCGTCATGGACCTGCACATGCCGGGCATGTCGGGAATCGAGGCGATCCGCCAGATCGCGGCGATCGCACCGCTGACGCGAGTGCTCGTGCTGACGATCTCCGACCAGGACGAGGACGTCCTCCATGCCATCCTGGCGGGCGCTTGCGGCTACCTGCTGAAGGACGCCTCCGTCGACGAGCTGATCCGCGGTATCGAGGCGGCGGCCGTGGGTGAGGCGCTCGTCTCGCCGGCGATCGCCGGCAAGGTGCTCCAGCAGGTCCGCGCGACGGCCATCTCGCCCCATGCCGCCGAATCGGTTCGCGCCGAGCTCTCTCAGCGCGAGCTCGACGTTCTCAAGCTGATCGCCAGCGGGAACGACAACGCCATGATCGCCGCCGAGCTCCACATCAGCCCGAAGACGGTCAAGAACCACATCTCCAACATCCTGATGAAGCTTCAGATCGAGAACCGCATCCAGGCGGCGGTATACGCCGTCCGAAGCGGGATCGTCTGACCCGCTAGACGGCCGCGCGGACGGCTGTCGCGCGCGCCCGGAGCTCCGAGAGCGGACCGCGCAGCCGGTCGAGCTCGGCGCACGCGTTCGAGATACGACGCGAGACCTGAACCAGCTCCTCGGCCTTCTGGTCCTGGTCGCCCTTGTGCAGCTCGCCGGCGAGCTCCGACATGCGGCGCTCGAGGCGCAGCCGCTCCGTCTCGAGTGAAAGCGTATGCGCGTATCCGTCAGTGAGTGCCCGCTCGAGCCGCGCGAGCACGGCAGGCTCCTCCGGCGGCGTCGGGGCGGCGAGCAACTCGTCGATGTGCTCTAGGAGGGCTGGGATCGGGTCGCTGACCACAGGTCTTGCGGACGATTATCGACCGCCGGGCACACGCGAGACAAGGGCCGCGCGGCCTATCCGGGCGCGTGATCAGACCCACCCTTGACGCTCGTGTTCGTGCTCCGAACAATGATGCCGGTGAGACACCGACGCCCCTCTCTGGTCCTCCTCGCCGCGCTCGTCCTCGCCGCCCCGGCGGGCGCCGACACGTCGCCCCTTGCCAGAAGCCTCGCGAAAGCGCTTGCGGTTCCGCACGTGGCGGCCGGGCGGACGGGTGCCCTCGTCTTCGATCTCCAGACCGGCACGACGGTCTTCACGGAGCACGACACCCTCCCCCTTGCGCCGGCCTCGAACGAGAAGCTCGCCGTGACCTATGCCGCGCTGGTCGCACTCGGCCCGGAGTACCGCATCGAGACCGACGTCGTCGGCCGCGGGGAGCTCGACGGAACCGTGTGGCGCGGAAGCCTGTTGCTCGTCGGGCACGGCGATCCAACCCTCTCCACGGGCGGCCTGGCCACGCTGGCGCGGGCGGTCCGGGCCTCCGGGATTACTCGCGTGACAGGAGGTGTCCTCGGCGACGAGTCCTTCTTCGACGCGCGGCGAGCCGTGCCGGGCTGGAGGTCATGGTTCTACCTGAACGAGTCACCGCCGCTCTCCGCGCTCACTGTCGACCGCGCCGCTTACCACGGCCGGATCTCACGCAACCCGGCGCTCTCGGCCGCCCTTTCGTTCCGCGACGCCCTGCGCCGGGCAGGTGTCGCCGTCGGCGGCGCCGGAATCGGGATCGACCGAGGAGACGGCCTGCCGCTTGCCTCACTCGACTCGCCGCCGCTCGCGGACATCCTGCGCTACATGGACCGGGCGAGCGACAACTTCACCGCGGAGCTGCTGATGAAGCAACTCGGCACCCTGGTTGCCACCCCTGGGACGACCGCTGCCGGCGCTGCACACGTCGCACGGGCTCTCGCGGAAGCAGGCATACCGCTCGCCGGAGTGCGGATCGCCGACGGCTCGGGGCTCTCTGACTTCGACAGGGTGACTGCACGCGAAGTCGCGGGCATCCTGAGAGCGGCATGGGCTGATCCGGTGCTGCGCCCCGCCTTCGTGTCGGTTCTCCCGGTCGCCGGGATCAACGGGACGCTCTCCGATCGGATGCGCCGTCCACCGGCCCGCGGAAACGTCCTCGCGAAGACGGGCACTACCTCGATCGCCTCAGCGCTCTCCGGCTACGTGAGAAGCCGCTACGTCTTCTCGGTCCTCCAGAACGGAAATCCAGTCTCCACGTTCTGGGCTCAGCGGGCGCAGGACCGCTTCGCGACGGTTCTAGCCGCGCAGTAGCTTCTTCAGCGCGGCCTCGTCGAGCACCGCCACGCCGAGCTGCTCCGCCCTCGCCAGCTTCGAGCCTGGGCTCTCGCCCGCGATCACGCCTGTCGTCTTCTTCGAGACAGAGTCCGCCACCTTCGCGCCCTTAGCCTCCAGCGCCTTGCGAGCCTCGTCGCGGCTGAAACCCGCCAGCGTTCCCGTGACCACGTAGGTGTTGCCGCTCAGGGGCCCCTCGACCGGCCGCTCCTCGGGCCCTGCCTCGAAGCGGAGCCCGAGGCGCTTCAGCTCGCCGACGAGACGCAGGTTCTCCTTGTCGCGGAACCACTCGGCGATCGACTCGGCCCGGTCGGGCCCGATTCCCTCGACCTCCGCGATCTCCTCGGGAGACGCGGCCGCGAGACGGTCGACGGAGCCGAAGTGGCGGGCCACGCTCTGGGCGGTGACCCAGCCGACGTTCGGGATGTTCAGCCCGAGGAGGACGCGCCGGAAAGGGTGCCGCTTCGACTGCTCGATCGCGGCGATCACATTCGATGCGCTCTTCTCCTGGAAACCGTCTAGCTCCAGCAGCTGCTCCTTCGTCAGCCGGTAGAGGTCGGCCGGCGAGCGGACGACGCCGAGGTCCCAGAGCCGCCGGATCAGCTGCTCGCCAACGCCTTCGACCTCCATGGCCGCCTCGACCCAGTTGATCAGCCCCTCGAGGCCGCGTGACGGGCAGGCCTGGTTGGGACAGCGGTGCATCGCCTCGCCCTCGGGCTTCACCACGTCTGCTCCGCAAAGAGGGCACTTCTTCGGCATTCGGAAAGCCTTGGTCCCCTTCGCGTGCGGCAGCACCGGCCCGACGACCTGCGGGATCACGTCCCCTGCCCGCTGGACGATCACCGGGTCGCCCTCGCGGATGTCCTTGCGGTTGATGTCCTCTTCGTTGTGGAGCGTGGCCCGCGAGACCGTGACACCCCCGACCTCGACCGGCTCCAGCATCGCCCACGGGTTGAGCGCCCCGGTCCGCCCCACCCGGATCGCGATCTTCAGGAGCCTAGTCTGCGCCGTCATCGGAGCCCACTTGAACGCCCGCGCCCACCGCGGCCGCTGGTGGAGCGCGCCCAGGATCGCCTGCTGCTCGAGCGAATCGACCTTGATCACGATCCCGTCGATCTCGTAGTCGAGCTCCGTGCGCCGCTTCTCCCAGTCACGGCACGCCTTGGCGACGTCTTCGATCGACTCGAGGCGCTCGGCGAGCGGATTCGTGCGGAAACCATGGTCCCGGAGCCACGCCAGCGTCTCCCAGTGTGAGCCGAGCTCGAGCCTGCTCGCGACGCCGACTCCATACACCCAGACGGCCAGCGGCCGCGAGGCGGTGATCGAGGAATCCTTTTGGCGGAGCGAGCCGGCCGCGGCGTTGCGCGGGTTCGGAGCGAGCTTCTGGCCGAGCTCGGCGACCCGCGCGTTCAGCTCGCGGAAGCCCGACAGGGGCATGTAGACCTCGCTGCGCACCTCGAGCACCGCCGGCGCGTCGTCGCCCTGCATCTTGAGAGGGATCGACGGGATTGTCCGCAGGTTGACGGTCACGTCCTCGCCCTGGACACCGTCGCCGCGAGTTGCACCGCGGGTGAGCACCCCGTTCTCGTACGTCAGGTTGACCGCGAGCCCGTCGATCTTCGGCTCGATCACGTAGGCGACCGGCTCGTCGGAGTCGAGCCGCTTGTGCACGTCCTCGGCCCATTTGAGGAGGCCCTCGTCGGTGGCCACCTTCTCGAGGGAGCCCATCGGCGACAGGTGCTCTACCTTCTCGAACCGTTCCGACGGCGGCGCGCCTACCCGCTGGGTCGGCGAGTCCGGAGTGATCAGATCCGGGAATTCCTCCTCGAGCGCTTTGAGCTGGTCGAAGAGGCGGTCGTACTCTGCGTCTGAGATCTCGGGATCGTCCAGGACGTGGTAACGGTGGAGATGGTGATTTACCTCTGCGCGCAGCTCGTCGAGCCGCGCCTGGACGTCTTTCAGCGCCGGTGCAGCCATTGAGTTGATGCTACCGCGGTCGTACGATCCGGCTGTGCGCCGCTTTGCGCCGATTTTGTTCCTGGTGCTAGCGGTCGCAACCGCCGCCAGCGCCGGGACGGTGGTGGTCGGATTCCGTACACCCTCGGGAAACATCGGCTGCGAATACGCGAGCGGCTTCACGACGCTCCAAGGCCCAAGCCTGCGCTGCGACATCCGCAGCCGCCTGAAGCCGTTGCCGCCGAAGCCCAACGGATGCGACCTCGACTGGGGCGACAGCTACGAGATGCGAACGACCGGTCGCGCGTACGTCGTCTGCCACGGCGACACTGCGATCGACCCGAGGAACCGGGTCGTCCGCTACGGCCAGACGTGGTCGCGTACCGGGTTCACGTGCGTCTCGAAGGCCATAGGCCTGCGGTGCACGAACCGCAGCGGCCACGGCTTCTTCCTCAGCCGCCGTCACTCCTACAGGTTCTGAGCATGGGGGAACCGCCTGGTTCCCCCATGAACCCCCTCCTTCACAGCGGTGTCACTCTCCCAGCGTTCCAGGAGCCGTCGAATGGTTCTCGGCTAGCGCTCAGGATGGCCGCAGTGAGCCTCCCGCCGGGCGAAGCCCGGCTCCGGCGGCGACTTGGGCGCCCGACTGGTCGCACTGGTTCGGATTGTCTGGTACAGCGTCTTCGGTAGCGCCGTTCTGCTCGCTGTGGCTGCCGTCGTGCAGGCCACTGTTGCGCGCGGAACTCGGGCGAAGCTGCGGCTCATGATGGTGGGCCTCGCGCTTCCGGCCCTTCTCGCCCTTCCCGTGCTGATCTGGTTGATCGTCACGGTTGCGCCGCTTGCTAACTTGGAGGGCTTGGCGAAACCTAGTCTGAGCCGCCGGGCGAGGGCCAACCCCTCCTAGTAGTCCGCGTACCTGACCGAGACCAAGTAGAGGCCCCATGGCGGGGCGGTCGTGCCGGCATCGCTGCGGGGACGGCCCTCGAGCAGCCGCGCCAGCTCCTCCGGCGAGCGCTCGAGCATCGTGCCTACGAGCGTGCGAACCATGTGGCGCAGGAACGAGTCGGCGGTGATCTCGAGCTCCAGTGCGTCCCCGCGACGGTGCCAGGTTGCCGCTTGGACGACCCGCACGAAGAGCTGATGCTTCGTCTCGGTCGGCGTGAACGCGCGGAAATCATGCTCGCCGAGGAGGAGATCGGCCGCCTCGGCGAGGCGATCCTCTTCCAGCGAGTGCGGGTACCACCAGGCGCGGCGGGTCTCGAACGGCGAGCGCGCATTCCGCCGGTACACGCGATAGCGATAGCTTCGCCCCTTCGCCGAGCGGCGCGCGTGGAAGTCCGCACCCGCTTCGACGGCCACGGGGACGACGACGTCCTGCGGCAGCTCGGCGTTGAGCGCGTCCGCAATGCGCTCCGAAGGCGGCCCGCCTTCGACCTCGACCGAGGCGACGTTGGCGAGAGCGTGCACCCCGGTGTCCGTGCGACCGGCGACTGCGAGCTCCGACCAGCTCAGGAAGACGCTGTCGAGTGCCTCACGGACTGTGCCTTCGACGGTGCGCAGGCCAGGCTGGGCCGCCCAGCCGTGGAAGCCGGTGCCGTCGTACTCGAGCGATAGCCTCAGGCGCATGTCAGGAGCACCTGACGGTGTTTGTAAGGTGTGCCTTATGATAAGACGTTTTGCGATTTGACTGATACACTCTAATCGTGAGCCCGAATCAGCAATTTCTCCTCCAGCGCGTGCAGCCCGCGTTGACGGGTCTCATCGACGGCTCGCTCTCGACCATCGCCCCGATCTTCGCGGTCGCTCTCTACACGCATAAGACCCACGCGGCGTTCATCGCGGGCACGGCGACGGCGATCGCCGCCGGGATCAGCATGGCGTACTCGGAGGGTCTTTCGGACACGGGCGAGTTCACCGGGCGTGGGAGCCCGGTCATCCGAGGGTCGATCACCGGCTTCGGTACGTTCGTGGGCGGAATCCTCCACACCCTGCCGTTCCTGCTTCCCAACTACCACGTCGCGCTGATCTTCGCCGGAACGGTCGTGGGCTTCGAGCTCGTCGCCCTGGCGTGGCTGCGCTGGCGCTTCTTCCAGACGAGCTTCGTCAGCTCGCTCGGCTACGTGACCCTGGCCGGCCTGGTGATCGCCGGGGTAGCGACAGCGCTCGGCGCAGGCGGCTAGGGGGCCGGCTTCGGCTCGGCGGGCTCGGCTTCGGGCTCCGCCTGTGCCTCCGGCTCTGCCTGTGCCTCTGGCTCCGTCTCGGCCTCGGGCTCCTGCCCGGCCTCAGGCTCTTGCTCGGCCTCAGGCTCCTGCGCGCGGCGAGCCCGCGGCGGAGGAGCTGTGACTTCAGGCGGAACGTAGTCGACGAGCTCGAGGTAGACCATCTCGGACGCATCGCCGAGGCGCGGGCCGATACGGACAATTCGCGAGTAGCCGCCCGCCCGGTCGACGAAGCGTGGGCCCACATCGCTGAAGAGCTTGTGCACGACGTCCTGGGAGCGCAGGAACTTGAGCGCCAGTCGCCGAGCCGGAACGCCGCCGCGCCGCCCGAGCGTGATCATCTGCTCGGCAACCGGCCTGACTTCCTTCGCCTTCGCGGCCGTCGTCTTGATCCGTCCGTGCTCGATCAGCGCGCTCGTCAGGTTGGCGTAGAGCGCCTTTCGGTGAGAGGCGTCGCGGCCGAGCTTCCGTCCGGACCGCCTGTGCCTCAAGAGGAGGGACCCTCCTCGCCACGCAGGGTCAGGCCATGCGTGGCAAGCGTCTCCTTTACCTCTTCGATCGACTTCTTGCCGAAGTTCGGGATCGCCGCAAGCTCGTTTTCCGTCTTCGTGACGAGGTCCCCGATCGTCTCGATTCCGACTCGCTTGAGGCAGTTGTAGGAGCGAACGCCGAGCTCGAGCTCCTCGATCGGGAAGTTCTCCATACCGTGTGCGAGGGCCGGCTCGGCCTGGGTCTCCGCCGCGGCGGCCTCGCCGAAGCCCTCGATCCGGTCGAGATCGGTGAAGATCGCCAGCTGGCGGATCAGGATCTCGGCGGCCTGGCCGATGGACTCACGGGGGTCGAGGGAGCCGTCGGTCGTGACGTCGATCCGAAGCTTGTCGTAGTCCGTTCGCTGGCCGACACGCGCGGCCTCGACGTCGTACGACACGCGCCGGACCGGCGAGAAGATCGAGTCGATCGGGATCACGCCAATCGTGTGCTCCGGTCCCCGGTTCAGCTCTGCGGGGACGTAGCCACGGCCACGGCCGATCGTCAGCGTCACCTCGAGCTTCCCCTTGTCGGAGAGGTTTGCGATCTCGAGGTCAGGGTTGAGGACCTCCAACTCGGCCGGTGCCTCGATGTCCGAGGCCTTGACGGCGCCGGAGCCTCTCTTGGAAAGGCGCACCTCGATCTCGGGTGAGTCGCCGTGCAGCCGGCAAATCAGGTTCTTGAAGTTGAGCAGGATGTCTGTCACGTCCTCGCGGACGCCCGGAAGTGTCGTGAACTCGTGCGCGACGCCCTCGATCTTCACCGAGGTGACGGCGGCGCCCTCCAGCGACGAGAGCAGCACGCGGCGCAGCGAGTTTCCGAACGTGTAACCGAAGCCGCGGTCGAGCGGCTCGATCACGAAGACACCGCGGTTGTCGTCGACCTCCTCGTGGACGATCCGCGGGATCTGGAACTCCATCAAGCTGGTTCTGACTGCCATGTTCTCCTTCGCTTTCGAACTACGGGTAGCGGGGTGTTGTCTACTTCGAGTAGAGCTCGACGATGAGTGATTCCTGGACGGGCGTGTCGATCTCCTCGCGCTCCGGCCACTTCAGCACCTTGCCGGTTAGGCCGTCGTGGTCGGCCTGCAGCCACGGCGTGACAGACGCGGTCAAGTCGGTCGCGTCGCGCACGACCTGCTCGGCCGGGCTGCCCGGCCGAAGCATGATCACGTCGTCCGGCCGTACCTGGTAGCTCGGGATGTTGACCCGCCGGCCGTTCACCTGGAAGTGGCCGTGGCGGACGAGCTGGCGTGCCTGCGCGCGCGAGGCGGCAAACCCGAGGCGGTAGACGACGTTGTCGAGCCTCGTCTCGAGCATGCGGAGCAGCGTCTCACCGGTGATTCCCGAGCCCTTGGCCGCCTTCGAGTAATAGGTGCGGAACTGCTTCTCGAGCAGGCCGTAGTACCGGCGCGCCTTCTGCTTCTCGCGAAGCTGGAGCAGGTACTCGGACTGCTTGATTCGGCCGCGGCCGTGCTCTCCCGGCGGGTAGCTCCGGCGCTCGATCGCGCACTTCTCCGTCAGGCAGCGCTCGCCCTTCAGGAAGAGCTTCATGCCCTCGCGGCGGCACTGCTTGCACTTGGGGGATCGGTCTCGGGCCATCTAGACGCGCCGCCGCTTCTTGGGGCGAACCCCGTTGTGAGCCTGCGGCGTGACGTCCTTGACCCCGAGGATCTCGAGACCGGCCGCCTGCAGCGAGCGAATTGCGGTCTCGCGGCCGGCGCCGGGTCCCTTCACGAACACCTCGACCTTCTGGAGGCCGTGCTCCATGCCCTTGCGTGCGCAGGCGTCGGCCGTGACCTGGGCGGCGAAGGGCGTCGACTTGCGCGAGCCCTTGAAGCCCGCGGAGCCGGCCGATTCCCACGCGATCACGTTGCCCTCGTTGTCGGTGAGGGAGACGATCGTGTTGTTGAACGAGGTCTTGATGTGCGCCTGACCGATCGCGATGTTCTTGCGCACGCGTCGGCGAGCGCGACCTCGGGTCGCCTGTCTGCGCGGAGGAGCCATTAAGTTTTCTGAGCCGCCTTCTTACCCCGGCCGACCGTCTTCTTCGGCCCCTTGCGCGTGCGCGCGTTCGTCTTCGTCCGCTGGCCGTTCACGGGCAGGCCCCTGCGGTGGCGGACGCCTCGGTACGCCCCGATCTCCTGCAGCCGTTTGATTGCCTGGGTGCGCTCGCGGCGCAGATCGCCCTCGACCTGGAGTTTGCCGTCGATGTACTCGCGCAGCTTCGTGACTTCCTCGTCTGTCAGGTCCTTGACCTTCTCGTCGCAGGAGAGCCCAGTCTCGGCGCAGATCTTTCGCGCGGTGGACTGGCCGATTCCGTAGATGTAGGTCAGCCCGATTTCGAGCCGCTTCTGGTTCGGGATGTTGACTCCGGCGATTCGCGCCATCGGCCTACCCCTGCCGCTGCTTGTGTCGCGGGTTCGTGCAGATGACCATGGTCCGGCCGTGCCGCTTGATCACGCGGCAGCGCTCGCACATTGGCTTGACTGAAGCTCGAACTTTCATCGGTGTCTGTAGGTGATCCTTCCGCGCGTGAGGTCGTAGGGGGACAGCTCCACCTTCACCTTGTCGCCCGGGAGGATGCGGATGTAGTGCTTGCGCATCTTTCCGGAGATGGTGGCGAGGACGGTGTTGTCCATGCCGTCGATCTGCACCCGGAACATCGTGCTCGGGAGCGCTTCGACGATCTCGCCTTCGACCTCGATTTTCTCTTCTTTCTGGGCCATTTACCTCACAGAAACCGCGCTCGCCGAGCGCGGTTAGGAACACGGAAAAACACGGCTTGCGCCGCGGATTTCAATGGTAGCAAAGTCATTTCAGACGGGCGGCGTCTCAGACCAGCCAGCGGCCGTTCTCCTGTACGACCTTTCCGTCCAGCTCGAGCCGCCCCCCCTCGCGTAGGTCCTTGACGATGTCCCAGTGGATCTGGCTGACGTTCGTGCCGCCAACCTCGGGCAGGCCGTTGCCGAGCGCCAGGTGAACCGTTCCGTCGATCTTCTCGTCGAAGAGCGTGTTCTTCATGTAGCGCGTGATGCGCGGATTGCAGCCGATGCCGAGCTCACCAAGGCGCCGGGCGCCCTCGTCCCGGTCGATCGTCTCGAGAAGGAACGCCTCGTTCGCTTCGGCGGACGCGTCGACGACGCGGCCTTCTTCGAACCGCAGACGGATACCGGATATCTCGCGCCCTGCGTAGACGGCCGGGAACTCCGCGAACGCGATCGTGCCCGAGGCGGAATCCTCGACCGGCGAGTAGAAGAATTCACCCCCGGGGATGTTCGCCCCGCCCGCATCCACCTCACCCTTGCGCCCCGCGAGGCTGAGGGTCAGGTCCGTCTCGTCCCCGACGATCTTCACCTCGTCCGCCGCGTCGAAGATCCCTGCGTACCGGCTCATTCGCTCCCGCTCTGCATTCCAGTCGAGCAGGCAGGCGCCGTAGAGAAAGTCCTCGAACTCGGTCAGCGACATGCCGGCGTCCTGAGCCAGTGCCGTGGTCGGGAACTGGCAGCCGACCCACTTCAGCTCGTACGAGAACACCCGCTCGAAGTGAGGGCGTATGCCGGCTTGCAGGCGTCCAAGCCGGTCCGGCGACAACGCCGTCAGCTCACGCGTGTTCTCGGGGGCCTCGATGGAGATCCAGCCGTCTGCCTCGGCCAGGGCCCTCATCTCGATCGGCGAAGGGTTGTCCAGCAGCTCGTCCGGGGCCTCCTGGGCCCAAGGAAGGTTGACCCCGTTGCCTGTCAAACTCAACCGTTGGAGCGCGTAGGCGCCGCGGCGCGCGAGCTGCCGGCTCACCGTCTCGACCAGCGGCCGGGCAAGCGCCCCGGCGGACACGATCACCTGCCAACCCGGCTGGACGTCGATGCAGTCCTCGACGAGCAGCTTCGCGTATTGGTCGACGCGTGGATCGCCAGTCATACGCCGATCTGCTCACCGGGAGCGCAGCGACAGGTCATGGCAGACGGAGGCCTACCGCCGTCCTCGCGGCTGTCAGGATTCTCGGCTCGTCTTCCGTGATCGCCACGGTGTGCTCGAAGTGAGCAGAGAGCGATCCCTCGGCGGTGGAGATCGACCACTCGTCGTCGTGAACCACTACTTCCGGCCCGCCGGCGTTGATCATCGGCTCAATCGCGAACGTCATTCCGGGCGAGAGCAGCGGGCCCCGGCCGGGCTCGCCGAAGTTGGGAATTTGCGGCTCCTCGTGCATCGCGCGTCCGACGCCGTGCCCGACTAGGCTGCGGACGACGGAGAAGCCGTTCTCCTCGGTCACCATCTGGATCGCGTGGGAGATATCCGAGAGGCGGTTGCCGGCCCGGCACTGCTCGATGCCGGCCGCCAGCGCCGCACGGCAGCTCTCCAGCAGGCGCTCCGCCTCCGGCGAGATCTCGCCGATCGGGAACGTGTAGGCAGAGTCGGCGACGAAGCCTTCGAGGGTCACCCCGACGTCCACGGAGAGGATGTCGCCCTCCTCGAGGGCATAGGGACCGGGGATTCCGTGCACGACCATGTCGTTGGGCGACGTGCAGATCGCCGCCGGGTAGCCGCGGTAGCCCTTGAACGTCGGCACTCCGCCCTGGGAACGGATGAATTCGTCCGCGAGCGCGTCGAGCTCTTCCGTCGTGACTCCCGGCCGGGCGCGCTCGCCGATCAGCGCGAGCACGTCGGCCACGACTACGCCGGCGTTGGCCATTCGTTCGATCTCGGCGGGAGACTTCCTGATGATCATCTCTCGCTGCTCTCGCTTACGCGGACAGGCCGCTGCGCAACCTGATCGAGCACCTTCTGGATCTCGCCGAAGACATCATCGACCGACCGGTCTGCCGGGATGCCGACGAGGTTACCGCGGGCGCGGTAGTACTCGATCAAGGGCTCGGTCTGCTCGTGGTAGAGCTGAAGACGGGTACGGATCGCCTCGGGCGTGTCGTCTGCTCGGCCTTCCTCCTCCGCTCGCCGCCGCAAACGCTCGAAGCAGACCTCTTCCGGAAGCTGGAACTCGAACACGACCGTGAGCGGCCGTTCGATCTCGTCGAGCATCGAGTCGAGGGCCTCGGCCTGCACCTTCGTCCGTGGAAAGCCGTCGAGCACGAAGCCGTGCCGGGTGTCCTCCCGTGCAAGCCGGTCGCGGATTAGGTCGATCATGAGCTCGTCGGGGACGAGCTTTCCGGCGCTCAGGAGCGGTTCCGCCCGGCGCCCGAGGTCGTTTCCCTCCGCGATCGCAGCACGCAGCATGTCTCCGGTCGCGATGTGGGGTATGCCGTACTCGGCCGAGATCAGCCGTCCCTGGGTTCCCTTGCCGGCACCCTGGGGCCCGAGCAGCAGAATGTTGAGCACTACTTCAGGAAGCCTTCGTAGGAGCGCATCATCATCTGCGACTCCATCTGGCGCATCGTGTCGAGGGCGACGCCGACCACGATCAGCACGGATGTGCCGCCGAGGGCGCGCGAGGTCGCCTGGGAGAAGCCCCCGTAGCGGATGAACAGGCTGGGCAGGACGGCGACGGAGGCGAGGTAGAGCGACCCGGGCAAGGTCAGGCGTGTCAGGACGCGGTCGAGGTACTGCGCCGTCGGCGGGCCGGGCCGGATCCCCGGCACGTAGCCGCCGTACTTGCGCAGGTTGTCCGCTTGGTCAGCGGGATTGAACTGGACCGCCGTGTAGAAGTACGTGAAGATCACGATCAGAAACGCCTCGAGGCCCAGGTACGTGAGGCTCGACGTCTGGAAGTGGCGGTTGACGAAGCCCTGGCTCTGTGGGAAGTACTGGCCGATCGTCGGCGGGAAGGCCATCACCGCGGCAGCGAAGATGATCGGGATCACGCCGGCCATGTTCACGCGCAGAGGCATGTAGGTCGATCCGCCGCTCGTGAGGCGCCGCCCGACCATCCGCTTCGCGTACTGGATCGGGATCCGCCTCTGGCCTTCCTGGATGAAGACGACCGCAACGATGATCCCGATCGCGATCAACGGGAAGAAGAGCTTCTCCATCGGGCCGCCGTTGTACCAGGCGGTCACGCCGGCAGGCGCCGTCGCGAGGATCGAGGCGAAGATCAAGAGCGAGATGCCGTTCCCGACCCCCCTCTTGGTGATCAGCTCGCCCAGCCACATCAGCAGCGTCGTGCCGGCGGTGAGCGTGATGACGATCAGGACGATCCGGCCCGAGTTGTGCGTGAGGATGCCCTGGCGCTGGAACAGGTACGCGTAGCCGGCGGACTGCGCGGCCGCGAGGACGACCGTCAGATAACGGGTGTATTGGTTGATCTTGGCGTAGCCCGCCTCGCCCTCCTTCTGCAGCTGCTCCAGCTTCGGGACGACCACGGTCAGCAACTGGAGGATGATCGAGGCGGTCACGTAGGGCATGATCCCGAGCGCGAACAGCGAGAAGCGTGCGAGCGCGCCGCCCGAGAAGACGCTCAGCAGGCCGAGGATCGTGCCGCCGCCCTTGTTGTTGAAGTACCCCTGAATCTGGCTGGAGTTGACCCCGGGCGCAGGGACCCACGAGCCCAGGCGATAGAGCGCCAGGATCATCGCAGTGAAGAGGACGCGCCGCCGTAGCTCCGGCACGCGCCATGCATTCGCCAGCCACGAGAACATCTAGCTTTCCTCTACCTGTTCCTCTTCTTCCGCCGAAGCCTCCTCGGCTTCGGGCTCGGGCTCGAGCTTCTCCTCCTCGGCCTCCGCCTCTGGCGCGGGCGTCGGCGGACGCTCGCGGCGCTTCGGCCACCGCTTCTTCGGCTCTCGTAGAAGGGTTATCGAGCCACCGGCCGCCTCGATCTTCTCGCGGGCGCTGGCCGACACTGCGTGCGCCGTGACGCTGAGCTTCTTGGTCAGGTCACCTTTGCCGAGGATCTTCACGTCCGTCTTCGTGTTTTTGAGGACGCCCTTGGCGACCAGCGTCTCGGGGGTGACCTCGGCGCCGGCGTCGAAGCGCTCTTCGAGACGGGCGACGTTGACGGGCGCCGTGGACGTGCGATGCGGTCCCATCGGCATCGCGTCTTTCGAGTACGGCCCTCGTTGCTTGCCGAGCCGCATGTAGATCGGGTTCTGGCCGCCCTCGAAGCCCGGCCGCATCTTGTTCGACCCAGAACGCGACTTCTGCCCCTTGATACCGCGGCCGGAGTAGCGTCCCTTGCCCGAGCCCAGGCCGCGGCCGACGCGCTTTCGCGAGCGCCGGGACTGCGCGGGCTTGAGGTTCGAGAGGTTCAGCTTGTCGGGCATCAGTCGCTCTCCACGCGTACCAGGTGGCTGACCTTTCTGAGCATACCGGCGAGCTCCGGGCTCTCCGGCCGCTCGACGGTACGGCCGATCTTCCCGAGCCCGAGCGCCCTGAGGGTGCCTCGATGCCTGGCGCTCTGGCCGATCGAGCTACGCGTCTGGGTGATCTTCAGCTTCGCCATCGCTCTCACTCGGTTCGGCGGGAATCGGCGGTTCCTCCTTCACGGCCACCGGCAGCACCTGGCTGATCGTGAGGCCGCGGCTCTGCGCGACTTCGTCGGGCCGGCGGAGGCGCTTGAGGCCGTTGACGGTCGCCTTGAGCATGTTGATCGGGTTCGTCGTGCCGAGGCTCTTGGCGAGGATGTCCCGGATGCCCGCCAGCTCGAGCACCGCCCTGACCCCGCCGCCGGCGATGACGCCCGTTCCCTCGCTCGCCGGGCGCAGCAAGACCCGGGCCGCGCCGAACTCGCCGAGGATCTCGTGCGTGATCGTGGTCCCGTGCCGCGGGACGCTGAAGAGGTTCTTCTTCGCGTCGTCCACGGCCTTCGAGATCGCGAGTGGCACCTCCCTCGCCTTTCCGTAGCCCAGGCCGACGCGATCGACCTCGTCGCCGATCACGACGAGCGCGGTGAACGAGAACCGCCGGCCGCCCTTGACCACCTTGGCGACGCGGTTGATCTCCACCACGCGCTCCTTCAGCTCCCTGGTCTCTTGGTCGACTGCCATCAGAACTTCAAGCCTCCTTCACGCGCCGCTTCGGCCAGCGCCTTCACGCGACCATGGAAGAGGTACCCCCCACGATCGAAAACGGCGGTCTCGATCCCGGCCTCCTTTGCCTTCTGCGCGAGCAGCTTTCCAACCTCCGACGCCTGGGCTGTCTTCGCTCCCTTGAACGAGCTCAGGTGAAGCCAGCTGGCAGCGGCGAGCGTTCGACCCTCGAGGTCGTCGACGAGCTGGGCCTCGATTCCGCGATTGGACCTGAACACAACCAGGCGCGGCCGCTCCGCGGTGCCGGTGACCTTGCTCCGCACGCGCTGGTGCCGCCGCTCGCGCGCCTTCCTGACGGTGAGCTGCGTCATACGCGTCGTCTCATGCGCGTTTCCCGACCTTCCGGCGGACGTACTCGCCCTCGTAGCGGATGCCCTTGCCCTTGTACGGCTCGGGTGGACGGACCTTCCGCACCTCGGCGGCAGTGTGGCCCACCTGCTGCTTGTCGATTCCCTTCACGATCACTTCCGTCGGCGTCGGGACCTCGAAGGTGATCCCCGCCGGCGCCTTCAGGATGACCTGGTGGGAGAAGCCGACGCTCAGCTCGAGGTCGGTTCCCCGGAGCGCGGCTCGATAGCCGACGCCCTGGATCTCGAGTCGTTTTTGAAAGCCTTTGGTGACCCCTTCGACCATGTTTGCGATCAGCGTCCGCGTCAGCCCGTGCAATGCACGATCGTCGCCGCGGTCACTGGGACGCGTGACGACGACCGTGGCGTCCTGCTGTTCCACCTTCATCCGCGCAGGCAGCTGCTGGCTCAGCTCGCCGAGGGGCCCGTTGACCATCACGCGGCCCGGCGAAATCGAGACGCCGACGCCGGAGGGAAGCTCGATCGGTTGTCTACCGATTCGACTCATGGCTCACCAGACGAAGCAGATCACCTCGCCGCCGACGCCCCGCTCGGCGGCCGTGCGGCTCGTGATCAAGCCGTTGGAGGTCGACAGGATTGCCGTTCCCATTCCGCCCAGAACACGCGGGAGGCGGTCCTTCCGCGCGTAGACGCGGCGGCCAGGCTTGGAGACGCGCTTGAGATCGGTGATCACGCGCTCGCGGTTGCGCCCGAATTTGAGATCGATCACGAGCGTGTCGTAGGCACGGTGCTTCTTCTTGTCCGCCTCGGCTTCGTTGAACTCCTCGGCCGAGACGATGCGGTAGTCGCGGACGTAGCCCTCTTCTTTGAGCAAGCGGGCGATCTCCACCTTCAGGCGCGAGCTCGGGATCCCGACACTCTCTTGGAGCGCCTGGTTCGCGTTCCTGATCCGGGTCAACATGTCTGCGATCGGGTCAGTCTGCACGGCTACCAGCTCGACTTGGTCATGCCCGGGATGACGCCCTCGTGGGCGAGCTCCCGCAGGCAGATTCGACAGAGCCCGAACTTGCGGTAGACCGCCCGAGGCCGCCCGCAGCGGTTGCAGCGCGAGTACTTGCGCACCTTGAAGCGCTGAGGCCTCGCCGCCTTCTCGATCAATGCCTTTCTTGCCATTTACGCCTGTTGCTCCCTTCTGGTGCTCGTCTCTGCGAACGGCAACCCGAGCGCGCGCAGGAGCGCTAGGCCCTGCTCGTCGTCGGGTGCCGTGGTCGTGATCGCGACGTCCAGACCGCGAATCGCGGCGATCTGGTCGTAGTCGACCTCGGGGAAGATGATCTGCTCGCGGATCCCGACCGAGAAGTTGCCGCGCCCGTCGAACGAGCCTGGATCGAGACCGCGGAAGTCGCGGATGCGCGGCAACGCGATCGACACCAGCCGGTCGAGGAACTCCCACATCCGGGCTCCTCGGAGCGTGACGCGCGCGCCGACGGGCATACCCTCGCGGACCTTGAAGCCGGCGATCGACTTCCGCGCGCGGCGAACGTGCGCGCGCTGGCCGGCGATCGTCGTCAGCTCGTCGATGGCGCCGTCGAGCGCCTTGGCTTCGGTCTTCGCCTCGCCGACGCCCATGTTCAGCGTGATCTTCTGGACACGAGGGACCTGCATGAGGCTGTGCACGCCGAGCTCGTCCTTCAGGCGCGGCCGGACGTCCCGATCGTAGGCGGCCTTCAGGCGTGGCTCGTAGCCGGTGCTCTCTGCCCGGCGCGGCCGGCTCACTTGTCGATCTCCTGGAGGCAATCCGCGCGCTTGCACACGCGCACGCGGGTCTCGCGGCCCTTCACTTCCTTGGTCGTCATCCCGATCCGCGTCGGGCGATTGCAGGTCGGGCAGACCAGCATCACGTTCGAGATCGGGACCGCGGAAGGCTTCTCGATCACGCCGCCGGGCGTCATCTGCGCGCCACCCACCCTGCTGGTGTCGCTCAGCGGCTTGGGGCGCGTGTGGCGCTTGGCGACGTTGAGGTTCTCGACGATGACGCGGCGCTCGCGCGGGCGCGCCTCGATGATCCGGCCTTGCTTACCCCGGTCCTTGCCGGCGAGCATCTGAACGAGGTCTCCCTTTCTGACTCTCATCGCGCTCACTCTCAGAGGACCTCCGGAGCCAGAGAGACGATCTTCATGAAGTTCCTCTCGCGCAGCTCGCGCGCGACCGGGCCGAAGATGCGGGTCCCGCGCGGGTTGCGAGCGCTGTCGATCAGCACGGCGGCGTTCTCGTCGAAGGCGATTGTGGTTCCGTCGTTGCGGCCAAAAGGCTTCCGGGTCCGCACGACGACCGCCTGTACGACTTCGCCCTTCTTGACCGCACCCTGAGGGCTCGCAGTCTTGACGGTCGCGGTGATCACGTCGCCGACGCGCGCATAGCGTCGATGCGAGCCGCCTTTGACCCGGATGCAGAGAATCTCGCGGGCACCCGTGTTGTCGGCGACGCGAAGACGTGATTCCTGCTGGATCACCGGGCTACTTCGCCTCCTCGAGGACCTCGGCCAGGCGCCAGTTCTTGGTCTTCGACAGCGGCTTGGTTTCCACGATGCGCACGAGATCGCCGACCTTCGCGGCGTTCTGCTCGTCGTGCGCGTGGAACCTGGTCGAGCGGCGAACGACCTTCTTGTATCTGCGGTGCGCCTTCACCGTGTCGACCTTGACGACGATCGTCTTGTCCATCGCGCTCGAGACGACGACCCCGCGGCGCTCCTGGCGCCGGCCTCGGGCGTGCTCGGGCTTGGGAATCCGCCCGATCGGTCGGCGTTCCTTGGGGCGCTCCCGCACCGGCTTGGAGTGCTTGTGGCGCTCCGCGCGCGGCAAGCGCTTTCGCTTCGGCTTGCGGGCCGGCTGAGCCGGCGGAGCCTCCGCCTCGGTCTCGGTGGCCGGGGCAGGCTCCTCGGCTTCCGCAGCGGGCTCCTCGGCTTCCGCAGGGGGCTCCTGGACCGCCTCTTCGGCCTCCTCGGTGGGCACCTCGCCGCTCGGCTCCTCCGCGGCCTCGGCCACGGGCTCCGGCTCTGCCGCCGGCTCCTCCGCCGTCGGAGTCTCCTCCTCTTCCGCGGCCGGCTCCTCTTCGGGAGCAGCCGGAGCGGTCTCCTCGGCCACCGCTTCGGAGGTCGTCTCTTCCTTCTTCTTCTTCGTCTGCTTCTTCTCGTCAGCCACTGGTCTCTCTCGTCAGTTGTCCTTCACGTTCGTTTCGGATCGTCAGGATGCGCGCGATCTCGCGCTTGGCGAGCTTCAGGCGCGCCGTGTTCTCGAGCGCACCGGTCGCGCCTTGGAACCGCAGGTTGAACAGCTCTTGGCGCGTCTCGGCAAGCCGGTGGTCGAGCTCGTCGTCGGTCATCTCGCGAAGTTCCCTAGCTCGCAAAGAGATCGGCCTCCCTCGTCACGACTCTCGTCTTGATCGGCAGTTTCCGGCCCGCGAGACGAAGCGCCTCCTTCGCCAGGCGCTCGTCGACACCCGCCAGCTCGAACATGACGCGGCCTGGCTTGACGACCGCGACCCAGTGCTCGGGAGCCCCTTTCCCCGAGCCCATCCGCGTCTCGGCGGGCTTCTGGGTCACCGGCTTGTCCGGGAAGACGTTGATCCAGACCTTCCCGCCGCGCCTGATCTTTCGCGTCATCGCGATGCGGGCGGCCTCGATCTGGCGGTTCGTCACCCAGCCTGCCTCCATCGCCTTCAGCCCATAGTCGCCGGCCTGCACGGTCGTCTGGCCCTTGGCCAGCCCCCTGCGGCGGCCGCGCTGGTACTTGCGGAACTTCGTCTTCTTGGGCAGGAGCATCGGCTAGCCGTCCGTCTTCTCCGCCGACTCGTCGCCGGACTGCTCCAGCTTGGTCGGATCCTCTTGCTGCGTCTCGGGCGTGGTCGTGTCGGGGGCGTCCGCAACTGCCTCGGAGACCACCGGCGTCTCCGGCTCGACCGGCGGCTGCTCGCGACCTTCGGTCGACGTGGCCTCCGCGTCCGTGCGTTGCCGCTCGACGTTGTCCTGCCCTCTCGGTCGGCTGCGGGCGCCCGGTCGCCGGGGCCCGCCGCCCTGGCCGCGACGGCGCTGGCGCACAGGGC
>JBARRQ010000179.1:0-35840 GCA_049644305.1 Gaiellaceae bacterium
CCGCGTACCTCGTCGCGCGTGGCGCCGGGCACGCGCCCGCGGCCGCTGCCCACCAGGCGAGCTCGCTCGTGGCGGGCCTGCTCGGCCGGCGGGGCCAGTGAGAGCGCTCGTCCGGACTGTCGACGGCGTCTTCGAGCTCGACCTCGAGGAAGAGACGGTGCTTGGCCGGACGGACGCGGAGGTCGAGCCCGCACGCCTGGAGCTGTCCCTCCCCCGCTTCGTGGCCGCGGCGGCATCGGGCTCAACCGTCATCGCCGTTGTCGACCGGCGCCCGCCGTTGATGGTCTCGAACGACGCCGGGCGCACGTGGCGCGAAGCGGGCGGCGGCCTCCCTGCGGGCCGGGCCGTCGCAATCGGGGACGACGATCCCGACTACGTCCTCTACGCAGCCCGCAACCGTCTCTACCTCTCCGAGGACGGCGGCCGCTTCTGGCGATCCCTCGCCCCGGAGCTCCCCGTGATCGAGGCGGTCGCCCTGGACCGGCCTTCCTAAAGCTCTATACGGGTCAGAGAGAGCTCAGACGCCGCCGCGCCTGTTCGGCGAGCGAAGGGGCGGCGTCGCCCGGGGCGAGCTCGCTCTTCAAGCAGATCCAGATGATGGCAGCGATCCACGGACCGCTGAATGCGATCGGAAGAAGCCAAGCCAACCACGGGTTCGCGGCCATGCCCCCAGTATGCCTACAGGACTCGGGGACGAAAGCCCTTGTAACAGCATTGTTACCTGGGCAGGCGGAACTCGCCGCGGGCCACGACCACGGCGCTGCCGCCGACCTCGACCCGGTCGAGCTGATCGGCTGAGCCATCGGCGCGCGCGTACAGCGTCGAAGGCCGGCCGGCCTCCACGCCCTGGGAGATCTCGATCTCCTCGCCGAAGCCGATCTTCCCGTGACGCGCGAGGTGCACGGCGAGCGGCCCGGCAGCCGAGCCGGTGGCCGGGTCCTCCGGAATGCCCCCGAGGCCGAACATCCGGGTCTTCCAGCGCCTTCCGCTGCCCGCGAAGCAGTTCGTTCCGAGCGCCGCGGGCAAGCCGAGCGCGCCGAGGCCCGGCCGCAGCCGCGCCACGTCCTCTTCCGTACGCAGCGCGACGTACACGTGTTGCGCACCGTTGTCGTAGATCTCCACCGGCAGCTCCGAGCGCTCGACTCCGAGCGCCGCCAGCAGGGCGTCCGCGCCCTCGAAGGGCTCCCAGCTCGGAAGGGGCTGCTCCATCCGGCCGAAAACGATGCGATCCCCTTCCCGTTCGAGCCCCACCGGGACGATCCCAGCGCCGGTCTCGAGCCGAATTTCCGCGAGCAGCATCGGTTGCCCGAGCACGAACGCCGTCCCCAGCGTCGGGTGGCCTGCGAACTGCATCTCCAGCTCGGGCGTGAAGATTCTGATCCGTGCATGCCCACCGGCCTCCGGCGGCAAGACGAACACGGTCTCCGAGAGATTCAGCTCACGGGCGAGCCGCTGCATCTCGTCCGCACCCAGCGCGCGGGCGTCCGTGAAGACCGCAACAGGGTTGCCCGCGAGGGGCGTGTCCGTGAAGACGTCTGCGACGACGTAGCGGAGCGTCCGCACACCGCCGAGCCTACAGACGCCACTATTCTCCGCGCCGTGCAGCTCTACCTTGTTCGACACGCAGAGGCTGCGGACGGTGAGCCCGACGAGCTGAGGCCGCTCACCCCTGAGGGACGGAAGGCCGCGCGGTCCCTCGGCGAGCGCCTCGCCGCCGAAGGCATCCACCCCGACGCAGTCCTGACGAGCCCGCTGCTCCGCGCACGCGAGACCGGCGCCGAGCTCGCGCGACCCGCGGGCCTCGACCCCGAGCCCGACGAGCGGCTGGCTCCGGGCGCCACGGCCGAGGACGTGAGAGCGGCGGCGACCGAGCGCGGCGAGGTCGTCGTGGTCGTCGCCCACCAACCCGACTGCGGCAAGATTGCGGCCGCGCTCACCGGCAGCGACGAGCCAGCCTTTCCGCCGGCGGGGATGGTCGCGATCACTCTCGCATGACGGCGATCACCGTCCGCGACCTCCGCAAGTCCTACGGCGAGCTCGAAGCGGTGCGCGGCATCAGCTTCGACGTCCAGGAGGGCGAGGTCTTCGGCCTCCTCGGCCCGAACGGCG
Source organism: Gaiellaceae bacterium (assembly GCA_049644305.1). Classification (GTDB taxonomy): domain Bacteria; phylum Actinomycetota; class Thermoleophilia; order Gaiellales; family Gaiellaceae; genus AC-32. The sequence goes on from JBARRQ010000179.1 coordinate 2,110, forward strand.
CCGGCAAGACGACGACCGTCGAGATCCTGGAGGGTTACCGCAGGCGCGACGGCGGCTCGGTCGAGGTGCTCGGCGTCGACCCGTCCCGGGCGGGCGGCGACTGGCGGGAGCGCATCGGCGTCGTGCTGCAGTCGCCGGCGATGTACCAGACGCTCACCGTCGCCGAGAGCCTCTGGCTCTTCGCGGGGTACTACTCGAGCCCGCGCCCGGTGGACGAGGTCGTCCAGCTCGTCGGGCTGCAGGAGAAGCGGGGCGTGTTGGTTCGGCGGCTCTCGGGCGGGCAGCGAAGACGGCTCGACCTCGGCCTGGCGCTAGTCGGCGACCCGGAGCTGATCTTCCTCGACGAGCCGACGACCGGCTTCGACCCGCACGCACGCCTGCAGGCCTGGGAGACGCTCCGTTCCCTGCGCAGCCTCGGCAAGACGATCCTCCTCACGACGCACTACCTCGACGAGGCCGAGCGCCTCGCCGACCGCGTCGCCGTCCTGCGGCACGGGGAGATCGTCATTGCCGGACCGCCCGGCGAGCTGACCGGCGCCGCGACCGCGACCGAGATCCGCTACCGCGAAAACGGACGCGAGGTCGTCGTGAAGACCGACGATCCAACACGCGTCCTGCACGAGCTGACCGAGAAGGCGCTCGGCGAGAACCGCGAGCTCGAGGGCCTCGTCGTGACGCGGCCGACGCTCGAAGATGTGTACCTATCGCTGACGGGCGAGGAAGCCGAGTGAGGCTTTACCGACACGAGCTCAAGGGCGAGCTTCTGTTGTACGTGCGCAGCCTGGAGCTCGCCTTCTTCACCTTCCTGCTCCCGATGATCTTCTTCGTCCTGCTCGGCTCGACGTACGGCAACGACCGGATCAAGAGCGAGGGCGGTGTCCGCGGCTCGCACTTCCTCCTGGCCGGCATGATCGGCTACGGCGCGATCTCGATCGCGTTCGCGGGGGTCGCCATCGTGCTCGTGATCAGACGTGAGACGGGCGTGCTCAAGCGCCTGCGCGCGACGCCTCTGCCGGCCCCTGCCTACATCGCGGCGGTGCTGTCGGCGTTCATGCTGGCGTTTGCGATCGAGGTCGTCGCGCTCGTCGCGCTCGGCCGGGTCCTCTTCGGGATCGGCATGCCCGACCGGATCGGCTCGCTCGTGCTGGCACTGCTGCTCGGCGCGGTCTCCTTCTGCGGCCTCGGGATCGGCGTCACCGCCCTGATCAGGAGCGCGGAGGGCGTCTCGGCGGTGATCAACGCGCTCTATTTGCCGGCGTCGTTCCTCGCGGGCGCGTTCTTCTCGCCGCACTCGTTCCCGACGTTCCTGCGGTGGATCGCCGACGTGCTGCCGCTGACGTACTTCCTGCGCCTCGTACGGGGGATCATGCTCCATGGCCAGGAGATCTGGTCGCAGCCCGGATCGGTCGCGGCCGTTGCAGCCTGGGGCCTTGTCGGGGTGGTCGTTGCAACCCGCACGTTTCGCTGGGAGCCGTACGAAGGTTAGGTCCGGCGGGCTTCAGGCTATACGCTTTACAAATGAGTTTCGCCGAGCCACAGCTGGCCTTCTGGGTACGCGAGGTCGAGCCGCCCGGAGTCGAGGTCCGGGTCAACTTCGGCGTGTTCGCCGGCCGTCGCCCGTCGCCCGCCGAGATCGACGAGCTCGCCGCGTCGCTGCTGCCGAAGGTGGGCGAGGTCTCGATCGTGGCCGAGGAGCGTCACGAGATCGGCGAGGAGAGCGAGGCCTCGCTGAACCAGGTCCGGATCGAGGTCACGCCCGATCATCTCCCTGATGCCGGGCGCGAGCTCGACATCCTCTGCGGACGGCTCGTGGAAGCCGCAGAGACGTGGGCGCGCGGCTGCATCGCCGAGCGCCACGCCGAGACCGCCGAGCTCTAGCCGGAGCCCCTGACCCGCCCTATCCTGGGTACGTGAAGCTCGCTTTCGCCGCCTCCGCCGTCGCGGCGCTGATGGCCTGCGGGATCGCCGGGGCCGCTACGACGAAGCACGTCGTCGAGACGGCGGCCGGCGGCAGCGTCGAGGCCGACTTCTCGTACGACTACGACGCCAAGAACTACCGCTTCGCGAACCCGCACGTGACGATCAAGCGCGGCGGCGCAGTCCTGGTCGACGGGAGCGTCCAGCCCTTTGCGAGCTACGCCGAGGTCGACCCGGCGAGGTACTTCGAGCATCAGAAGTCGGTCGCGGTCGTCGACCTGGACGGGGACGTCGAGCCGGAAATCGTCCTCGATCTCTTCTGGGGCGGCGCCCACTGTTGCTGGTACTCGCAGGTCTACCGGTACATCGCCGGGGCGAACACCTACCTGCTGGCCACACACGTCTGGGGGAACGTCGCCTACCGGAGCGCCGACCTCGACCACGACGGCCTGCGGGAGTTCGTCTCCGCCGACGACCGCTTCTCCTACGAGTTCACGAGCTTCGCGGCGTCGAGCTGGCCCGTTCAGATCTGGACGTATCGCGCCGGGCGGTTCCTCGACGTCACCAGGAAGTTCCCGGCGCTCGCCCGCCGCGACGCCCGCCGGCAGTGGGCGCTGGCCAGGAAATACCGGCAGGACAACACCGGCTTCCTCTCCGCGTGGGCCGCCGACGAGTGCCTGGTCGGGCACTGCGCCTCGGCGTTCAAGCAGCTTGACGTGCTGAGGCGCGAGGGGCGCGTCGGCCCGGGCTGGGACAAGACCGCGCGGCGGTACCTCGTGCACCTGCGGAAGTTCCTGCGCCGGCTGGGCTACCTGCGCTAGACGCGCGCCGGCCGGCGCCGGGCGCCTCGTCCTGCGCGGGCGGCTCCGAGCGCAAAGCGGACCAGGGCGCGCGGCATCTTCTCGGCACGGGCGATCGTCTCTTCCAGCGCCGAGACGAACCACTCGAGGTCCTCCTCGGTGATCACGAGCGGGGGGATCGCCTTGATGACGTTCAGCCCATGCCCGGCGACCTGGCTCAGGATCCGGTGGTCGCGGAAGAGCGGCACGACCACGAGCTGCGAGAAGAGCCCGGGCTGGATGCGCTCGAGCAGCTTCCAGGTGCGCGAGCCGCCGGGCGGCTCTTCGAACTCGATCGCCCACAAGAGACCCAGCCCACGCACGTCGCGGACGACCTCGAAGCGCTCGACGAACGGCCGCGTCCGCTCGAGCAGAAGCTGGCCCAGCCGCGCCGAGCGCTCGACCAGGCCCTGCTGGTCGAGCTCGCGAAGGGTTGCCAGGCCCGCCACCATCGCGAGGTCGTTCGGCGCGAAGGTCGAGCCGTGGCTGACCGCATTCGGCAGCGAGTCGAAGACGCCGTCGTAGACCTCCGCGGACATCAGCAGCGCGCCCACCGGCACGTAGCCCCCCGAGAGCGACTTCGCGACCGTGATCAGATCCGGCTCCAGGCCCCAGTGCTCGAGCGCGAGCATCCGGCCGGTGCGGCCGAAGCCGGTCTGGACCTCGTCGACGCAGAAGAGAGTCCCGTAGCGGCGGCAGAGCTGCTGCGCCCCTTCCAGGTAGCCGGCCGAAGGGAGGTTGACCCCCTTGCCCTGGACCGGCTCGACGATGAAGAGCGCCACGTCCTCCGCGGCAAGCTTGTCCTCGAGCGCGGCGAGATCGTCCCAGGACACCCGCTCGAAGCCCGGCAGGAGCGGACCGAACCGTGTCGTGAACTCCGCGCTCGCATTCGCCGAGAGCGCGCCCAGCGTCAGCCCGTGGAAGCCGTGCTCGGCAGAGAGCACGCGAGACCGGCCGGTCGCCGCGCGACCGAGCTTGATCGCAGCCTCGACCGACTCAGCGCCAGAGCTGGTGAAGAGGACGCGCTCGACGTTCCCCGGCGCGCGCCGGAGGAGCTCTTCCGCGAGCAGCGCGGGGAGCGAATCGACGCCGAGCTGGACGGAGCCCGGCCGATCGAGCTCCAGCGCCTCGACGAGGGCCTCCCTGACGCGTGGGTTGTTGCGCCCGACGTTGAACATCCCGAACCCGCCGAGCACGTCCAGGTAGCGGTTGCCGTCCGCGTCCCAGAGGTACTGGCCCTGGGCGCGCGCCCAGCGCCGGTCGAAGCCGATCGTCCGCAGGAGGCGTACGAATTGCGGGTTGATCGTCTGCGCGTGCAGGTCGAGCGCCTCGGCGCCGCGCTCGTCGACCAGCTCCGTCAACCAGCCCATGCCCGGGATTATTGCGCCGCCGCGTGGATACGCCCGCTGCGGTCGCGGAGCCTGCCGCCTTCGCGGCCGGCCCGCACGGCCAGGATCTCGGCGAGGATCGAGACCGCGGTCTCGGCGGGAGTCTGCGCGCCGAGGTCGAGGCCCGCCGGACCGGCGAGCCGCTCGAGGCTCTCCTCCGGCACGCCCGCCTCGAGCAGGCGCTCACGCCGGCGCGCCTGCGTCTTGCGGGAGCCGATCGCTCCGACGTAGAACGCCTCGCTTGCAAGCGCGGCCCTCAGCGCGGGAACGTCAAGCCGCTCTTCATGGGTGAGGACGACGATCGCGGCATCGCGGTCGGGGCCGAGCTTCTCGAGGCCTTCGTCAGGCCAGGCCACAATGAGCTCGCCCGCGCTCGGCAGCCGCTCCACCGTCGCCAGCTGCGGCCGCGGATCGACGACAAGCGTCTGCCAGCCGAGAGCACCGGCCGCACGGCAGAGGGCCTCGGCGGTGTCGGTCGCGCCGACCACGACCAGTCGTGGCGGCGGGCCGAGAACCTCGGCGAAGACCGTCTCGCCGTCGAGCTCGAGCACGCGGCTCGGCCCCGGCTCGATCGCGCTCTCGTGCACGAGCTGTTGCTCGCCCGCACGCTCGCCTGCGAGGAAGGTGAGCAGCACGCCCGCGCCGTCGCCGGGCGGCTCCTTCTCTAGCCGCTGGACGAAGACGTCGATCTCTCCGCCGCACGGCAGTCCGACCGCCCAGGCCTCGTCGTCCGAGATCCCGTAGGAGAGCAGGCGAGGCTCGCCGGTGGCGATGACCTCGCCGGCCTGCACGGCCACGTCGCTCTCGACGCAGCCGCCGGAGACCGAGCCGAGGAGCTCGCCCCTCTCGGAGACGACCAGCTTCGAGCCCACCGGCCTGGGCGCCGAGCGCCGGGTGGCGACCACCGTCGCCAGGGCAACGCGGTCGCCGCGCGCCAGCCAGCGCGACGCTTGATCACGGACATCGTGCACGTGGTCAGCGTACCGCCGGCCGTGGCGAATCGGCTGCGCCGGGCCGGACCAGTCTCGAGACGGTCAGGCCCGCCACCGCGGAGCCCAAGGCGAGGTAGACCGCGAGCGCCCAGGTCGTCCCGCTGTCCGTCCCGGCGAAGACCCCGTGCGCGAACGCGAGCAACCAGACCGCGAAGTTCAGGTAGTGGGTGCGACGCCAGAAGCGATACGAGAGCCGCTTCCGGTAGTGGTTCGCGACCGCGAGCGCCACCAAGAGCTCTGCGGCAACGACGCCCGCGGCGACCGCCAGCGGCCGGTACGGCGCAGACCCCGGGACGAGCACGTTCGTGAGCGAGAAGGGCAGGTAGCTGTCGAGGAGAAGCGCACCGACGTGGATCACGATGAAGGTGCCCGCGAGCAGGCCGACAAAACGGTGCACGTCCTCGAGCGCGAAGCGGGGCCAGCGTCTGAGGCTGACCTTGTTCGAGAGCAGCAGGCCGAGCACGACCGAGGCCGTCAGCAGCACAAGGGCGAGCATGCCGCCCGCGCGCGCGACGTACCAGGTCACGTTCGCCGCTGCAATGATCATGCGGCGGCTGCTTCGTTCCTGCCGACGGCCTCGTGCCAGGTTCTGTTGGTCACGACGGCTTCGCCCGCGAGGAAGCGTCCCGGCAGGCCGTGCTCGTCGAGCCAGCCGGGCCCGTCGCCGGAAAGCAGGAAGGCCGCCTTCGCCGCTACGTCCGCGGCGGCGCACGATCCGGCCGCGACGGTCACCTCCTCCCAGCGCGACTCGGCGGGCCGGCCGGTCCGCGGATCGATGAGGTGGTGCTGAAGCGCTCCGGCTCGGCGCCAGCGGCGTTTGGTGATGCCACTGGTCGCGATCCCGCCGGCCGTCAGGCGGAGCGCGCCGTCGCCGGGAAGCCCGACCACCGCTTCGCCGCGGACGGCGACGTCACCGCCGGCGGCGACGAGCCCGTCGCCGGAGATGAGCTCGAGCGACGCGTCGACTGCGAGCGCCTTCACGACCCCGTTCAGGTCGAGCTTGGTTCCCGCTGGACGGGAGAGCAGCCGCCCGGAGAGGCGCAGCATCCGCCAACGCCCAGGCGCGGATGGGCCGAGCGGCCGCTCGTCGTCCGCCAGCAGGGGGAAGTCTCGGTCGTACCCGGCGGCTTCGATCGCCTCGCCGAGCGTCGGGTCGACCAGCCCGTTCGTCGTTGCGGCCGCGCCGAGCGCCGTCCGCATCGCGCACGCGAACACGCGCGAGAGCACGACCACCTCGGAGAAATCGCGGTTGAGGCGATTCAGCTCGCTCTCGGGCCTGAAGCGCGAGAAGACTCGCTCCCAGTCCTCGAAGAGCCGCCGGATTGCAGCAAGCTCCTCCGGAGAGGCGCCCCCGACGACGACCTCCACGCCCATGGCGGGGAAGGAGTCTTGCTCAGGAGACACTCGTCTTCACCTGCGGCGCGGCGCTCGTCGCCGGCGTGGAGACCGAGGCCGAGCCGAGCTGGAGGCTGCCGTTGTCGTCGCTTGACTGAGTGCTGCCGGCTTGGGAGACGGACGTCGAGCGAGCTGCGGTCGCGGTGTGGCCCGGGTGGCTCGCCCGCGCGAGGAGCAGAGCCCCGAGGAAGCCCACCGTGGCCGCCGCGACTGCGAAACGCTTCGCACCGGCGACGCGCCCGCGGGCTGCCTCGATCCTCGACGGGCGCACGCTCACATGCCTCCAGGGAAGGCCTCGTGCTGGCCTCCGTCCGGGCCGGGCGCGTTGCGGAAGAAGCCCTCCCGGCCGGGGGGACGCATGAGCTTGCCGTTGACGAGATCGGTGATCCGCTGGTCCGAATCGCTCAGGATCTGGTCGGCCTGCGTCTTCGTCAGCCGGCCGGCCGAGACTGCCTGGTCGAGCTTCGTCTTCAGGTCGTTCTTCATCGCGGCGACCAGGCCGTCGACGGATTTGCCTTCATCCTTTGCGATCTGGGCCAGCGTCTTGCCGGAATCGAGCTTGGAGTCGAGCTGGCTCTCGGTCACCTTGAGGTATGACGCTGCAGCCGAGAGGCCGCCGAGACGGTGGAGGCCGAAGTGGCCGAAGCCGAGCATCGGCCCGAAGAACGGGACGTTCTCCGACTCGATCCGCTGCTTGAGCTGGTCGCCCTCGGCCTTGGTGATCCGTCCGGCCGCCACTGCGGCATCCACGCGGTTCTCGAGCGCCTTCTTCAACGCGCTGCTGAGCGCGCTCGGCTGAACGCCGAGCTGCTTCGCCGCATCGTCGACGACTGCCTTGTTCTCCTGGCTCGGGGAAGAGCCGAGCCGCGTTGCGGCGATTCCGGCGCCGGCGCCGCCGACCGCGAGTGCGGCCGCGGTTCCGGCGACGACCTTGCGTTTTAGCGATCCACCCATGGGGGCTCCTTTCGGCTTGACGGAGCCTCAGGGAACCAGCCGCGCCTGAAAGAGCTCTGAGAGCGCGCTAAGAACTCTCTAAGAGGCGCCGCGCCCGTTCAGCCGCAGGCGCATCAGCGTCCCGCCGCCGTCAGCCCGCTCGGCCACGACCTGCCCGCCGTGAGCCTCCGCGACCTGCTTCACGATCGCGAGCCCGAGTCCCGACCCGGGCAGCCCGCGCGCCGACGAGGCGCGGTAGAAGCGGTCGAAGATATACGGCAAGTCCTCCTCGGCGATCCCGGGGCCGCTGTCCCGCACTGTTAGCTCGCCGTCGCGGACGACGACCTCGACTTCGCCGCCGGCCGGGGTCCACTTTGCGGCGTTGTCGAGCAGGTTTGCAACCGCGCGCTCGATCGTCGACGGGGCGCCGTGGATAACGGACTCCTCGAGGTCCGTCGTGAACCTCACCTGGGGCCGGTTCCGCTTCGCGCGCTCTACGGCCCCCGCCGCGAGCAGGTCCAGGCGCACGTCCTCCGCCTCTTCCGGGTGCAGCTCCGCGCGCGCAAGCTCGATCAGCTCCGCGATCAACGTCGTCATCTCGCCGAGCTGCTCGACCACGTCGCTGAGAAGCCGCTCGCGCTCGCCGGGCGGCAGCGAGCGCTCCCCGGCAAGGACCTCGATGTTCGTCCGCAGGCTCGTCAGAGGCGTGCGCAGCTCGTGCGAGGCGTCGGCGACGAGCTGGCGCTGCGCCCGGCTCGACTCCTCGAGCGCGGCGAGCATCGTGTTGAAGGACGCTGCGAGCCGGCCGAGCTCGTCCTGGCCACTCGCCTCGATCCGTTGTGAGAGGTCGCCGGTCTCGGTCACGGTCTCGGTTGTCTGGGTGAGGCGCCGCACCGGCCGCAGCGCCGCCTGCGAGACGGCCAGGCCGAGGCCGGCCGCGACTGCGATCCCGCCCAGCGCGATCAGGATCAGGACGATGCCGATTCGGTGCAGTGTCCGGTGCAGGCCGCTCACGTCGGTGGCGACCTGGAGCGCCGCGAGCCCGACGTCCGGCACATGGATGGGAATCGTCAGGACCCGGGACGGCCGGCCCGAAAGGCTCGTCTCGGAGAAGAACTGAGAGCCGTGGCCGCGAGCAACGTCGAGCACGCGCTTGCTGATGGGCAGCGCCCCTTGCCCGAGCGGGCGGACGGTCTGCCCGTTCGCGTTCACGACCTGCGCGTAGACGCCGAAGAACGGCGGGATGTCGAGGTGAGAGCCACTCGGGCCCGTCTCGATCCGCCCTCCGCCGCTGATCGCCGCCGCTCGCTCCTGCAGGGTCTTGTCGGCATCGCCTTGCAGCTCGTTCCGGACGAGCACGAAGATGAGGGCCGAGCCTACGACGACGGCGAGCCCGACGGCCGCGGCGGCGACCAGGGTGAGGCGGACCCGGAAGCTCACGGCTCGCGCAAGGCGTAACCGACGCCGCGCATCGTCTGGATCAGCCTCGGCTTGCCGCCTGCCTCGGTCTTGCGCCGCAGGTACCCGATGTACACGTCGAGCGAGTTGGAGCCGTAGCCGAAGTCGTAGCCCCAAACTCGCTCGAAGATCACGGAGCGGGTCAGCACCTGGCGCGGATTGAGCATGAACAGCTCGAGCAGCGAGAACTCCGTCCGCGTGAGCTCGATCAACTCGTCGCCGCGTTTCACCTCGCGCGTGCCCGGGTCAAGCTCGAGATCTGCGAAGCGAAGAGCCTCGCCGGACCCATCGGCCGTCCGGCGCAGGAGCGCGCGCAGACGGGCGAGCAGCTCCTCGAGCGCGAACGGCTTCGTCACGTAGTCGTCGGCACCGGCGTCGAGGCCTTCGACGCGGTCCTCGACCTGCGTCCGCGCGGTCAGCATCAGCACCGGGACACGACTGCCCGATCGCCGCAGCGTGCGGCAGACCTCGAGACCGTCGACGCCGGGCATGAGAACGTCGAGGACCACGGCGTCAGGCTGCGTCTCCGACTCGAGCCGGTAGAGCGCCTCGTTGCCGTCCGCGGCGAGCTCGATCTCGTATCCCTCGAGCTCGAGGGCCCGGCGCAGGGAATCGCGCACTGCGCGTTCGTCGTCGACTACGAGAATCTTCATCGGGCCCATTTTGCTCCGCGAGTGTGAGAGCCCGCTGAGAATCCGCTTGCGTTCTTACCGAGTTCTTAGTCGAGTCTCAGGCTTGTCTTAGGCAGGATTGGTCAGATGCAGTCCGTCACCTGACGAAAAAGGAGTCCCTCCCCCTGATGCCCCGTCGTCCGCCCACACCCCTCATCGTGTCTCTCCTAGCAACAGCCTGCCTGGGGGCGGGCGGCGGGGCTCTGGCGTATGCAGCGTTCTCCTCGGGCAACACGAAGACCGTTGTCCACCAGGTGGTGACCGTCCCCAACTCGCAGCCCGTCTCGAGTGCGCCGCTCTCGGTCAACGCGATCTACCGGCGCGCATATAGGGCGGTCGTCCAGATCTCGGTGTCGAGCCAGGCCGCGAGCTTCCCCTTCGGCGGCCAGCAGGCGCAGCGATCGCAGGGCTCCGGCTTCGTCTACGACGCCAACGGCGACATCGTGACGAACCAGCACGTCGTCGCCGGCGCGAAGAACATGACCGTCACCCTCTGGAACGGCAAGACGTACAGCGCCAAGCTCGTCGGCAGCGACAGCTCGACGGATGTCGCCGTGGTCAAGATCTCCGCACCGGCCTCGCAGCTCTACCCGCTCTCGCTCGGAGACTCCAGCTCGCTCGCCGTCGGCGACGGGGTCGTCGCGATCGGGAGCCCCTTCGGGCTCGCCGAGACGGTCACGAGCGGAATCGTCAGCGCGCTGCACCGGACGATCGACTCGCCGGGCGGCTTCAGCATCCAGAACGCGATCCAGACGGACGCCGCAATCAACCACGGCAACTCCGGCGGGCCGCTGCTGAGCTCTGACGGGAAAGTCGTCGGCATCACCGCGCAGATCGAGAGCAACTCCGGCGGCAGCGAAGGCGTCGGCTTCGCGATCCCCTCGAACACCGTCACCTCGGTCGTCAAGCAGCTGGTCTCGAGCGGCAAGGCCCAGCACGCCTACCTCGGCGTCTCGCTCGACTCGAGTGCGGCGAATGCCCGAGTTGCGGCCGTGCGGCCCGGCACGCCGGCGACGCGCGCGGGCCTGAAGGCCGGCGACATCGTCACCGCGCTCGGCGGCTCGCCGGTTACGACCTCGGGCGAGCTCGCGGGCGCGATCGCCGCCCACAAGCCCGGCGACACGGTGACACTGACGTACAAGCGCGGCGGCAAGAGCCACAACGTCAGCGTGAAGCTGGCGAACCGCCCCTCCTAGCCGTCTCAACCTGAGAAGCGGCGGCGCTACCCTGTCGGGGCGCGCCCCCGTAGCTCAGTGGATAGAGCAGCGGTTTCCTAAACCGCGTGCGCTGGTTCGATTCCGGCCGGGGGCACTCTCAAAGCCTTTTATCCGCTTCTCCTCCCTTTCGCGACCCGGCTCGAGCCGGCAGGGATTTCCTAAACTTATGTTTCCTAAACTCTCCCGGGCGCCTGCCGCACGAGCTCGGTGTGACCGTACAGACTCCGCGTGCGGGCGTACAGGACGTTAGCCTCATCTACTTCGATCGGGTGGGTCCTTCGTGAACGAGAAGGCAGATCCCGGAAGGCGACGCTTGGTGCGTCGCGAAGTGCGGGGACTGCATCAAGAGGAGTCGTACGGAGGCAAGACATCTGGAGAATCTCACACCGAGCTACTCCCGCACCGACAAAGACATGTGCGTGTCGCAGAGTGCGGGGACTTCGTCAAGACGATATGAACCTAACTGAGAACCTGCTGCTGCTGCTCAGAGCCGCGGCCCTCGGCCGAGGCACGAGGGACTTTCCTGAGCCGCGCACCGTAAGATGCGCTTCGGAGCAGTCGACGTGACCGATCGTTGGGATTCATCTCCCTCGCCGACTTCGTCCGCAGGTCGGGACATGAGCTCCTCCGCGCTCGGGCATGGCTTCCACGCTGCTCGACCCGCCGGGTCTTTGGCCAGGCATCCTCATGAGGTTCGCCGACGGGAATAACGGGCGCGCGCGTCCTCGAGCGGCTCGACGAGCTCTACGCCATCGGCGGTGGGCCGGGCGCCGACCGTGTGGGCGGGAGCGCGGGCGAGCAACGCGCCCACGAGCTTGCGGCCACCTGGCTCGAGGAGGCCGGGCTCGCCGTCGAGGTAGACCGGTCGGGGAACCTGATCGGGCGGACGAGCGACCCGTCCGTCATGACCGGATCGCACCTCGACTCGGTGCCCCAGGGCGGCAAGTTCGACGGTGCCCTCGGCGTCGTTGCAGGCATCGAGGCGGTCGAGCGTGTCGGCAAGGGCGCCGTCGTCGTCTTCCGCGACGAAGAGCGTGGCTGCGTTGGGAGCACCGCTTTCGTCGCCGGCACTGAGCGCCCTTCGTTCTTCCTCGAGGTACACGTCGAGCAAGGACCGGTGCTCGAGCGGGCCGGCGCGCCGCTCGGGCTCGTCACGAACGTCGCGGGGATCGTCCGCGGGGAGCGTCTGTTCGAGGGCCTCGCAGGCCACGCTGGAACCGTGCCTATGAGCGCCCGGCAGGATGCCCTCGTCGCCGCGGCCGAGTACGTCCTCCGCGTTCGGTCCGCCGCTGCCGCGATCGACGGCGCGGTCGCGACCGTCGGTCGGCTCGAGGTCGAGCCGGGCGCAGCCAACGTAATCCCGGCGCGCGTCCGCCTCTCCGTCGACGTGCGCGCGCCGGATCCCGAGCGCCTCGACCGGCTCGTCGCCGAGCTCGAGCTCGAGCCCGACTTCCGCTCGGCGCACGTCGCGATGGCGTCCGAGCCGCGCGCCGTGCTGCGCGCCGAGCTCGAGGAGCGCGAGCTTCCCGTCATCGACCTGCCTTGCAACGCCGGCCACGACGCGGCGGTTCTCGCTGCGGCAGGCGTGCCGACGGCGATGCTCCTCGTCCGGAGCTTGAACGGCGGCGTCAGTCACGCGCCCGAGGAGGAGTCGAGCGCCGACGACGTCTTGCTCGCCGTCGATGTGCTGGCCGGGGCGCTGGGACGGCTTGCCGCTCGAAGGCGCTAGCCCGCTCCCGCTCCGAGTCCTATAGTGGCGTCCTCGCGCCCGATCCCCGGAGGAAAGAGGAGGAGATGAAGAACGGGAAGCACGCCTTCGTCGTGCCGCTCCTCGTGTGCGCCGGCGCTGCGGTTCTTGCGCTGGGCGTGGCGACCGGCTCGGCGAGGACACACAAGCAGTCCAAGGTCTTCAAAGTCGCCTGGATCTACGTCGGGCCGCACAACGACGCCGGCTGGTCGCAGGCGCACGACCAGGGCCGGCTGTACGTCCAGAAGGCCCTCGGGAGCAAGGTCCAGACGACGTACAAGCAGAACATCGCGGTCGGTTCCCAGCTGCAGCAGACCGTGGCCGCCCTCGTTCGAGACGGCTACCAGATGATCTTCGGGACGTCGTACGGCTACTTCGACACGAAGCTCGCGACGAAGTACCCGAAGGTGCTGTTCGAGCAGGCGACAGGGACGCAGACGGCCAAGAACCTGTCCGAGTACTTCGGCGCCGCAGAAGACACGATCTTCCTTTCCGGCATGGCCGCCGGCGCGGCGACGAAGAAGGGCACGCTCGGCTACGTCGTGGCCTATCCGATTCCGGAGGTGATCCGGCACGCGAACGCATTCGCCCTCGGCGCGCAGCTGATGCACCCCCGGGCCAAGGTCAAGCTCGTGTGGACGATCTCCTGGTTCGACCCGGCCAAGGAGAAGAAGGCGGCCGAGAGCCTCTACGCGGCGGGCGCCGACGTGCTCGGCCAGAACGTCGACTCGCCGGCGACCGGCCAGTTCGCCCAGTCGAAGCACGTCCCCTGGGTCGGGTACGACTCGAACGCGAAAAAGTTCGCGCCGACCTCGTGGCTGACGGCCTCCGTCTACAACTGGGGGCCGTACTACCTGCGCCGGGTTCGTGCCGCGATGAACGGGACCTGGAAGTCCGGCTTCTACTACGGAAGCATCAAGGACGGCTTCACGACGCTCGCCCCGTACGGGCCGAAGGTGAGCGCCAAGACGAAGGCAGCGATCGCGAAGAAGATGAAGGCGATCGAGAACGGGTCGTTCTACGAGTTCACTGGGCCGCTCTACGACCAGAAGGGCAAGCTCCGCGTCCCGAAGGGGAAGCGGCTTACGGTCACGAACCTGTACTCGATGAACTGGCTCGTGAAGGGCGTGATCGGCAGCCCGAAGGGCTAGGCCTTGATCGAGCTCGACCGGAGGGGCGACGACGACGACGCCGCCCCTCCGCCTCCGGCAGTCGCGATGCGCGGGATCACGAAGCGGTTCCCTGGGGTCCTGGCGAACGACCGAATCGACTTCGAGGCCGCCGCCGGCGAGGTGCACGCCCTCCTCGGCGAGAACGGCGCCGGAAAGAGCACTCTCTCGAACATCCTGACGGGGCTCTATCGGCCGGACGAGGGTGAGATCGTCCTCTACGGACGGCCGGTGGAGCTCCACGCGCCGCGGGAGGCGCTCGAAGCGGGGATCTCGATGGTCCACCAGCACTTCCGACTCGTCGAGCCCTTCACAGTCGCGGAGAACGTCGTCCTCGGCGACCACCGCGGCGAGGGCCGCGCGTTCCGGCTCCGCCGCCGCACGATCGAGCGCCGCGTCGCCGAGCTCTCCAAGCGGTACGGCCTGGCTGTGGATCCGCGTGCCCGGATCTGGCAGCTCTCGCTGGGCGAGCAGCAGCGGGTCGAGATCCTGAAGGCGCTCTACCGCGAGGCCCGCATCCTGATCCTCGACGAGCCGACGGCGGTGCTGACGCCGCAGGAAGCAGAGGTCCTGTTCGAGACGCTGCGCGAGATGGCCGGGGAGGGACGGACGGTGGTCTTCATCTCGCACAAGCTGCACGAGGTGAAGGCGGTCGCCGACCGCGTCACCGTGCTGCGGGGCGGGCGGACGATCGCGACGGTCTCCGCCGGCGAGGCGACGCCTCGCTCGCTAGCCGCGCTGATGGTGGGGCGTGAGCTGCTCGGGGAGCGATCGGCCGCACAGCCTCGTGCTCCAGGCGAGCTCGTACTGGAGCTCGCCGACGTCTGGGCGGAAGGAGACCGCGGCGGTGCTGCGGTGAAGGGCGTCTCGCTCGCCGTGCGTGCGGGCGAGATCGCCGCGGTCGCCGGGGTGTCAGGCAACGGGCAGCGTGAGCTCGCGGAGGCGGTGGCCGGAATCCGCGCGCCGACCCGCGGCACCATGCGCGTCGGCGGAGCCCCGTTTCGGGGTGGCGATCCGCGCGCAGCGATCGCGGCCGGTGTCGCGTACGTCCCGGAGGACCGGCTCGGCACAGGACTCGCGCCGAGCCTGAGCATCGCGTCCAACCTCGCGCTCCGGTCGTACCGCGAGCCGTCGTCGTCCCGAGGGCCGATCCTGCGCCTGCGCCGGATCCGCGATCGCGCAGTCGAGCTGATCCGGCGCTATCGAATCGCGGCTCCCGGCCCGAGTGCACCAGCGCGGCTGCTCTCTGGCGGCAACTTGCAGAAGGTCGTGCTCGCGCGCGAGTTCTCCGGAAAGCCACGCCTGCTCGTCGCCGCTTCGCCGACGCGTGGGCTCGACGTGGGCGCGATCGAGACGGTGCACGCGTACCTGCGCGACGCTGCGGCCGACGGCGTGGCCGTGCTGATGCTGAGCGAGGATCTGGACGAGATCCTTGCGCTCGCCGACCGGATCGCGGTCATGTACGAGGGTGCGATCGTCGGCGAGACGACGCGGGCCGAGGCGAGCGTCGAGGAGATCGGCCTGTTGATGGCCGGAGGACAGGACCCCCGTGAGGGTTGAAAGAAGACTGCGCCAGCCGCGCTGGCTGCTGGTCGCCGTTCCCGCGGGATCGCTCGTCTTCGCCTTCTTCGCCTCGGGCCTCGTCCTGCTCGCGACCGGCCACGACGCGCTCTCGAGCTACCGCCGGCTGTTCGACGCGGCGTTCGTGGCCAAGGGCGCGCTCAACGACACGCTGATCTCGGCGACGCCGCTCGCCTTCACCGGCCTCGCGGCCGCCGCCGCGTTCCGCATGCGCCTGTTCAACATCGGTGGCGAGGGCCAGCTCTACATCGGCGCGATCACCGGCGCAGCCGCGGGCCTCTATCTCGGCGGCAACGGCGGGCCGTCGCCCTTCGTGATCGCTGCGATGGTGGTCGCCGGCTGCGCCGGGGGCGCCGCCTGGGCGCTCGTCCCCGGAATCCTGCGGGCCTTCTGCAAGACCAACGAGATCATCACGTCGCTGATGCTCAACTACGTGGCCGCCTACCTGCTGACGTATCTGATCTTCAACACCGAGTCGTACTGGCGGCAGACGACCGGATTCAACGCGACCGTCTTTCCGACCGGGAAGCCGCTCCCGAACTCCGCGGTCTGGCCTGCCGCGACGCTGCACGTCCAGGGGGGAATCGCGCTGCCGCTTGGCGCGGGGATCGCGGTCCTCGTCGCCGTGGTGCTGTGGGGTCTCTACTCGCGAACCCGCTTCGGCTTCGAGGCGCAGGTGCTCGGCGACTCGGCGCGGGCCGCCCGGTATGCAGGGATCCGGACGCGCCGCAAGATCCTCGCCGTGATGGCGATCTCGGGCGCCATCGCCGGGCTGGGCGGCGCGAGCCAGGACGGCGACTTCCGGCATACGCTCGACGCCGACCCGAACGGGCTCCAGAGGCAGTACTACGGTTACACGGGGATCGTCGTCGCGGCGCTCGGCCGCTACAACCCGTTCGCCGTCGTGCTCGTCGCGTTCCTGATCGGCGGACTCCAGAACGCGGGCAACACGCTGCAGGGCGCCGACTTCCCGGCAGGGCTCGTCGGCGTCATGCAGGGGATCATCCTCTTCTCCGCGCTCGGCGGTGAGCTGCTCGTTCGTTACCGCATCCGCCTCGGCCGGCGCGCGACGGAGGCCGCCGCCTCTGCGCCGGAGCCGGCCGCATGAACAGCTCATTGCTTGTCGTCCTCCTTGCGTCCGGCGTCGCGTACGGGACGCCGCTGCTCTACGCGGCGCTGGGCGAGCTGCTCGCCGAGCGCTCGGGCGTGCTCAACCTCGGCGTCGAAGGGATGATGCTCGTCGGCGCCGTCATGGGCTTCTGGACGGTGCAGCGTCTCCACGCCGGCTCGGGGCTCTCGCTCGCCGCGGCGATTGGCGTGGCGGCGCTCGCAGGCGCGGCGATGGCCGCGATCCACGCCTTCCTCGTGATCACGCTGCGGGCGAGCCAGATCGTGTCCGGGCTCGCGCTAACGATCTTTGCGGGAGCGGCCGGTCTCTCCTCCTATCTCGGCAGCGACCTCAACCTGGCCGCCAACCCCGCGAGAAACCAATTCCATGCGCTGTTCCCCGGAAGCGTCCAGGGCTGGCCGATAGTCGGGCCGATCCTGTTCGGCCAGAACGTGCTCGTCTACGCGTCCTGGGCCTGCGTCGCCGCGGTCTGGCTCTACCTCTCGCGGACGCGGCTTGGGTTGAACGTACGAGCTGTCGGCGAGTCGCCCGCGGCGGCTGACGCGATGGGGATCAACGTCGCCGCGTACCGGTACGCGCACACGCTCGCCGGCGGCGCGTTCGCAGGAGTCGCGGGCGCGACCTTCACCCTTGCGATCACGCCGCAGTGGGTGGACGGGATCACGGGCGGCGCCGGCTGGATCGCGATCGCGCTTGTCATCTTCGCCTTCTGGCGACCGGAGCTCTGCCTCGTCGGCGCGTACTTCTTCGGCGCCCTGCAGGCACTGTCCCCGCAGTTGCAGGCCCGCGGCATCCACTTCGGGCCGACCGAGCTCTGGACGAACTCGCTGCCGTACCTGATGACGGTCGTCGTCCTCGTGCTCGCCTCGTCGAGCGGCGCGCGGCGCCGCCTGGGCGCGCCGGCGAGCCTTGGGCTTCCCTACGTGCGCGAAGAGCGCTAGCTTCGCTGAAGACGTCGGCGCTACTTGGTCTCGCGGAACGAGATCGGCTGCGCGCCCTCCCACAGCGTGCGGCGGCCGAGCTCGGCCAGCTGCTCCCCGCCCTCGACGAGCGTCGCGAAGTGGTTCGCGGCCAGCTGGCCTGCCTTGCTAGCGAAGTTGCAATAGCCGTAAGGGAAGAGCAGCTCGGTCTCGCTGACACCGCCCGGGTAGAGGGCGAGCTCGCCCGGGCGCGGGTACGAGGTCGCGTTCTCGGGCCCGATTCCCAGGTCGCGGTCGCCCCACGGGATCCAGTTCGACTCGCCGCTCCAGCGGCAGTGGATGATCCGGTCCTCGAATGGGAGGATCGCGCGGAACGCGGCGACTGTCTGCGGCGCGAGATCCTCTTCGAAGCGGGCGACGAAGCGCATGCCGGCGGCGGTGATCTCGAGCACGCGCGCGACCCTATCGGGAGCGCGACCACCTCGCGAGCACGTCGCGCTCGGCCTGTGTCATGTGCGTGAGGTTCCCCGGTGGCATCGCCTTCAGCACGACCGCCCACTCCTCGATCGCTGCAGCTTGCGCCTCGATCTCGGCGCGCATGTCGAAGCGGATGCCCTTCGGCGCCGAGGTGAACCCTGCTTGCGTCGGGTTCACGGAGTGGCAGGGCACGCAGCGCTGCTGGATCACCGCGTTCGCCTTCGCGAAGGGGACGGGAGGGCCACGGGAGGCGACGGCCGGGCCGTTGGACGGCCGGATCAGCAACGCGACGACGCCGAAGCCGGCGAGAGCGGTCGCGGGGATCCACCACGCGGTGCGGCCGACGTGGCGGAGGTTGAAAAAGTGGCGCACGAGCGCGCCAAGCGCCATCAGGACGACGAGGACGAGCCACGCGTGCGCGTGCTCGTACGTGAACGCGAAGTGGTTCGAGAGCATCGCGAATACGACCGGGAGCGTCAGGTAGTTGTTGTGCACCGAGCGCTGCTTCCCGCGCGCGTTCCAGCGCGGGTCCGGTTCGCGCCCTGCCTGCTTAGCGCGCAGGAGCTCCCGGTGCGCCGGGATGATCACGAAGAAGACGTTGCCGACGATGATCGTTCCGATCATCGCGCCGACCTCGAGGAAAGCCGCGCGCCCCGCGAACAGGCGGCCGGCCCCCCACGCGGAGACCGCAACCGAGCCGAGGACCGCAAGGGCGAGCAGCCGCTCGTCGCGCACGAGTCGGCAGAGGGCGTCGTAGACGATCCAGGCGAGCGCGAGCCCCCCGATCGAGATGACGATCGCTTCCCAGGTCGAGAGATCGGCGACGCTCGGGTCGACGAGGTACGTCGAGGCGTGGACGTAATACAGGACGACGAGAAGTGCGAAGCCCGAGAGCCACATCGTGTACGCCTCCCACTTGAACCAGTGGAGCGGTGTCGGCAGCGTCGGGGGCGCCACCCGGTACTTCTGCACGTGGTAGAAGCCGCCGCCGTGAATCTCCCAGGCCTCGCCGCCGACGCCTTCCTCGCGGTCGCGCTCCTCGGCCGGCGGCCGGAGATGGTTGTCGAGGGCGATGAAGTAGAAGGACGCGCCGACCCACGCCATCGCAGCGATGACGTGCAGCCAGCGGAAGAGCAGGTCACCCCAGTCCCAGATGTACGGGTCTACGGCGAGGCTCATCCGCGGCGCCACCGGTCCTTCGCGATCTCGACGAGCTCCTGCAGCGCCGTCTCGAGCTCGTCCTCGCGCGTCCGCTCGAGCCGCTCGCGCAAGATCGGGACGATCTCCCGCTTGGGCCGCCGGTCAACGAACACGACGAAGCGGAAGCCGAAGCGCTCCTCGTAGGCGGTGTTCAGCTCGGCGAGCTCGGCCAGCACCCCGGGATCGTCGTCGCCGCCCTGCTCGGCGGCCGACCGGGCCGACAGCCCCGCGCGGGCTCCGATAGCCGGGTGCGCGTCGAGCACCTCTTTCCTCTCCTCGTCGCTCAAGCTCCGCGCCACCTCGGGCGCGCGGCCGAGCGGATCCTCGATCGCGGCCAGACGCTCGACGAAGAGCGTGCGGCCTTCGAAGAGCTCGGCGAGCTCGTCGAGGCTCAGCTGCCGCGGTAGGTCGCGCACGCGAAGGACGAGACGAGGAGCGGGACGTGGTGGTGCCCGTCGTCGAGCTCGACCTCGAGCTCGACGCGGCGGAAGAACCGTGACGGAGGGTGGAAGACGATCCGGTACGTACCCGGATCGCCCTCGCCGAGCTCCCGGATGCGACCGTCGGCGTCGGTCTCGCCGGAGCCGATGAGCTTGTCGCCGCGGTAGAGATCGACGCGAACGCCCGCGGCCGGCAGGCCTCGCTCGGTGTCGAGGACGTGGGTCGAGACCGTCATCTGGAGAGCCTCCGCGCCTGGATGCGATGCTCGCGGGCGATCTCCTGCTCGTCGGCACGGACGAGCTCGCCGCCGCGGACGACGTCCTCACCGCCAACGAGAAGCCGGTCGACGCGGTGCGGCGCGGAGAGGACGAGGCCGGCGACGGGATCGTCCGCGCCGCCGAGCTCGAGGCCGCTGGTCCGCCAGCTGGCGAGGTCGGCACGCTTTCCCGGCTCGATCGAGCCGATGTCGTCCCGGCGGAGGACGGCCGCGCCGCCACGCGTGCCGAGCCGCAGGGCATCCCGCACGCTCAGAGCCGTCGGCCCGCCCCGGCCTCGCGCGACGAGGAGCGCCTGCTTCACCTCGAGGAGCAGGTCACCGCGCTCGTTCGAGGCGGAGCCGTCGACCCCGAGCCCGACACGGACGCCCGCGTCGACGAGGTCGCGCGTCCTGGCGACGCCGGCGCCGAGACGCAGGTTCGAGGTCGGGCAGTGCGCGACGCCGACTTCCGCCCGCGCGAACGAGCGCACGTCCCCGTCGGAGAGGTGGACGCAGTGCGCACACCAGACGTCGTCCGCGAGCCAGCCGACGCGCTCGAGGTACTCGACCGGCCTGCAGCCGTAGAGCTCGCGGCAGTAGGCCTCCTCCTCGACCGTCTCTGCGAGATGCGTGTGCAGGGCGAGCCCGAGCCGGCGGGCGAGCGCCGCCGACTCCTCCATCAAGCGCCCTGTCACCGAGAACGGCGAGCACGGCGCTACCGCGATCTGCACGCGGCCGTCGCCGTCCTGCAGCGCGGCCAGCCGCTCGGTGTCGGTGAGCACGGCGTCGAGCTCCTCGACAAGCGAGTCCGGCGGCAGGCCGCCGTCGGACTCGCCGAGGTCCATCGAGCCGCGCGAAGCGACGATCCGCACGCCGAGCTCCTCCGCCGCCTGCACCTCCGCCTCGATCAGGCCGGAGCGGCCGCGCGGGAAGACGTAGTGGTGGTCGAAGACGGTCGTGCACCCTGACAGCGCGAGCTCCGCGAGACCGGTCCGCGCGGCCGCGTACTCCGTCTCGGCGTCGATCCGGGCCCAGACCGGATAGAGCGCCCTCAGCCACTCGAACAGAGTCGCCTCCTGCGCCCGCGCCCGCGTGAGCGTCTGGTACAGGTGGTGATGGGCGTTGATGAGCCCGGGCGTGACGACGGAGCCGCCGAGGTTCACGGTCTCATCGGCCTCGGGTCGCTCCCCGGCGCCGACCGCTGCGATCCGGCCTTCCTCCACGAGGACCCAGCCGCTGTCGTGCTCCGTCCCCTCGTCGTCCATGGTGACGACATACGCATCCGCCAGAAGTAGGCTCACGCTTGCAGCGGCACGAGCTCGAAGCGATCGACGTCGACGAGGCCGCGGTCGGTGATCTTCAGGCTCGGGATCACGGATAACGTGAGGAAGGAGAGCGTCAGAAACGGCGTCGCGCCTGTCCAGCCGAGCTCCCGTGCGGCGTCGTTGCACCCGAGGCTCATCGCGATCACGTCGGCGAGCGGCGCGTCCGCGAGCAGGCCTGCGACCGGCAGCGGCAGCTCCGCGCGCACCTCGCCGGCGTCCACGACGGTGATCCCGCCGCCCAGCTTGGCCAGGCGCTGCACTGCGTGCGCCATGTCGCGGTCGTCGAGACCGACGACGACGATGTTGTGCGCGTCGTGCGCAACGGTCGAGGCCAGGGCGCCCCGCTGGAGGCCGGACCCCCGTACGAAGCCGAGACCGACACGGCCCGTGCCGAGGTGGCGCTCGATCACCGCGATCTTGGCGAGATCCCGGCCTGGATCGGCCACCGCTGCGCCGTCTGCCGTCATCGGCTGCTCGAGGAGATGCTCCGTCACCACCTGGTCGGGGACGAGCCCAATCACCCGCGCCTTTGCTCCTGTCCACGGGATCCGGAAGTCGCTCTCGCTGATCGGCTGGATGCGGACGGAGTGCTTGACCCACTCCGGCACGTCCGGGTGGGGAATCTCGGCGGCCGGTCGCCCACCCTTGAGGACCGTCTGCGGCTCGAAGCGCTGGAGATCGGGAAGGACGAGCAAGTCGGCCTGATAGCCCGGCGCGATCGCTCCTAGGTGCCAGAGCCGGTGCCAGCTCGCCGCATTGTGGGTCGCGAGTGCGACCGCATCCTCCGGAGCAATCCCCGCTGTAACCGCCTCGCGGACCATCCCGTTGATGTGCCCGTTCTCGGCGATGTCCTCGGGGTCGCGGTCGTCCGTGCAGAACGCGATCCGGCTCGTCCCGAACTCCTTCACGAGCGGGAGCAGCGCATGCAGGTTTCGGGCCATCGACGCCTCGCGGATCAGCAGCCACATCCCGGCCCGCAGTCGTTCACGCCCCTCCTCCGCCGTCAGCGCCTCGTGATCGGAGCGGATTCCGGCGGCGGCGTAGGCGTTCAGCGTCTTGCCGAGCACGCCCGGGGCGTGGCCGTCGACATGGACGCTCTCAGCGAGCCGAAGCTTCTCGAGCTCAGCCTCGTCGCCGCTGACGACGCCGGGGAAGTTCATCATCTCGGCCAGGCCGAGTACCCGCTTCCGCCGCAGCAGGCTCTCGAGGTCGCCGGCTCGGAGCGGCCGCCGCGGCGACTCGAAGGCCGAGGCCGGGATGCACGACGACGCCATGAAGTAGTAGTCGAGCGGCAGACCGTCACACGCGTCGAGGAGCCAGTGGACGCCGTCCGTGCCGAGCACGTTCGCGAGCTCGTGCGGATCGAGGACGACAGCAGTCGTCCCGAGCGGGAGGACGAGCCGAGCGAACTCGTCCGGAAGCAGCTTCGTCGATTCGAGGTGCATATGTGCGTCGATGAAGCCCGGGACGACGAAGCGGCCGGTCGCGTCGAGAACCTCAGTTCCCTCGTAGTCCCCGAGCCCGGCAATCCAGCCGTCGACCACCGCGACATCCGCATCCAGCCACTCGCGCGTGAAGACGGAGAGCACGAGACCGCCCCGGACCACAAGATCCGCAGGCTCGTCGCCGCGGGCGACCGCGAGGCGTCGACGGAGATCGACGGTCATACGCTTGCCGATCCTCTCACGGCGGCCGTACGCTTTCGCGCTATGGACGTCCTGAGCCCGCGCACGTTCGACGAAGCCCTCCGGTTGAAGGCCGAGCGGCCCGAGGCCGTCCTGATCCAGGGCGGCACGGACGTCATGGTGGAGCTTAACTTCGACCGCGCTCGCCCTCCCGCCCTCCTCAACCTGAACGAGGTCGAGGAGCTGCGCGGCTGGTCGCGTCAAAATGGAACCGTGTGGCTCGGCGCGGGACTCACGTACACGGAGGCGATGCAACCGCCGCTCTGTGACCTCCTGCCGGCGCTCGCCGAGGCGGCGCGGACGGTTGGCGGTCCGCAGATCCGCAACCGCGGGACGATCGGCGGGAACCTCGGGACGGCTTCGCCGGCCGGCGATGCGATGCCGCCGCTCCTCGTCTCGGAAGCCGAGGTTCGAGTCGTCAGCGTGCGCGGCGAGCGTTCGGTCCCGCTCGAGGAGTTCGTCACCGGCCCGAAGCGGAACGATCTCGCCGAGGACGAGCTGATCGCGGGCGTGTCGGTCACGCATGGGACACCGGACAGCCGGCAGACGTTCCTGAAGGTCGGTCCGCGGAACGCGATGGTCATCGCCGTCGTCTCGCTCGCCCTTCGCGTCGACCAAGAGTTGCTCGCCGCGTTCGGCTCCGCGGGGCCCGTGCCGACGCTCGTGCGCGGCCGCTTGAGCGAGGTCGATTCGTTCCCGGAGAGGGTCGCCGCGGCGGCGAGCCCGATCGACGACGTACGCGGCACGGCCACCTACCGCCGTCACGCCCTAGGCGTGCTCACCCGACGCGCGCTCGACCGCTGCCTGGCATGAAGCTCGCAATCACCGTCAACGGCGAGCCGCGCGAAGTGGACGTCTGGGAGGGCGAGAGCCTGCTCTTCGCGCTTCGCGAGGGGCTCGGTCTGGCGGGCTCGAAGAACGCGTGCGAGCAGGGCGAGTGCGGATCGTGCTCGGTGCTGCTCGACGACCGGCTCGTCTGCTCGTGCCTCGTCCTTGCGGCGCAGGCGGACGGCCACGACGTCGTCACGGTCGAAGGACTCGGGGACGACGGGCACCTGCACGCCGTCCAGGAGGCCTTCGCCGAGACCGGCGCTGTCCAGTGCGGGTTCTGCACGCCGGGATTCGTCGTCGCGGCCGCGGATCTACTGGCGCATACCCCGAATCCGAATGACGACGAGATCCGTGAGGCTCTCTCCGGCAATCTCTGCCGGTGCACCGGCTACGCCAAGATCTTCGACGCCGTGCGGTTGGCGGCCTCGCGGTGACCGCCCCCACGGAGAAGCTCCGCCTCGGCCGGATCGGCGAGAGTGTCCCGCGCACCGACGCAATCCCGAAGGTGACGGGCTCCTTTGCCTACTCGAGCGACCTGCACGCGGCAGGGATGCTGTGGGGGCACACCGTCCGGAGCCCTCACGCCCACGCCCTTGTTCGCTCGATCGACATCGCGCGGGCGCTCGCGATGCCGGGCGTGCACGCGGTCCTGACGCATGAGGACGTTCCCGGCGAGAAGCGGTACGGGCTCGAGTTTCCCGACCAGCCCGTCCTCGCGTTCGACCGCGTGAGGTACTTCGGCGAGCCCGTCGTGCTCGTGGCCGCCGAGCATCCCGAGCAGGCGCGGCGCGCCGTTGAGCTGGTGCGGGTCGAATACGAGCCGCTCGATCCGATCGTCGATCCGGAGCGCGCGACCGAGCAAGAGCCGTTGCACCCCGACCGGCCGACGATGGGGCGCGGCTACCGCGAGGACCCCCGGCCGAACATCGTGCGCTCGCTCGTCATCAGGCACGGTGACCCGGACGCAGAGGGCGATGTTTCCGTGTCGGGCGTGTACGAGCTCGGGATTCAGGACCAGGCATTCCTCGGCCCGGAGTCGGGGCTCGCCGTGCCCGACGGCGAAGGCGGCGTAGACGTCTACGTCGCCACGCAGTGGCTCCACGTCGACCGCGACCAGGTCGCGCCTTGCCTGGGCCTGAAGCCGGAGCAGGTGCGGATCCACCTCGCCGGCGTCGGCGGCGCCTTCGGAGGGCGCGAGGACCTCTCCATGCAGATCCACGGCGCGCTGCTCGCGCTGCACACGAACCGGCCGGTGAAGATCGTCTACGGCCGGCAGGAATCGTTCGTCGGCCACATTCACCGCCACCCGGCGAAGATCTGGGCCGAGCACCGCGCCACGCGCGAGGGCAAGCTCGTCTGCATCAGGGTCCGCGTCCTCTTGGACGGCGGCGCGTACGCGTCGAGCTCGACCGCGGTTACGTCCAATGCCGCCTCGTTCGCATGCGGCCCCTACGTGGTCGAGAACGCCCTGATCGAGAGCACGTGCGTCTACACGAACAACCCGCCGTGCGGAGCGATGCGCGGTTTCGGCGCCGTGCAGAGCTGCTTCGCCCATGAGGCGCAGATGGACAAGCTCGCCGCCGCTGTCGGGATCGATCCCATCGAGCTGCGGCTGATGAACGCCCTCGGGCCGGGCAGCACGCTCCCGACAGGACAGACAATCGCGGGCACGCTACCAGTCGTCGAGGTGATCCGCCGCTGCGCCGAGCTGCCGCTACCCGAGCCGGAGGAGCTTCCGCGCGACCCGCTACGGCTGCCCGGCGGCTCTGGAAACACAACGCGCGGCGAGGGTGTGCGGCGCGGCATCGGTTTCGCGGTCGGCTTCAAGAACATCGGCTACTCCGAGGGCTTCGACGACTTCACAGCCGCCCGCGTGCGGCTCTTCCGCGACGTTGACGGCGAACTCGCCGCAGAGGTCCACTGCGCCGCCGCCGAGGTCGGCCAGGGCGTTGCGAACGTCATCATTCAAACTGCTCAGACCGAGCTCGAGACGGAGAATGTCGTGCTCGCGCCGGCGACGACCGCCGCCGTCGGCTCGGCCGGATCTGCATCGGCGTCGCGCCTGACCTGGATGGCCGCCGGCGCAGTGCGGCTCGCGTGCCGTGACGCGGTCGCCGAGCTCGAGCGAACGGGCGCCGACGTCGACGTCGAGCGCATCTATCGGCATCCGCGGACGATGCCGCTCGATCCCGAGACGGGACAGATCACCGGCGACCGCGCACACGTGGCCTATGCGTGCGCCGCAATGCGTGTCGTCGCCGAGGTGGACGTCGAGCTCGGGCTGACGCGCGTGGTCTGGATCGGAACGGCCCAAGACGTCGGCCGCGCCGTCAATCCGCAGGCCGTCGAGGGCCAGATCGAGGGCGGGACAGCCCAGGGTCTCGGATTGGCGCTGATGGAGGAGATCCAGACGCGCGACGGCGTGATCACGAATGCGAGCTTCACCGACTACCTGATCCCGACGACGCTCGACATGCCGTCCGTGGAGTCCGTGCTCATCGAGCACCCCGAACCGGATTCGCCCTACGGCGTCAAGGGTGTGGGCGAGCCGCCGACCGTAGTCTCCACGGCGGCGATCCTCTCGGCGCTTCGAGCGGCGACGGGGCGCGACCTCACCCGTGTCCCCATCCGATTCGACGATATCGTCGGCCTCTAGACAGTTTGCCGGTCCAAGAGCGGGCGCGACTGGACTCCGGACATCGCCGAGCTCGCCTATCGCACGGGCACGATCGGCCGGGCCATCGCGCGGCACCGGATAGTGTCCGCCAGGGAGCCCGAGTTCGTCGACGAGGATGACGCGAGCGAGCCCGCGTACGGCCTGAAGCTGTTCCTCGAGGGCGGCCCGATCGGCAACTGGCGCGAGCCGGGCCCCTCCTAGTGGAACGGCATCCCGTGGGGCGGGACGATCCTGCCGCCGCACTGCAGGTCGTACTGGATCTGGTCGAGGTCGTCGACGAGAGCGTTCCGCACATAGAAGCCGGCCTTCCGCAGGTCGCGGTAGTTGGACCGAGCAGCCTGGCGAACGTAGTTGCAGGCGCTTGTCTGGTCGCCGCCCTTCGCCTTCGCGAGCGTGCTCCGCGTGCTGCGGGCGAAGACTTTCGGGCTCGTCTGCGAGACCCAGGCGAGCACCTGCCCGATCTCGTATGCCGCCGCCGGGTAGGCGACGTACGTCCACACGCCGCCAGACACGGCCCCCGTGCCTACGAAGATGCCGTTCGTGTTCGCGTCCGCCGCACCCGTAAGTGCGCCGCCCCGTAGCTGGGTCTTCGTGAACAGGCCGTTCAGGTTGGCCGGTCGGCCGTTGACCCATCTCGTCGCCTGGGAATTGCCGGCATGACCACTGAGGTCGCCAAACGCGGCGCCCGCCTCGGTGACGGCGTTGACCGATCCGTCGGTGAACGGCTGGGGCAGGCCGAGGGCCTTCATCTTCCCGCTGCGCAAGTTAGCGATGACCGGAAGCTGGTTGAAGGACGAGGAGATCTGGTATCCCCCTCCGCTCCCCGCCGTGTTGACGCTGGTGATGTTCCCGGTGAACGTCAGCTTCTTCGAGGTGAACTTGCCGGTTCGCACGTTCAGCGTGTAGGTGCCTGCGAACTTGCCGATGGCGCCGCCGATCTGGACGGTCAAGCCCGTCGAAGGGTTGTTCACCGTGTTCGCCGCGCCCGCGCCGAGGTCGACGAACTTGTTCTTGGCCGTCGGCGACCAGGGGAGCCCGCCCGTCAGCCACGCGAAGGCGTGAAGGGACTGGTCGGAGGCGAGGAAGTTGCCGACCACGACCCCTGCGTCGTCGACGTCGGTCGCGTAGCTCAACTGCGAGAGGATCCTGACCTTGCCGGCATAGACGAACGCGTGCGGCTTGTGCGCCGTGTCGATTTTTGTGTTCAAGAGGTCACCGGTGGTGACGGCCGGGTTGAGCGATTGGTAGCCGACGATCTGGTGGCGGTCGTTCATGCTCGTCGCGACGCTCCCCGGCCCGATCTTGGGGCCGACGTCGGTGGGTTGGCTGGTGCCGTCGAAGAAGATCACGTGCCGCGATCCGTCCTTCTGCGTCAAGGTGCCCGCGGCTGTCCCGTCGTCGGCAACGGCAGTGAAGCGGAAGTCGGTGCCGGCAGCAGGCTGGGCCCAGGTGATCTGCCACTGCGCCGCAGGGGCAGACGGCGCAGCGCCCGCCCAGGCGAGCGCGCCCGACACCAACAGCACAACCACCCCCGTCCCCCTCACGCCGCTCCCTTCTACCGCAATCTCGCCGGAACCGCAAGGCAACTTACCTACGGCCGGGCGGCCTCGCACGCTTTGTATCCTCACGGCCTTTGACGGTCGTGGGTCTCCTTCGGTTCTTCCTCGCCGCGGTGCTTCTGGCGGCTGCGGTGGCCAAGCTGGCGAGCGGCTCTTCCGCACGGGCGGCGCTCCGCTCCTACGGGATCTCGCGCCCCCGCTTCCAGAGCGCACTCTGGGGTGCGGTGATCGCGGTCGAGGTGGGGCTGGCGGTCGCTGTTGCAGTCCAATTCCCGGGAGCGAGCGAGGCAGCTGCGGCGACCCTCGGCATCTTCGCGCTGGCGCTGGTGAGCGCGATTCTCCGCGGGCGGACCGGATCGCCTTGTGGCTGCTTCGGCCGGCGCTCACGGATCGGCTGGCGGGCCGTGGGCCAGACGACGCTACTTGCCGCCGCCTTCGCCGCCCTTCCGTTCCTACCCGACATGGAGCCTTCGCCAGAAGCGTGGCTCGGGATCGGCCTGGCGGTCGCGCTCGTCGCCGTCGCCGGTCTCGGTGTCGCCGTCCTCGCGCTGGCCCGCGAGCTCGGGGAGCTGCGGCTCGCCGTGGCCCCGCAGGCGGCGCTGTCGCTGGAGCATGAGGGGCCTGAGCTCGGCAGCCGGATCGACTTGATCGAGCGCTTCGACAAGGACGCCCCGCTGGCCCTCGCGGTCTTCAGCTCGCCGGGCTGTGCGCTGTGCCGAGCGCTCGAGCCCTCCCTGCGGCTCGCCGCGTCCGACCCGGAGGTCGAGCTCGAGGTCTTCGACGAGGAATCGGACGCCGAAGTCTGGAGCTCGCTTGCAATCCCCGGGAGCCCCTATGCCGTCGTGCTTTCCCCGGACGGCGACGTGCTGGCCAAGGGAACCTTCAACTCGCTCTTCCAGCTCGAAAGCCTCCTCGCCCACGCAACCCGGCCGGTGGGTGTTTAGCGAATCCGTCGCCGAGGCGACCTCGAGGCGCGGCTTCCTCGCCCGGGTCGGCCGGCTCCTCCTGGCCGTCAGCGGAGGCGGTGTCGTGGCGGCGGCGCTCCGCGCCGAAAAGGCGGACGCCTACCACTTCTGCGGCCACGTCTACACGACGGGCTCTTGTCCGCACCCGACCGGGCTCCCGCGGATCGACCGCTGGGGCTTCCCGCTCCGCGCAGCCGACGGGCATCCCGTGGACGACCTCGGCCGCGCCGTCGACGCAACCGGACGACCGGTCGATGCCGAAGAAGAGCTGCTGCGCGATCCGGACGGGAACCCGCTCCCGCCGGCGCCTCGCACGCGCGTGTGCGCGTCGGCCGGGCGCGACAACGGCTTCCGTCCACACCTCGACGGTGCCTGGTATCGCTGCTGCGGCGGCCACGTGCGCAGGCTGGTCGACTGTTGCGGCTACGTCCAAAACCGAATCAACGGTGACGCCGCGCTCACCGGCTACTGCTACCGCGGACGGAAGGTCTTCTGCGTCACGTACTACGACTCGGAGATCCGTTGCTGACGACGGCGCTTGCGTTGACGGGGCTCCTCGTCGGGCTCGCGGGCGCCTGGTCGCCCTGAAGCCTCTCGATGGCCGGCACCGTGCGTGCCGCACGTCGGCTCGGAGGACGGGGGGCGCTCGGCGTAGGCGGCGGCGCATTTGCCGCCGGGCTCGCGATTGGCGCTTCGCTCCTCTTCGGAGCCCTCGGCGCGCTCGGCGCCGTCCTGCAGCCCGGGCGCGCGTTCGTGCTGGGCGCCGCGGCTCTGGCTGTTGCAGCCGCTCTCTCCGATCTCGCCGGGGTGCGAGTGCGACCGCAGGTCCGCTTCCAAGTTCCGGAGCCCTGGCGCCGGACGATGTCTCTGCCGCGCGCGCTCTTCCTCTACGGCACCCTGCTCGGAGCCGGGGTGACGACGTTCGTCCCGGCCGCGACCGTCTGGGCGCTCCTCCCGCTGAGCGTCGCGCTGGGCAGCGTGCCTGCCGCCCTCGCGGTGGGGCTCAGCTTCGCGGCCGGGCGGTGGCTGCCGGTCCTGATGCTTGCGACCCGCTGGGACGAGGGCGCGCTCGCCGAGCGACCGGGCGGCCTGCGGGTGTTGCGCATGCTCGCCGGGGTCTCGGTCCTGCTCGCCTTGATCGGCGGCGCGGCGCGCGCGGCCACACCCGTCTCTTCCCCTGCGGGGGATCCGAGCGCCACCGGCACGGATCTCACCTGGCAGCAGCCGGGTGTCGGCGGGTTCCTGCTCCGGAACGGCCAGGCGACGCAGCTTCCCGGCGACGATCCGGCCCTCGGGGGCTCGCTGATTGCCTGGCACTCCGGCGACACGGTCACCGTCGCGGCGAGCGACACCCTCGCCCCGGTGGTGCAGACGACGCTTCCGGGGGTCGAGAAGCTCGCCGTCTCCACCCGGTGGCTCGTCTACCGGGCAAAGGACTCGAGCGGCCGCGAGCAGATTCTCGCGCGGTCTCTGACAGACCTCACTCACGCGACGGTCGTCGCCCGGCCACGAGCCGCGGGCCTGCTCGGCCGGCCCTCCTTGTCCGGCGATCTCGTCGTCTTCCACGTCGCCACCCCTGATGGAAGCTGGCTCACGCTGGTCGACCTCGCCACCGGCCGGCGTGCCGTGCTCCGCTTCTCCGTCCGCTCGGTGGTGTCGAACCCGTCCCTGCTCGGCTCGACGCTGCTCTTCGTACGCGCGTCGCGCTGCTCTCAGCAGCTCCGGATCGCGCCCTTCGGCGGCAACGGTCAAGGGCGCGTCCTGTACGAGCTCCCGCCGCTCGCCGGCCAGGACGCCGGCCACGAGCGGCACCACACCTCCCAGGGCGAGCATCTTCCCTGCCCGCACGGCCCCGCGCCGACTACTCGCATCCTCTGGACAACGGCGCTTTCTACGACCACCGCCTACGTCACCGTCCTGCAACCGCGCCGTGGCGGTCGCACGCTGCCGACGCTCCTCGCGATTCCGCGCGCGTAACACACGCGCCGCTCGTCGAGAAAGCTGCGAAAGTTCGGCCGTGGTCTTCTCACGCGGGTTCAAGGGCAAGCGGCGTGAGGGCCCGGCGGACCGGATCCCGCCGGGGCAATACCTGACCGACGACTTCCCCGTCCTCTCGGCCGGGCCGACGCCGCACACGCCGCTCGAGGAGTGGACCTTCTCGATCCAGGGCGGCGCTGAGCCCGTGAGCTGGACGTGGGACGAGTTCCGCGCGCTGCCCACCGAGACGGTCACCGCCGACATCCACTGCGTCACGAAGTGGTCGAAGCTCGACACGGCCTGGGAGGGTGTCCCCGTCGAGACCCTGCTCGACGCGGTCGAGCACGACTCGGTCTACGCGCTTGCCTTCTGCGATGGTGGCTACACGACCAACCTGCCGCTCGAGGACCTGACGGGGGGCAAGGCCTGGGTCGCGTTCCAGTACGGCGGCGAGCCGCTCGAGCCGGAGCACGGCGGCCCCGCTCGCCTGCTCGTTCCTCACCTCTACTTCTGGAAGAGCGCCAAATGGGTGCGTGGCCTGGCCCTGCGCGACGAGGACGAGCCCGGCTTCTGGGAGACGAACGGCTACCACATCCGCGGCGACCCGTGGCTGGAACAGCGGTACTGGGGGGACTAATGGCCACCGTCCAGCCAAGGGCCGTTTCAAACGAGCGTCCGGGCGAAGCCCGCACGCCCTCCAAACGGCACCGCAAGCGGTGCCTCGGCGACTGATATGGCTTGCCGCCTCCGTGGCGGGAGCTGTCCAGGAGACGCCACGCGTCCGAACGCTCGAGCTCGAGGTTCCCGGCTGGCCGGGTCACCGCGCAGGGCAGCACGTCGACGTGAGGCTGACCGCCGAGGACGGCTACCAGGCGGAGCGGAGCTACTCGATCGCGTCGGCACCAGGCGACGGGCTCCAGCTCACGATCGAGCGGCTCGAGGACGGCGAGGTGTCGCCCTACCTCGTGGACGAGGCGCGCAAGGGCGACCAGTTCGAATTGCGCGGGCCGATCGGGGGGTACTTCGTCTGGGAGGCAGATGATGTTCGGCCCGTCCTGCTCGTCGGCGGCGGCTCGGGCGTCGTGCCGCTGATGGCAATGGCCCGCCATCGTGCGCGCGCGGGCTCCACCACCCCGATGCGCCTGG
The DNA here is from genome assembly GCA_049644305.1 of Gaiellaceae bacterium. Classification (GTDB taxonomy): domain Bacteria; phylum Actinomycetota; class Thermoleophilia; order Gaiellales; family Gaiellaceae; genus AC-32. Next base: position 34,005 of record JBARRQ010000179.1, read on the forward strand.
TCTACTCCTCCCGGACGCTCGAGGACGTGATCTACCGCGAGGAGCTCGACCGGCTCGCCGGCGGCGGCTTCGAGGTCGTCCAGACGCTCACGCGCGAGCAGCCTCCGGGCTGGGCCGGGTACTCGCGCCGGATCGACGCTGAGCTGCTCGCGGAGGTCGCGTGGCCGGAAGCGGACCGGCCGCAGGTGTTCGTCTGCGGCTCGACCCGGTTCGTGGACGCCGCGGCGGACGGCTTGATCGCGGCCGGCTACGAGCCGGGGTGGATCAAGACGGAGCGCTTCGGAGCGACAGGCACGTGATGGAGACGCAAGACTCGAGACTCGACGGCAACGCGATCGGCGGACTCCTCCTCGAGCTCTTCGGCGCGGAGATGACCGTCGCCGCGTGCGTCTGCGGCTCGTGCGGCGCCGAAGAGCCGATGGCGAGGCTCGATGTCTACGTCCACGCGCCGGGGATCGTCGCGCGCTGCTGCCACTGCGAGTCCGTCGTCCTCCGAGCCGTCCGGAGCCCCGGCCGCACGTGGCTCGACCTCAGCGGTTTCAGCTCGATCGAGATCCCGGCGGCCTGAGCACGAAAAGGGAGAGGGCCGCGGCAAGCCCGCGGCCCTCTCTTCAGCTGGGTCAAACCAGCTGCTCCTCCCACTGGTCCTGATCGGTCTTGGCTCTGTTGCGCGTCGTGTCGTCGGCCGAGGAGGTCGGCGTCTGAGACGCCGTGCTCGACCCTCGGCCCGAGATGTCTCCGCCGGCGACCGCGTGCGGCGCATTCGTGTTCACCGCGTTCTGGTCGCTCTTGGCGAAGCCGAGGGCCCATTGCTCGGTCTCCGCATTCTGGATCCCGAGCTGGAAGGCCCCAGCGCCGCCACACCCTGCGAGACATCCGTGGGTGCCGTCCCGACCGTCCCTGCTGCCGCACCCGCAGTTCGTGCCATCACGGACAGGCGTGATGCCGCAACCGCAGTCCGTTCCCACGTTCTGCGTCAGGTTCTGCTCCTGGTCGGTCTTGGATTTGTTCTTGACCTCGGCCTCCGCGGAGGAAGTCGCCGTCTGGGTCGCCGAGCTCGGGCCGGAGTTGACGTCGCCTCCGGCGTTCGAGACGGGTGCGTTCCCGTTGACCGCGTTCTGGTCGCTCTTGGCGACCCCCAGTGCCCACTGGTTGGTCTCGGCGTTCTGCAGTCCGAGCTGGAATCCACCGGGGCCGCCGCAACCCGCCTGACAGGAGCTTAAGCCGCCCACGTCCTGCGTGAGCGTCTGGTCCTGGTCGGTCTTGGCCTTGTTCTTGACCTCGGCGTCCGCGGAAGAAGTCGCCGTCTGCGTGGCCGAGCTAGGGCCGGAGTTGACGTCGTGTCCGGCGATCGAGACCGGCGCGTTGCTGTTGACGGCGTTCTGGTTGCTCGCGGCGACTCCGAGCGCCCACTGGTTGGTGTCGGCCTTCTGAACACCGAGCTGGAAGCCGCCGGCGCCTCCGCAACCGGCGACACAACCGTTCTTGCCGTCACGGCCGCCCGTGCCGTCACGACTGTCCTTGCCGCCACAGCCACAGCCCGATCCCACGTTCTGGGTCAGGTTCTGGTCCTGGTCGGTCTTGGACTTGTTCTTCACATCGGTGTTGGCCGTCGAGCTCGCCGTCTGCGTCGCCGAGCTGGGGCCGGAGTTCACGTCGTGTCCCGCGATCGAGACAGGGACGTTTGCGTTCACTGCGTTCTGGTCGCTCTTGGCGATCCCGACCGCGGTCTGCTGGGTCTTGGCGTTCTGGATCCCAGCCTGGAATCCGCCGCCTCCTCCGCAACCGGCCTTACAGGAGTCGCTTCCGCCGACGTTTTGTGTCTGCGTCTGGTCC
>JBARRQ010000180.1:0-2550 GCA_049644305.1 Gaiellaceae bacterium
GCCCTGGGTCTGCCCCCGCGCTCTCCGGCCCGACGCGGAGCGCTCCGCCTTCGTCGCGCCAGACGATCGAGCCGCCGCCCGCACCGACGGTCTGCAGGTCGACCGTCGGCAGCCGCAGCGGCAGGCCAGCGACCTCCCGCTCCGCAGCACGCCGAGCCTCCCCGCCGACGATCAGGCAGACGTCGGTGGACGTGCCGCCCATGTCGAGCGAGATCACGTTCTCGACTCCCTCCAGCCGCGCGATGCGCGCCGCTCCCACCACGCCGGCGGCCGGGCCGGAGACGAGAGCAAGCGCCGGATGTGTCGCCGCCTCGGCGAGCGTCGCCACACCGCCAGAGGAGCGCATCACGAGGGGCTCGGGCAGGCCCGCCTCCTCGACCGTCGCGCCGAGCGCCTCGAGGTACCGCGAGACGACCGGGCCCAGATAGGCGTCGACGGCGGTGGTCGACGCGCGCTCGTACTCGCGGAACTCCGGCGCGAGCTCGTGTGACGCGACCACGCGGGCCGCCGGCAGCCGCCGCCGTAGCTCTTCGGCAACTGCACGCTCGTGAGAGGCGTCGCGAAATGAGAACAGCAGGCAAACGGCGACAGCCTCCACGTCCTCACCGAGCTCCGGCAACGAGTCGAGCTCGAGCGGCGCGAGCACGCCGTCAGGGCCGAGGCGCTCTCGCACCCCGTGGCAGCGCTCGAGCGGGACGACGGGATCCGGGTGCGCAGCGCAGAGCCGGTAGAGGTGAGCTCGGTTCTGCCGGCGCAGGTGGAGCACGTGCTCGAAGCCGGCCGTCGCCACGAAGGCGATCCGCGCACCCTTTCGCTCCAGGAGCGCGTTCGTCGCGGCGGTGGTCCCGTGCGTGAAGCGCTCGATCCCTTTGGCGCCAACCGCCCGCACGGCCGCGATCACCGACTCCTCTTGTCGCCGCGCGGTGGGCACCTTCGCAGTCCGGATTTCCCCGTCCATGAGCAGCACCGCATCCGTGAACGTTCCGCCGACGTCGACGCCCAGGAAACCCATACGTGGGAATGTGTCAGCCGGTGGCGCGTTCGACCAGGACGATGACGAAGCGATGGTCCGCTGAGCTCGAGCTCGTCGGCGCCGGTGGGGAGCCGGTCGACCTCTGGCGCACGCTCTCATCGCACGGCGTCGCCGACTTGGCGCCGAACGCGATCGACGAGGACGGGCGAATGCTCGAGACGACCCTGCCCCTCCGGCGGGGCCGCGCGCGTACAGTCCGGATCCGAGCGGGACGGCCAGGGTTCGCGCTGGTCGAGGCCGGCGACATCGGCTCGCGCGACGCGATCCAGCTCGCCGAGTCCGCCCGCTACATGCTCCGCCTCGACGCGGATCTGTCCGCGTTCTACGACGTCGCGCGCGCAGATCCCGACCTCGCCTGGGCCTGCGCCGGCGCGGGCCGGATGCTCCGCAGCCCGACCGTCTTCGAGGACGTCGTCAAGACCATCTGCACCACCAACTGCACGTGGTCCGCGACCGTGCGAATGACCGGCGCGCTTGTATCGCAGCTCGGGATCGAGGCACCTGACGGGCGCCGCGCGTTCCCCACTCCCGAGGCGATGGCCGAGGCCGATGAAGCCTTCTACAAGGACGTCGTGCGAGCCGGCTACCGAGGCCCGTATCTGCGATCGCTCGCGCTGGACGTGGCCGAGGGAGCGATCGACCTCGAGGAGCTGAACGACCCGGCACTACCGGATGACGAGGTCGCCGCGCGCCTGCTCGCCCTCCCCGGCTGCGGCCCGTACGCAGCGGCGCACATGATGATGCTGGTCGGCCGCTACTCGCGCCTGATCCTGGATTCGTGGACGCGCCCGAAGTACGCCCGCCTCAACGGCCGCAAGACCGCCGACAAGACGATCGAACGCCGTTTCCGCAGGTACGGCAACTATGCGGGCCTCGCGTTCTGGCTCTATCTGACCCGCGACTGGGTCGAGGAAGCGACGGATGTGAGACTTACGGAGTGACTCCGCGAGGTGGAGGCGCTCGATCTTGTGTACCTCGGCCGCCTCCAGCCGGGGCGGGAATCGTCTTCGTCGGCGACTACCAGCTCCCCGCGGTCGCGCGGGCGGCGTCCTTCTTCGTGACGAATCTCCGCTGGACGCTCGAGGAGGTCTTTGACGCGGACGATCACCACCAATGGCCGTCCTTCGTACCGCGACGACTCCGGACACGCGGTCGTTCGACTACCACGTGGACTTCTAGTCCGGGGATGGAGCCGACGGGATTCGAACCCGTGACCTTCTGGCTGCCAGCCAGACGCTCTCCCAGCTGAGCTACGGCCCCGACGCGCCTCAGTCTAGCGGTGGAATCGCCGGCCTAGACCGCGGCGACGTCGAGCTCGACCGACGGCACGTCGCCCCACAGCTCCTCGAGCCGGTAGTACTCGCGCGCCTCCGGCGTGAAGACGTGGAATACCACGTCGAGGTAGTCGGCGACGATCCAGCGGCCTTCGGGCTCGCCTGCCACCGAGGACGGCAATGCACGCTCGTCGTGCTTCAGCCGCTCGTGCACGTCGTCCCAGATCGCCTTCGTCTGCCGCG
>JBARRQ010000181.1:0-21913 GCA_049644305.1 Gaiellaceae bacterium
TCCTCTTGAAGCTGATCCAGGCCGCGGACTTCGACATCAAGAAGGCCGAGACCGGGATCATCTACATCGACGAGGTCGACAAGATCGCGCGCAAGGCGGACAACCCGTCGATCACGCGCGACGTCTCCGGCGAGGGTGTGCAGCAGGCGCTGCTCAAGATCCTCGAGGGGACCGTCGCCTCGGTGCCGCCGCAGGGCGGGCGCAAGCACCCGCACCAGGAATTTCTCTCGATCGACACGACCAACATCCTCTTCATCTGCGGCGGCGCTTTCGCCGACCTCGAGAAGATCATCGGCAAGCGAATCGGCAAGCACGCGGTCGGGTTCGGCGCGGAGATCCGCTCGAGGAACTCGTTCGAAGCCTCGGAGATGCTCTCGCAGGTGATGCCGGAGGATCTGCTCGCCTACGGGCTGATTCCGGAGTTCATCGGGCGCTTGCCCGTCGTCTCGGCGGTGCACCAGCTGCAGAAAGAAGACCTCGTCCAGATCCTCACAGAGCCGAAGAACGCGCTCGTGCGCCAGTACCAGCGCTTCTTCGCCTACGACTCGATCGAGCTCGTCTTCACCGAGGAGGCGCTGTGGGAGATCTCGGTGAAGGCGCTCGCGCGGGAGACCGGCGCCCGCGGCCTGCGCTCGATCATCGAGAGCGCGCTACTGGACGTGATGTTCGAGCTTCCGTCACGCAAGGATGTCGTCAAGTGCGCGATCACGAAGGAGACGATCGAGAAGGGCATCAAGCCGACGCTCGTCACGAGCGCCGGCGCCGACGACGAGCATCCCGAAGAGCTCGCCGAAGAATCGGCCTAGTAACACGGGGGAACCCCCTGGTTCCCCCGTGAGCCCCCTCCTTGCGGGCGGAGGCTTGGTGACGACGTTTCCCGAGCCGGCGGCTGTGGTCTCAGTTCTTTCGTTCTTGTCGTAGCGAGCCTCCCGCCGGGCAAAGCCCGGCTCCGGCGGCGGATCGACGCGCGTTCCACGTTGGGTGAAGACCTCATGTGACCCACACGCTGGTGCAGGGGAGAGTTACTCACTTCCGCACTGTCACTAGTCTCCGGCGGTGGAGATGAGCGCACGGGGCCCGCACCCTCCGGAACTGCTGACCGTGGGCGTTGAGCTCCGTCGTGTCATCCCTGTCGCGAGCGATGATCTCGGGAGAGGAATCCGCGTCGTCAGCGTCGAGATCTACGACCGAGGGCTTGTCGTCCGCTGGCTTGCCGTACCGTCGCCCGAAGATCTCGATTCGGTCACACGTGAGCCACTCTTTGCTCTGTCGGACGACGCCGGCACGCGCTACGACTACTTCAGCGGCGGCTCATTCGGCCATTCGAATGCAGTTCGTGGCGATGCGCTGTACACACCTGCTCCGCCCGGAAACGCAACGACCCTCGACCTGTCTCCTCGAGGGGAGCGGATCCGCGTCGGCCTGTCGTAGGTCCGGGGGCTCGGGTGACATTCCCGAACACTGCCCACCTCAGAACATGTCTCCCCCGAGGCCGCGCGTCGCCGTTGCATTTCTTATCGCATCCACCATCCACGTCTCGAGCGGTGCGGGCGGATCATGATGCTTAGGGGCTTCCTCGACTTCGGCCCGGGTCAGGCGAAGCCACAGCGTTCGATCGTCAGCGCTGATCCTCTCGACTGTGCTGGCAGGAACCACGTGATGCGCCTCGTGAAGGTGGTGCGTGAGGGTGATCACGAGGTAGCTCTCACCCAGCGCGTAGCTTGCCCACGACACCTTCCCAGCGTGCCCATCGCGTGCCTCGACCCGGAAGCCCTTGACGCTGTCGTCGGGGCCGAGCATCCCGTCTTGGAATGACCACAGCCGGTCACTCTGCTCGCGCTCAGCCATCGCGCCGACGATAGAACAAGTTCTCGGCGCGCTCAGGCGGAACTGCTAAGCGACCGTCGGGCGGCCCGGAGCCAATCGTCGCCGGGTGACACTCCCGCACGCTGGCCCAAGCTAGCGCGCTTGCGACGGCGCCCTCACGGGGGTTGCGACTGGCCGTATATGCCCTGCTGGGCAACGGCAGAGCCTTGCGCCACGTCGCGAACCGCCTCCTCCGCATCTTGTCCTGCAAGCGCCTTCTCTCGCGCTCGCTCAGCCTCGACGCGTTCGTGCTCCTTCCGTTGGCGACGAGCGACGTATCGCTTCCACAGGTTCAGCGTTCTCAGCTCCTTCCGCTGAAGTTTTACACCCCGGGGAACGGCGCCACTTTCCTCCGAGCCGGCGTCGGTGACTTCGGGTGACATTCCCGCACGCTGGCCCAGGTTAGGCCAGTGCCACTCGGACCTGGATCAGCCCTACGGGTTCGAGCTCAGAGGACGGTGATCTCGCAACCAAACCGATTTTGCGATCGGCGGCGCGGCGAGAACGCCGACCTGCGCCAGCGAGAAGGAGGTCAACAGAATCGTGCCAACCTCAGGCGGCCCGGCCATCAGGTAGAGCGATCCCAGCGTCAGCACCGCCGAGAGAAGTCCGATCATCCAGGCAAGTGGCGAGGCGCGCCAGAGTCGCCAGACAACCAGGGCCTGAAACAAGACGGCCCCGACGAGACCCCACAGCGAGGAGTAGTGCGGATTGCCCGGCAGCAAGACAGCGAGGTCGAGGAGTGCTGAGAGCGTCGCGTAAAGGACGACAAGCCGACGGGCTGGCGAAGTCGTCACGTCACCAGCATATCCCGACCTGCTCGACGCGAGTCCCTGTCATCAGTGGGTCCGCCCTCGAGGGACATTCCGGAACGCTGGCCTACAGCGGGCTTTCACTTGGCGACCCGCCGAACTCGAGGCGCTCTAGGAGCTCCCGGGCTCGGCTGCTTTCGCGCGGCTGAGGATCTCGCGCAGGCGCAGGGTTCGCATCATCACGAAGATCGCCGCTGCTCCCAGCGCGACGTTGAAGACCGTCACCGCCACGTACATGCCGATGCTGAATGCGAGCAGTCGCGAGCTGGAAGCCTGCCCGTGAAGGATGACGACCAGGAATCCCTGCTTCGTCCCCGCGCCTCCTGGTGAAAAGGGGAGCAGCGTGGCGAGGCTGTCCACAACCTGCGCCAGCAGCGCGTTGTGCACCGTTGCGTGCACGTGAAAGGCGCGCAGGAACCAGTAGACGGACGCGACCCGGCAGACCCAGCTAGCCAGCTGCCAACTCGCAACCTCCCTCGCGTACCGGCGCCGGTCCCCCAGGACGGCAAACCCTCGCCCGATTCGCTCCCTGAAATTGAGATTGCGGGAGGCCCACCAGAAGAACCAGATCGCGCCGAGGGTGAGGAGCGCCACCACCGTAGCCGTCGCCTTACCGTGCCGTAAGAGCCAGCCCCAGTCGAAGGCAGGGGTGTGGATGCTCGGTAGCACGCCCAGCGAGAGCGCCCAGATGAAGAACGCCGTCGCCAGCACGAAGTCCAACAGCGTCTCCGCAACGAGCGTCGAGGCGAGCGTCGTGTACGTCGTGCCCGGCAAGCGATGGCGGACGAGGTAGAGCTTGACCAGGTCGCCTGCGCGCCCCGGAACGATCGAGTTGACGCCGACTCCCGCGAGGTAGGCACCGCCAACCGGCCGCCAGCGGACGCGCTCGCGCGGGTAGGAGGCCCGGAGGATGTTGCGCCAGGCGATCGTGCGCAGCAGGACCTTCGTCAGGTGGAAGGCAAGCGCGATCCCGAGCGCCGGCCAGCCCACCGAGGTGAGCTCGTCGAAGAAGACCCGGAGCGCGTGAAAGAACTCGCCCACGTCTTCGTAAACTTGCCTCATGGAGCCGGTGTACGAGCCCAAAGCCGTCGAGGAGCGCTGGCAGCGAACGTGGGAGGAGGAGGGCCTCTACGGCGCCCAGCCGGGCTCCGGGCGCGAGACCTTCGTCGTCGCACACCCGCCGCCGAACGTCACCGGCGCGCTGCACACGGGTCATGCGCTCCAGATCTCGCTCGCCGACCTGCTGGTGCGCTGGCACCGCATGCGCGATTTCGAGACCGCGTTCCTGACCGGCTACGACCACGCCGGGATCTCGACGCAGAACGCGGTCGAGAACCATCTCACCGAGCAGGGCAAGTCCCGGCAGGAGCTCGGGCGGGACGCGTTCGTCGAGCTCGTCTGGGACTGGCTGCGGCAGTACGGCGGCACGATCATGGGCCAGTTCCGCCGCATGGGCGCGTCGATGGACTACCGCCGCGAGCGGTTCACGATGGACGACGGGTACGTCCGCGCCGTGATGCGGTTCTTCGTCCACCTCTATGAGAAGGGCTGGATCTACCGCGCCAACCGGATCATCAACTGGTGCCCGCACCACGAAACGTCGCTCTCGGACCTCGAGCTCGTGCACGAGGAGGTGGACGACGCCCTCACGTACGTGCGTTACCCGTTCGCCGACGATCCCGGCGGCGGGGTCACGATCGCCACGGCACGGCCCGCGACGATCGTCGCCGACGTAGCCGTGGCCGTGAACCCCGAGGACGGCCGCTGGCGCGACGCGATCGGGCGCGAGGTGATCGTGCCGTTCGTCGAGCGCGTGGTGCGTGTGATCAGCGAGGAGCGCGTCGACCCGGAGTTCGGTACCGGCGCGCTCAAGGTGACGCCGGGGCACGACCCGCTCGACTTCGAGATCGGCCGCGACCACGGCCTTCCGGAGCTGACGGCGATCGGGCCGGACGGCCGCATGAACGAGACAGCCGGGGAGCTCGCGGGACTGACGCAGGAGGAGGCCGAGGAGCGCATCATGGCCTGGATCCGTGACCACGGCCTGCTCGTCAAGCGCGAGGCGTACAGGCACACGATCGCGCTCTGCGAGCGGTGCAAGAGCCGGATCGAGCCGCTGATCTCGCTCCAATGGTGGTGCGCCATGGACGAGCTCAAGCGGCCGGCCCTCGAGGCACTCCGCGACGGGCGGGTGCGGTTTCATCCCGAGTCGCAGCACCGCTACGCGATCACGTCCCTCGAGAACGCCCCCGACTGGAACATCTCCCGCCAGATCTGGTGGGGCCATCAGCTTCCCGTGTGGGAGTGCCCGAACGGGCATCTGACCGTCCGAGAGACGGAGCCGGACGCCTGCGCGGACTGCGGGTCGACGGACGTGATGCGCAGCGAGGATGTGCTCGATACGTGGTTCTCCTCTGCGCTCTGGCCCTTTGCGATTCTGGGCTGGCCGGAGCAGACGCCGGAGCTCGCTGCCTGGTACCCCGGGACCCTCAACACGACTGCTCGCGAGATCATCCGGCTGTGGGAGAACCGCATGATCTTCTCCGGTCTCGAGCTGATGGGCGAGATCCCGTTCCGCCACGTCATCATCCACACGACGGTTCTCGCCTCGGACGGGCGGCGAATGTCCAAGAGCCTCGGTACCGGGATCGACCCGCTCGACCTGATCGACGAGCACGGCGCGGACGCGACGCGTTACGGCCTGCTCAAGCTGTCGTCCTCGCAGGATGTCCGCTTCTCCGAAGGCGCGATCGAGGAAGGGCGCAAGCTCGCGAACAAGCTCTGGAACGTGTCCCGGCTGATCCTCACGGCCTCCGAGGGCGTGACGCCGGAGCGGCGTCCGCGGGAGCTGGTCGAGCGCTGGCTGATCGCCAGGCTCGGCTCCGAGCAGGCTCTGATCGACAGCCGGCTCGACGAGTTCGACTTCTCTGCCGCGGTCGACGCTCTCTACCACCTGACCTTCGACGACTTCTGCGACTGGTACGCGGAGGCGATCAAGCCGCGCCTCTACGACGGCGACGCCGATGCCCAGGCCACCGCGCTGGCGAACCTCGAGCACCTGCTGAAGCTCCTGCACCCCGTCATGCCGCACATCACCGAGGAGATCTGGTCGCAGTTCCACGACGACCGTCTGATCGTCGCGCCGTGGCCCGAGCCGGACGATCACGCCGCCGATCCCGACCTGGCCGCGCTGGATCGCGTGCAGGGCGCGGCGAGAACCTTCCGCCGCAGCGGCGCCCTCGTCTCGCTGGGTGAGGAAGAGCAGCGGATCTTCGACGCCGTCGTGAAGCCCGAGCGCATGAAGGTCGACGGCGGCAACGTCGAGGCCGAGATCGAGCGGCTCCGCGGTGAGATCGCCCGCGCCGAGGGGATGCTGGCGAACGATCGGTTCGTCCGGAATGCGCCCGAGGAGGTGGTCGAGGCGGAGCGGGAGAAACTCGAGCGCTACCGCCGCGAGCTCGATGCGCTCACCACTTGATTGGCTCGAGTCGCTCTCGCCCTGGCCGGAGGTGTTCGGGCTAGGGCGGATGCACGCGCTGCTGAGCGAGCTCGGCAAGCCGCAAAGGGCCTTCCCGGCGATCCACGTCGTCGGCACGAACGGGAAGTCGACGGCGACCCGCCGCGCCGCCGCCTTCCTCGAGCGCGATGGCCTGAGCGCGGGCGCGTACACCTCGCCGCACGTCTCCGGCTGGAGTGAGCGGATCCAGGTCGACGGGCATGACGCCGAGCTCGAGCAGGCACTCGAGCGTGTGCGCGGACCGGCGGAGCGGTTGGGTGCGACGCAGTTCGAGGTACTGACCGCTGCCGCGCTGGCCGAGTTTGCGGCCGCGGGCGTCGACGCCGCCGTGGTGGAAGCCGGTCTTGGCGGCCGGCTTGACGCCACGAACGTGCTCGACTCGCGCGTCGTCGTGCTGACGAACGTGGCGCTCGACCACACGGACGTCCTCGGCGGGACCCGAGGGGAGATCGCGGGCGAGAAGCTGGCGGTCGTGACTCCTGGCGCCACGGTCGTCCTCGGCGAGGCGGAGTGGGAGTCTCTCGCGCGCGCGAGCGGGGCCGCTGTGGTCGTGCACGCGCAGGACGCCGGCCGCACGGCCGCAGAAGCGTTTCTCGGGCGCTCACTCGAAGGCGAAGTCGAGATCTCGCTGCCAGGGCGTTTCGACGTGATCGGCGAGGACGTCTTCGCGGGTGCGCACAACCCGGCCGGCGTCGAGTGGCTGCTCGAACGCCTGCCGCGACGCGACTACGTCATCGTGGCCTCGATCCTCGCCGACAAGGACGCGCAGGCGATGCTGAGCACGCTGGCCCGCGCCGGGAGGGCCCTGGTCGCCACGTCGTCTCGGAACGCTCGTGCGCTGCCGGCGGCCGAGCTCGCCGCTCTCGCCGCACCGTTCTTCGACTCGGTCGAGGCGGTCTCGGACCCCGAGCAGGCGCTCGCGCGCGCCCGCGAGCTGGCGGGCGGCAGCGGCGGCATGCTCGTCACCGGCTCTCTGTACCTGCTCGCGGACATCGCCGTCCGCCTCGAGCGAATACCATGGAAAAGCTAGGCGAGCGCCTGAGCGTCTTCGCGGTCGCCGCGATCGTCGTCCTGATGATCGTCGGCCTCGCGTTTGCCGCCGGCTACCTCGTCGGGCGAATCCTCCTCTGACGGAGGGGCAGTGCTGCTAGCCGACAACGGAATCTTCAACTTCTTCAGCTCAGGCACCTGGGCCGTGATCAGGAACCTGACGCTGTTCTTCGTCGGCGTGTTCTGGCTCTCGGTCGCCTTCTGGGTGTACAAGGACGCGCGGCGCCGGATCGAGGATCCGTGGCTGGTGGCGATGGCGACGGTGCTCGGGCTCGTCCCCCCGTTCGCCGGCGCTCTGATCTACATGCTCTTCAGGCCGCCCGAGTACCTCGAGGATGTGCGCGAGCGCGAGCTGGAGATCAAGGCGATGGAGGAGCGGCTTTCTCGCCGAGAGCTCCACTGTCCGGTCTGCCGGGCCGAGGTGGATCCCTCCTTTCTGATCTGCCCTGTCTGCACCACTCGGCTGCGGCAGTCGTGCCGGAGCTGCAAGGCGCCGCTCGAGGCGCTCTGGCAGGTGTGCCCGTACTGCGAGACGCCCGTGCAGCCCGCGGCCGCCGAGCTCGACCCGACGCAGACGCTGGCGCCGCCGCGGCACGAACAAAGCGCCTGATTCGTAGACTCAGCCCGCAGTGGCAGTCGAGCGCACACTGGTCCTGATCAAGCCGGACGCGATGGCGCGGTCCCTTGCAGGCGAGATCCTGGCGCGCTTCGAGCGACGCGGGCTCGCGCTTCGCGATGCCCGGCTCGTTCGCGTAGACCGCGAGCTCGCCGAAGAGCACTACGCCGAGCACTCGGAGAAGCCGTTCTTCGGCGAGCTGGTCGAGTTCATCACGTCGGGCCCGACCCTGGCGCTCGTACTCGAGGGTGAGGGCGCGATCGCCGCCGCGCGCACGACGATAGGGTCGACGAGCCCGGCCGAGGCCGTGCCCGGCTCGATCCGGGGTGACTTTGCCCTGGCGATGCCGGACAACCTCGTGCACGGCTCGGACTCGGCGGAGTCGGCCGAGCGCGAGATCCGCCTCTGGTTCGGATGACCGAGAAGGACTACGTCGCGATCAACCGTGAAGGGTGGACGCGGTCGAACGCGGAGTACACGGACCGCAGCGCCCACGACTCCTGGGCCCAGGAGGAGATCACCTGGGGGCAGTGGTCGACGCCGGAGCGCGACGTCGGGATCCTGCCCGACGTCGCGGGCAAGGACGTGATCGAGCTCGGCTGCGGCACGGCGTACTTCGGCGCCTGGTTCAAGCGTGCGGGCGCGCGGCACGTGGTGGGGATCGACGTGACGCCGGCGCAGCTCGAGACCGCGCGCCGGATGGACGAGGAATTCGGGCTCGGGCTTGAGCTGATCGAGGCGAACGCGGAGGACGTGCCGCTGCCGGACGAGACGTTCGACTTCGCCTTCTCCGAGTACGGGGCTTCGATCTGGTGCGATCCGGCGCTGTGGATCGCCGAGGCTGCGCGGCTTCTCCGGCCCGGAGGCGAGCTCGTCTTCATGCGCGGCACGACCCTCCGGATTCTTTGCGCGCCCGATGTCGGGAAGTCGACGAACCGGCTGGAGCGTCCGCAGAAAGACATGTACCGGCTCGACTGGGAGGAGGACGATTGGGCCGGTGTCGAGTTCCATCCCGGCATGGCGGACATGCTCCGGATCCTGAAGACGAACGGCTTCGAGCTGCTTGACTTCCGCGAGCTGTTCGCGCCTGACGACGCGGTCGATCACGAGTGGTACGACGACCCGCCGGCGGAGTGGGCGAAGCGCTGGCCCGGCGAGGAGATTTGGCGGCTCCGCCTGCAGCGCCGCTGATCCTCGCCTCGACGTCGCCGCGGCGGCGGGAGATCCTGGACCAGCTCGGGATTCCTTTCGACGTGGTCGTTCCCGAATACGACGAGACGCGCGACGACCCGGTGGCGCATGCGCTCGGGAAAGCACGATCCGTTCTCGGAGTCGCGGAGGACAGGCCGGTGCTCGGCTGCGACACCGAGGTGATCTGCGCTGGGCGTGTCTACGGCAAGCCCGAGAACGAGGAGGACGCCGAGTCGATGCTCGACAGCCTGTCGGGCAAGACGCACGAGGTCGTCTCCGGCCTGGCGCTGATAACGCCCGCCTGGGAGGAAGTGCACCGCGAGGTCACGCGGGTCACGGTCCGGCCGCTCACGCCGCGGGACCTCGCCCACTACGTCGCGAGCAGGGAGTGGGAGGGCCGTGCGGGCGCCTACGCGATCCAGGGCCTCGGCGCCTCTCTCGTCGAGCGGATCGAGGGCGACTACCTCAACGTCGTCGGTCTGCCGGGAGCGCTGCTCGTCCGCCTACTGGCTGAGCGCTTCGCAGGGGTGTACTGCTTTGGCTAGCGACGTCGTGGCGGGCGAGGACGGGAAACGGCGCTGCCGCTGGGGAGACAGCGACGATCGCTACCGCCTCTACCACGACGCCGAGTGGGGACGACCCGTGGTCGACGAGCGGGGCCTCTACGAGAAGCTTTCTCTCGAGGCGCTCCAGAGCGGCCTCTCGTGGGCGCTGATCCTGCGGAAGCGCGACGAGATTCGAGAGGCGCTCGCCGGCTTCGACCCCGACGTCGTCGCGGGCTTCGGTCCCGCTGAGCTCGCGAGCCTCCTCGAGGATCCTCGGGTCATCCGCAATCGGCGCAAGCTCGAGGCGATCATCCGCAACGCCCAGGCGACCATCTCGATGCGCGAAGATCTGCCGCTACCCGAGCTGGTCTGGAGCTTCCGGCGTCCGACAGGGCCCGCGCCTCGAAGCTACGCCGAGCTGGTCTCGGTCTCGCCCGAGTCGAAGGAGCTCGCGAAGGAGCTCAAGCGCCGCGGCTTCGCGTTCGTCGGGCCGACGACGGTCTACTCGACGATGCAGGCCGTCGGGATCGTGAACGACCACCTCGAGGGCTGCTTCATCCGGAACGAGGTCGAGTCCGCTCGGGCCGATGTGCAGGTGTTTTCTGGTTCCGATCGCTAGACTCGGCGAGGGAGATGGGGTTGCTGAGTTACTTCAACGGCTTTGGCGGCCGCGACATGGCCGTGGATCTCGGCACCGCGAATACGCTCGTCTACGTCCGGGGCCGCGGGATCGTCCTGTCCGAGCCTTCCGTCGTCGCGATCGACCAGCGAACGAACGAGGTCCACGCCGTCGGCGTCGAGGCAAAGCGGATGCTCGGCCGCACCCCTGGCACGATCTCCGCGATCCGGCCGCTGAAAGACGGCGTGATCGCCGACTTCGACGTCACGGAGCAGATGCTCCGGCACTTCATCCAGAAGGTGCACCAGAACCGCTTCGCGCACCCACGCGTCGTCGTCTGCGTCCCCTCGGGGGTCACCGGCGTGGAGAAGCGGGCTGTCGAGGAGGCCACCCTCTCCGCCGGTGCGCGCCAGGCCTACCTGATCGAGGAGCCGATGGCCGCCGCGATCGGAGCCGGGCTCCCTGTCGCCGAGCCGACCGGGAACATGATCGTCGACATCGGCGGCGGCACGACGGAGGTCGCGGTGATCAGCCTCGGCGGCATAGTCGTCTCCCAGAGCCTCCGCGTCGGCGGCGACGAGATGGACGAGGCGATCATCAGCCACATCAAGAGCGAGTACAAGCTGCTGATCGGCCAGCAGACCGCTGAGGAGATCAAGCTCGAGGTCGGCTCTGCCTTCGACATGCGCGAGGAAGTGCAGGCCGAGGTGCGGGGGCGCGACATGCTCACCGGCCTGCCGAAGACCGTAGTCCTCTCGTCCGAGGAGATCCGGCGCGCCCTCGACGGCCCGGTCGGCCAGATCATCGACGCGATCAAGTCGACGCTCGACAAGACGCCGCCCGAGTTGGCGGCCGACATCATGGACCGCGGCATCGTCCTCGCCGGCGGCGGTGCGCTGCTGAACGGTCTCGACGAGCGCCTCCGCCACGAGACCCAGATGCCCGTGCATCTGGCGGAAAGCCCGCTCACATGCGTGGCCGTCGGCTCCGGCCGTAGCCTCGAAGAATTCGAGGCGATACACCGCAGCCAGACCAACAAGCGACGGACTAACCACAGGCCCTGACCGCAACGAGTCGCGGTTCTCCGAGGTCTTTCCTAAACTAGGTCGTTCTCGTGCAACGGAACCGCAGCGCACGACTTGCGGTCCTGGGGTCCCCCGTTCCTCGCTCCAGACCGCCCGGGTACTCCTCCCGCAGCGTCACCGCCCTTCGGCGGCGCATCGTGGCAGGGGTGCTCGTCCTGCTCTCGATCGTGCTGATCACGATCTACTTCCGCGAGCCCGCCGGCGGGAGCCTGCACGGCGTCCAGAGCGCGGGCGCGACAGCGTTGCGGCCCTTCGAGGTCGCCGCCGAGCGCGTCGCGCGGCCCTTCCGGGACGCCTATGGCTGGTTCGCCGGCCTCGTGCACGCGAAGTCCCAGAACGCCGGCCTACGGAAACAGGTCGACAACCTCAGCCGGCAGGTGATCCTGAACAGCACTGCCGGGCAGGAGAACGCCGACCTCCGGCGCCTGCTGCGCTACGTCGGCTCGCGCGCGTTTCCGCGTGGGTACGACTTCGTCGCGACTGCGATCATCAGCCGCCCGCCGAGCGAGTTCGAGCAGCAGATCGGGATCGCTGCCGGCTCGGGCTCGGGCATCGGTGTCGAGGACCCGGTCGTCACGGCGGACGGCCTCGTCGGGCTCGTCACGCACGTTTCTAGCCACAACGCCGAGGTGACGCTGCTGACGGATCCGACCCTGAAGGTCTCGGCGTTCGACCTGAACACGAAGGCGACCGGGATCGTGAGGCACGGCCAGGGGCGCGGCACGCTGATTCTCGACCGCGTCTCGAAGTCCCAGCTCGTCGACCCCGGCGACTGGCTCGTGACCCAGGGCTGGCGCGTGCCGGGCCTGGCGTCGATCTACCCGAGGGGCATCCCCATCGGCATCGTCACGGGGGCCTCACAGAACGACGTGGACCTCTACTGGCAGATCCAGCTGCGCCCGCGTGTCGACTTCGGCTCGCTGCAGTCGGTGCTCGTGCTCGTCCCGAAGACCCGAGGACGCTGATGCGCGTGCTCGTCGAGCCCGCGAAGGTCGCCGTCCTCGTCTTCGTCGCGGCGATCCTGCAGGTGACGCTCTTCTCGTCCGTGGAGATCCTCGGCGGCACGCCTGACGTGGTCCTGCTGGCGCTGATGGGGATCGCGTTGCTCCGGGGCTCGATCTACGGCGCGGCGGCCGGTTTCGCCGCGGGGCTACTGGTGGACACCGCCAACCTCGCGACCCTGGGCGTCACGTCGCTTTTGCTCACGATCGCCGGCTACTGGATCGGGCGCTACGGAGAGACGACCGGGCGCGACCGTGTGCACGCGCCCTATGTCTCGGTCGCCGTTGCGACGATCGTCGTCCAGTTCGGAGCGCTCGTCCTGCACTACATGCTCGGCGACCCCGTCTCCGCCCGAGTAGTCCTGCTGGACGCCCTGCCCGCGAAGGTCGGCCTCAACCTCCTGCTGGCCCTTCCCGTCTACGCGCTCACGCGCCGGGCGCTCGCCTTGGCCGCCGCACCGGAGGGCGCGACGGAGGTGCGGCTCCTTGGCTAGCAGCGCGCGCGCCCGGCCGCCGGGCTCCGACCGCTTCCTTCCGCCGGACCCCCGCGTCGAGGGGCCGTACCGGTTCACGCCGCAGCTCGCGCTCAGGCTCGGGATTCTCGGCGCCGTCGCGCTCATCGCCTTCGGGATCCTCTTCTTCCGCCTCTGGGCGCTGCAGGTGCTATCCGGCCCGCAGTACCTGCGGGCGGCATTGGACAACCAGGTGCGCACCGTCCGCGTGGAGGGGCAGCGCGGCGAGATCTTCGACCGCACCCTGCACCCGCTAGTCGCGACCATCGGTGGGAGCGCGATCCAGCTCTGGCCTGCCGACCTGCCCAAGACGTGGGCCGCCCGCGTCGAAGAGCTCCGCAACCTCTCGAAGGTCACGCGTGTCCCGGTGCGGCAGCTCCTGCTCGAGATTCGGAGGCGCGGGAGCGATCCGGTCACCCCCGTCACGGTCCGCGCGTCGGTCAACCGCGACGCGCCGATCCTCTACCTGCTCGAGCACAGCGAGCAGTTCCCGGGCGTCGAGGTGGTGCACACCTACCTCCGCAGCTACCCCTACGGGCCGCTGGCCGCCCAGCTGCTCGGCTACGTCTCGGAGATCTCGCCCGGGCAGCTGAAGCAGCTCCGCGGAAAGGGCTACCAGGCGGGTGACAAGCTCGGCCAGGCCGGCCTCGAAGCAACCTACGACACGTACCTCCGGGGGCGGGCGGGCACCGCCCAGCTGCGGGTGGACTCCCTCGGCCGCCCGCGCAGCCAGCTCGTCGTCAAGCGCGCTCCGAGCCCAGGCGAATCGATTCGCCTGACGCTCGACATCAACCTGCAGCGGGCCGCCGAGAAGGCTCTCGTCTATGGGATCAACCGCGCGCGCTCGAATGGGCAGTTGTCGGCCGACGGCGGGGCGATCGTCGCGCTCGACCCGCGTGACGGGTCGATCCTCGCGATGGCCTCGAACCCGACGTACGACCCGCGCGTGTACACCGGCCGGGTCACGCTGAGCCGGCTCGCGGCGGCGGGGCTCCTTTCCACGACCGCCCCGCAGCACAACTTCCCGTCGCTCAACCGCGCGATCAGCGGCGTCTACCCGGCGGGCTCGACCTTCAAGCCGGTCACGGCGCTCGCCGCGCTCGAGACGCACACGATCTCGCCGTCGACCACGCTCGACTGCACCGGCTCGTTCACGGTCTTCAAGTCGGACGGGACGGTCGCCCAGGTCTTCCACAACGTCGACCCCTTCATCAGCGAGGCGATGACGCTCCCGACTGCGATCGGCGCATCGTGCGACACCTGGTTCTACCGGGTGGGCTACAAGTTTTACAACGCCCCGCCGAGCGCCGGCCACCCGCTCCAGGCGTGGGCCTCGAAGTTCGGCATCGGCCGGACGACGGGCGTCGACGTCGGCCCCGAGGAGAGCGGCCTGCTGCCGACGCCGGAGTGGCGTAACAGAGCGTTCACCGCGAAGACCGATCCGCACAACTGGCAGATCGACCGCCTCTGGAAGCCGGGCGACTCGATCCAGCTCGCGATCGGCCAGAAGGACTTGCTCGTGACGCCGATCCAGCTGGCACGCTTCTACGCGCTGATCGCGAACGGCGGCAAGCTTGTCCGGCCGCATCTCGTGCAGGATGTCGTGGAAGGGGGCAGCGGTCGAACGCCGCCCCGGGTCGTACACCAGTTCGTTCCCCCCCCGCCACAGCCGGTCGGTCTGGACCTGACGTCGCTTGCGGTCGTCCAGGATGGGCTCTTCCAGGCAACCCATGCGTCCTACGGCACGTCCGCGGGCATCTTCCGCAATTTCCCAGTCCCGATCGCCGGCAAGACCGGGACCGCGCAGAAGAACCCGAACACGAATCAGCAAGACCAATCCTGGTGGTGCGGCTACGGGCCCGCGAACAGCACAGAGCCTCCCCAGATCGTCGTCTGCGCGCTGATCGAGAACGGTGGCTTCGGGGCCGATGCTGCCGCGCCGGCTGCCCTACAGGTCTTCCAGCAGTTCTTCCGCAAGAGCACAAGCGCCAAGGGGCTGAAGGCCACGGGATGATCGAGGCCGTCGATACTCAGGCGAAGGGGCTGCGGCCGGTCAGGACGGAGACTCTCGAGCTCGCCACCTTCGTGCGCCGGCTCGACTGGGTGCTGCTCGGGGCCGTCGCGGCACTCCTGGGGTACGGGCTCTGGGCGGTCGCCGGAATCACGCAGCACGACATCCCCGGGAATTCGAGCTACTACGTCGTTCGCCAAGGCGTCTACGCCGCGATCGGCGCCGTCGGTCTCGCAGTGGCCGTTCTCGTCGACCCGCAGTACTACCGTCGCTTCAAGCGGGCGATCTATGTCGGCACGGCCGGGATCATGCTGCTGGTGCTCATGGCCGGGACGGTCTCGCGCCATTCGAAGCGCTGGCTCGACCTGGGCTTCTTCCGCTTCCAGCCGTCGGAGTTCGGAAAGCTGCTGTTCGTGCTCTTCCTCGCCGGCTTTCTCGCCGACCGAGCGAAGCGCCTCGGGGAGAGCCGGACGGTGCTGCAGGCGATCGGCTTCGCGGCCGTCCCGATCCTGCTCGTCTTCGTCCAGCCGGACGTCGGGACGGCAATGGTGTACTCAGTTGCGCTCGCGACGGTGCTCTTCGTCGCGGGAACCCGCTGGACCCACCTCGCCGCGCTCGGAACCGGCGCGCTGCTGTTGATCCTCGGCGTGCTCTGGTTCCTGCCCGCGGCCGGCGTCCACGTGCTCAAGCCCTACCAGCAGCAGCGCCTGACGCAGTTCACGCACCCGACCCAGGACCCGTCCGGAGCGACCTACAACGTGAGCCAGTCGATCTACGCGGTCGGGGCCGGGGGCTTCGGTGGGCGCGGCGTGGCCGGCGCGACCCAGACGAACTTCCACTTCCTGCCGGAGCACGCGACGGACTTCGCCTTCGCCTCGCTCGCAGAGGAGCGCGGCTTCCTGGGCGTCTCGGTGTTGCTGCTCCTCTACCTGCTCGTCGTTTGGCGCGGGCTGAAGATCGTGTCGGTCGCCCGCGACGCCTTCTCGGCGATCGCGGCCGGAGGGATCGTGATCGCCTTCCTCTTCCAGATCTTCGTCAACGTAGGGATGACGATCGGGATCGCGCCGGTGACGGGGATCCCGCTCCCCTTCGTCAGCGTCGGTGGCTCCGCGATGATCGCGAACCTGCTGGCGATCGGCGTGCTCGAAGCGATCCACGCACGCGGCGTAGGCCCGCGCAGGCGCCTTCTCCGTTAGGTCCTAAGCCGAACCAGGGGGTTCCCTCGTGCTGTGTCGTCCGCGGCTGGTCCTACCATCGCGCCCATGATCGCCAGACGAGAAGCCGAGGAGCTGCTGCTGATCGAGGAAGCGGATGCCTGGTTCGAGTACCTCGAGGCGACGCGGGGACAGACCGCGCTTCGGTACGGGGAGCTCGAGCCCTGGGCGTGGGCCCGCTTGAATCAGCGGCTGAGGGCCGTTCGGGCCAAGCGCGCGAAGCTTCGCCCCGCACAAGCGGCCTAGGCACAGCTTGCGGTGCCGTCCTCAGGACGCGCGGGCTTCGCTCGCGCGTCCGTCTGAAATGACCGGTCGACAGGAGGGATGTCACCACGGGCGCCGCGTAACCGTCACGACAGGGCTCGCTGCTAGCCTGTGGGTGTGACTGATTTTGCTTTCAAGATGCAGCGCGCGCTCCGCCCGGCACTGGGTGGCCGCAGCGCGCGCGCCGACCAAGGAGATTTCACTTGTTGCGATGGTTCCGACGGCACAAGCCGTCCCAGGACGAGCGCGCCGCAAAGGCGAGCGCGCCGACTACGCCTACCCCTACCGACACCGTAAGCCAGCCGCCCGCCAAGCCGGGCGCAACCGACACCCCGAGCACGAAGAAGCGCCGCCGACGCGGAAGCCGCGGCGGGCGCGGCCGCAAGCGGCCCGGCCAGGCTCAGGGGGATAAGCAGGCCGAAGCCGCCGCACCGCAGGCCCCGCAGGAGCAGAAGGCCAATCAGCGTGGTCCCGAGCGGCGCCCTGCCGCCCGCAAACAGCGCGCCCCGCGCCGGCGCGCGACACCGCGGCGACCGCCGCTGCCGCCAGCGAAGCGCGAGCTTCTGATCTCCGTCGACGTCGGCGAGCAGCGCGTCGCCGTTCTCGAGGATGACCGTGTCGCCGAGGTCTACCTCGAGCGTCCCGAGCGCCGCTCGATCGCGGGGAACATCTACAAGGGCGTCGTCGACAACGTTCTCCCGGGAATGGAGGCCGCTTTCATCGAGATCGGCCTCGAGAAGAACGGCTTCCTCTACGTCGACGAGGTTGTCGTCCCCGAGCTCGAAGGCCGCTCGCACGGACGCAAGATCCAGGACTTGCTGAGCCGCGGCCAGGAAGTGCTCGTCCAGGCGGTCAAGGATCCCATGAAGTCGAAGGGCGCCCGCCTGACGACCGAGATCTCGCTTCCCGGCCGCTTCGTCGTCTTCGTCCCGAGCGGCGAGGGGCTGGGCGTCTCGCGCCGGCTCGAGGACGCCGAGCGCGCCCGGCTGCGCGACATCGTCAAGGCTCTCGACGTCAAGACCGGCGGCGTGATCGTGCGCACCGCGGCTGAGGGCGCCTCTGCCGAGGACATCGAGCGCGACCTCGTGTTCCTCCAGCGGCTCTGGAAGACGATCGAGACCCGCGCGAAGAGCACGAAGGCACCGGACCTCGTCTATCAAGAGTCCGAGCTCCCCCTGCGGGTGGTCCGCGACCTGTTCACGGACGACTTCGAGCGCGCCGTGGTCGACCACGACCGGACCTACAAGCGCGTCGTCGGCTACCTGAAGAAGACCTCGCCGCACATGGCCGAGCGCGTCCAGCGCTATCGCGAGAAGACGCCGCTGCTGGAGGCGTCAGGAGTCGACGCAGAGATCCGTTCAACGCTCTCCAGCCGCGTCGACCTTCCTTCGGGTGGCTACCTCATCTTCGACTACGCGGAAGCGTTCACCGTCATCGACGTCAACACGGGCCGCTTCGTGGGCTCGCGCTCGAAATCGTCCGGAAGCCGGCTCGAAGACACGATCACGAAGAACAACCTCGAGGCCATCAAGGAGGTCGTCCGCCAGCTCCGGCTCCGTGATATCGGCGGGATCATCGTCATCGACTTCATCGACATGGCGAACCCGAAGAACCGGGCCACCGTCGAGGAGGCACTGAAGACCGAGCTCGAGCGCGACCGGACCAAGACCTACGTCGTCGAGATCTCTCCGCTCGGGCTCGTCGAGATGACGCGCCAGAACGTGACCGAGGGGCCGCGCGAGATCATCACGCGGAAGTGCTCCGTGTGCGGTGGCGACGGCGTCGTCCTCTCCGAGGCGTCCGCAGCCGTCGACGCTGAGCGTCGCCTGCGTGCGCTGGCGGCGAGCGCGCCCCGCACGAAGGCATTCAAGGTCGAGCTGAACGCAAAGGTGGCGAGCATCCTGATCGGCCCCGGCGCATCACGGCTTGCGGCGATCGAGGAAGAGACGCGGAGGCGGTTCCTGATCGAGTCGCGAGAGGACGCCCCGACTGACCACTTCGAGGTCGTAGACAAGGGGACGTACGAGCGCCTCGCCGGCGAGCCCCAGATGAAGGAGGGCTCCGAAGTCGAGCTGAAGCTCGGCGAGGTCGGGCGCCACGACCTGAACGCGGCAGTCGGCAAGCTCGATGGGATAGCCGTTTCCGTCGGAGACGCGGCGTCCCTCGTCGGGAAGAAGACGAAGGTGCGGATCGAGCGCGTCCTGGACGGGACCGCGTACGCGACACTCGTCGGCAAAGACGCCCACGGCGAGCCTCCGATCACCGCCGAGGACGAGGCCGAGAAGCCGACCCGCAAGCCGCCTTCGCGGAAGGGCAAGCAGGCGGCGAAGCCGGCCGGGCCTGAGCCTGAAGCGGCTGAGGCGGAAGAGCCCCAGCCCGAGGCAGAGCCCGACGCCGAGCCCGAGCTCGAGGCTGTGGCCGAGGCGACGCCGGAGGAGGAGAAGCCAAAGAAGAAGACCCGGCGCGGCTCTCGCGGAGGCCGGCGCAGGCGCAAGAAGCCCGCGGCCGCGACCGCGGCTGCTTCGACCGACGGCGAGGGCCCGAAGATCCACGTTCCCGATCCCGGCCTGGGGAAGGCAGAGGAGGCCCCAGCCGAGGCGGTATCCGAAAACGGCGCCGAGACGCCCAAGCCGAAGAAGAAGACCAGACGCGGCTCGCGCGGCGGTCGTCGGCGGCGCAAGAGCGCCGCGAAGACGTCTTCCACCTCGAAGTAGCCCGCGTCCAGAAGGCGCGAATCTCGGCTAAACTGGCGGATCCGCGGGCGGCTCGCCCGCGTTTTGACGCCGTGAGCTACGTGATCATCTCACTCGGTGGTAAGCAGTATCGCGTAAGCGAAGGCGAGCGCCTGCTGGTCGACCGTGTGGCGACTGAGGAAGGCAAGACGTTCCATCCGGAAGTCCTGATGCTCGGAGGGGACGGACGGTTCGAGCTCGCGCCGAAGGGCGTCCAGGTGACGGCCAAGGTGGTCGGCTCGCCGCTCGGCGAGAAGATCCGAATCGGCAAGTACAAGGCCAAGACCGGGTACCGAAGGCGCACGGGCTTCCGGGCGAAGCTCTCCCAGATCGAGATCCAGTCGATCGGCGGCGCCGGCCGCAGCACCCCGGCGAAGAAGGAGGAAGCTCGGCCGGAGGCTCTGCCGTCGAAGCTGCCTCCCGGCTACGCGGATATGACCGTCAAGGAGATCTCGGAGAACGTCGGCGGCTGGTCGGCGGAGCAGGTCGCGGCCGCGCTCGACTACGAGCGCACCCACGCGAAGCGCAAGGGTGCCCTCGCGGCGCTCGAGGCGCAGGGGGAGAAGGGCTAGATGGCTCACAAGAAGGGACTCGGCTCATCCAGGAACGGGCGCGACTCCGCGCCCAAGATGCTCGGCGTCAAGGTCTTCGACGGCGAGGGCGTGACTGCGGGCACGATCATCGTCCGGCAGCGCGGGACTCGTTTCCGCCCCGGCCCCGGAGCGGGCCTCGGACGCGACGACACGATCTTCGCCAAGCGCGACGGGCGCGTGGTCTTCAAGACACGCGGTGAACGCCGCTTGATCTCGGTCGTCGACTAGCCGGCGTCGCGGTCTACCGGGGTACCGTTGGCGCGATGTTCCACGATCGCGCCAGGATCAACGTGGCCGCCGGGCGTGGCGGCCACGGCGCGCTCAGCTTCCGGCGCGAGAAGCACGTGCCCAAGGGAGGGCCCGACGGCGGCGACGGCGGGCCTGGCGGTGACGTGATTCTCGTCGCGGATGCCGACCTGCGTGACCTTTCCGGCTTCAGGCCCAAGCAGCGCTTCAGGGCCGGCAAGGGCGGGGCCGGGGGCGGCTCCGGGCGCCACGGCGCGGCCGGGGCCGATGTCGAGCTGAAGGTGCCGGCAGGAACGCAGGTGCTCGACGAGGACGGGCGGCTCGTGGCCGACCTCGCCGCCCCCGGCGCGCGGGTCGTCCTCGCTCGCGGGGGCGCGGGTGGCCGAGGAAACAAGCGCTTCGCGTCCTCGACGCGCCAGACTCCGCGCTTCGCCGAGACGGGCCTCCCTGCGGAGGAGGGCACCTTCGAGCTCCGCCTGAAGCTGCTCGCCGACGCGGCGCTGGTGGGCCTTCCGAACGCCGGCAAGTCGTCGCTGCTGGCGAGGATCTCGAATGCACGTCCGAAGGTCGCCGAGTACCCGTTCACGACGATCCAGCCGGTCCTCGGGACCCTCGACTCGGACGAGCGCCAGCTGGTCGTTGCCGACGTCCCGGGTCTGATCGAGGGCGCGAGCGAGGGGGCTGGGCTAGGACACGAGTTTCTCGCGCACCTCGAGCGGGCGCAGCTGCTCGTTCATGTGATCGACGTCTCGGAAGGAGATCCGCGCGAGAGGTTCGAGGCGATCGACCGTGAGCTCGGGGCTTACGGCGCCGGGCTTGCCGAGCGGCCACAGGTCGTCGTCCTCAACAAGATCGACCTGGTGCAGGAGGCGCCGCGATTCGAGCCGGACGACCCGCGGATCAAGGGCGTGTTCGCCCTCTCGTGCGCGACCGGCGAGGGCGTCGAGCGCTTCCGGCGCGCGCTCTTCGAGCTTTGCCCGCCGGCCCCCGCGGTTGAGCACGACGCCGAGGGTCTCGCCGCTTTCCTCGTCTACCGGCCGAAGCCCGACGCGCGCAGGGGCTTCCGCATCCTCCGCACCGATCGAGGCTTCCGGGTGGCAGGCCGGCCGCCGGAGGATGACGCGGAGCTCGAGCGAGCGCTGCGCGAGGCGGGGGCGAAGAAGGGCGACGAGGTCGAGGTTGCCGGCGAGCCGCTCGAGCTCCAGTGACAGGAATCCTCGGCGGTACTTTCGACCCGCCGCACAAGGGGCACGTCGCGCTCGCCCGGGCGGCGCTCGAGGGTCTTCCGATCGACCGGCTGATCGTCCTCGTCGCCGCACGTCCCGGACACCGCCCGGTGGTCGCGGATGCGGAGTCGCGGCTGCGTCTGGCGCGTGCTGCCTTCGCGGAGCTACCGGCCGAGGTCGTGCTCGACGACAACGCCTTCACCGTCGACGCCGTTCGTGGAGGACGCTTCGGCGAGGCATTGTTCGTGGTCGGGGGCGACGAAGGCGCCTCCTTCCCGCTGTGGAAGGAGCCCGGAGAGGTTCTGCGCTGGGTGCAACTGGCGGTCGGCACGCGCTCGGGCTATCCACCGCCCGATCTGGACCGATACGGCGACCGGGTCGTCGCCTTCGAGCTCGACTCGCCCGACATCTCCTCGACCGAGGTACGTGAGCGCGTGAACCGGAATGAGCCGGTGGACGACCTGGTTCCAGCTGCCGTCGCCGAGGCGATCGCCGAGCTCGGCCTCTATCGTGGCTACACTGGTCCCACGCGCGAAAAGGACCTGAAGAGCCACTGACCCCAATCGAACACGCCCGCCGGATCGCCGGCCTCGCTCAGGAGAAGCTGGCGCAGGACGTCCTCATTCTCGACATGCGCCCCGTGTGCAGCTACACGGACTTCTTCGTGCTCGCGACGGGCCAGAACCCGCGGCAGACGAAGGCGATCTGGGACGACGTGCACGAGCGGCTGAAGCACGACGAGCGTGCATTGCCGTCCTCGGTGGCAGGCGAGCCCGAAGGCCGCTGGATCGTCGCCGACTACCTCGACGTGGT
>JBARRQ010000182.1:0-3649 GCA_049644305.1 Gaiellaceae bacterium
GGATTTGAGCGTCAGCTTGTTGAAGTCCAAGATTCCTCCGAATGAACGAGTCCCGAGCCCTGCTCCTGATCGCGGACATCGGGGGCTACACGAAGTACATGAGCCTGCACCGGATTGGCCTCGCTCATGCCCACGCCAACGTCCTCCGACTGCTCGACGCCGTGATCGACGCCGCGCCGGAGCTCGAGTTGATCGAGATCGAGGGCGACGCGGCGTTCTTCTCCCGCCCCCAGGAAGCCGGAGCCGACGCAGCGGCGGTCGCAGGAGCGAGGGAGGCGGCGGTCGCGATGCACCGCGCGTTTCACGAGCGCCAACAGCGGATGGTCGCCGGCAACATGTGCAGCTGCAGCGGGTGCGTCCAGACGGGCGAGCTGAAGCTGAAATGCGTCGCACATCTCGGCGACGTCGCCGAGCAGACCATCCGGGATCGCAAGACCCTTGCGGGGGTCGACGTCATCCTCGTGCACCGGCTGCTGAAGAACTCTGTCCCCGTGCAGGAGTACGTGCTGTTCTCGGAGGATCTCTACCGCAGCGGCGAATTGGTCGGCGAGGCGCGCGCGGTCGACCAGGAGCTCGAGGGGCTCGGCGAGGTGCGCGCCTACTTCGTCGATCTCGGCGAGGTGGCCGGACCGCCTGAGCCGGTGCCGGCTCCGGGCTGGGGGACTCGCCTGAGCGAGACCTTCGGGGTCATCGGCCGTGGCCTGCCGTTTGTGCTCGGCATCAAGCGGCGCCAGGCCGAGGCTCACTGAGCCCTCCGCGCTAGCCGGCTGGGCTCGTAAAGGACCAGGTCGCGGCGGTACTGCTTATGCACCTGCTCGATCGCCTGGCGCATCTCGTGCTCGAGCCGTTCCATGCGCGCCTGCATCCGGTGCAGCTGCTCCTCGAGGCCGAGCACGGCCTCGACGCCGGCGAGGTTGAGCCCGAGCTGCGTCGTGAGCCTCTGGATCAGGCGCAGCCGCTCGAGGTCGGCCTCGGAGTAGAGGCGCGTGTTCCCGGCGGTGCGCTTCGGCTGGACGAGACCCTTCTGCTCGTACATCCGTAGCGTCTGCGGGTGCATCCCGACGAGCTCGGCGGCGACGGAGATCATGTAGCGCGGTCTGTCGTCCATCAGCTCGTCAGCCCTTCTCGCGGGTTCTCTCGCGAGGCCTTCTGGAGGCTTTCGATCGCCTCGCGCTCGCCCTTGGAGAGCTTCTTCGGAACGGTGAGCTTCACGCGCGCGAGCAGGTCGCCTCGGCCGGAGCCCTTGAGCTTCGGCGCGCCCTTGCCCTTGACGCGAAGCAGCGTGCCGTCTGTCGTTCCCGGCTTGACCTTGACGGTGACCGGGCCGTCCGGCGTCGGAACCTGCACTGTCGCGCCGAGCACGGCCTCCGGATACGTCACCGGGAGGTCGACGACGAGGTCGTCTCCGCGCCGCGTGTACAGCTTCGACGCCGCCACGCGCGTGACGACGAACAAGTCGCCCGCCTCGGCGCCGCCCCAGCCGGCCTCGCCCTTGCCGCGCAGGCGAATCCGGGAGCCGTCCTTGACCCCGGCGGGAATCTTGACCGTGTAGCGCTTCGTCCGCCGCTCACGGCCGGTGCCCTTGCAGCGCGGGCACGGATCCTCGATGACGGTGCCGTTCCCGCGGCAGCGCGGACAGGGCTGCGAGAGCGCGAACAAGCCCTGGCTCTCGGCCTTCACGCCTCGCCCGTGGCACTCGGGGCAGAGCGTCGGCGCCGTCCCGGGCTTCGCGCCGGAGCCGCCGCACTCGCGGCAAGCGGTCTCGAGCTCGACGGGAATCTTCGTCTCGACGCCGCGGAGCGCATCGTCGAACGAGAGGTTGACCTCCACCTCGACGTCGCCGCCGCGCCGGCCACGCTCGCGCTCGCGCTGCTGCGCGCGGCTTCCGAGGCCTCCGAAGAGCCCACCGAAGAGGTCGCCCAGGTCGCCGAGGTCGCGAACGTCGAAGCCTTCGGTCGTGAACGTGAAGCCTCCCGGCCCGGCCCGCCCGTTCTCGGCGCCGAAGCGGTCGTACTGCGTCCGCTTCTCGGGGTCGGACAGCACGTCGTACGCGGTCTGAACCTCTTTGAAGCGTTCCTCCGCGGCAGCATCGCCCGGGTTGTTGTCCGGGTGGTGCTGGCGGGCGAGCTTGCGGTAGGCCTTCTTGATCTCGTCCTGGCTCGCGCCCTTGGAGACGCCCAGCGTCTCGTAGAGATCCTTAACCGTTGCCATTGCCCTCGCGCTCCGAGCCGGGGGAACCTCCCGGTTCCCCCGGGGCCCCCTCCTCCTGTCCGCTGTCGCGGACGAGCCCTTGTGTCGTGGGCGCTGCCGCGACGACGACACGGGCTGGACGCAGCACACGGTCGCCGAGCCGGTAGCCCTTCTGCACGACCTCGAGAACCGTGCCTTCGGCCTGGTCACCCGACGGCTGCGAGAGCAGCGCCTCGTGGACGTGCGGGTCGAACCGGCCGTTCGTCTCGATCTCGGCGAGGCCCTCACGGTTGAGCGCCGAGCGCAGCTCTTGGTGCACGAGGCGGACGCCGTCCTCCAGCTTGGCCTCTTCGTGTTCCTCCGCCGCGGCCAACGCGCGCTCGAGGTCGTCGAGCACCGGTAGAAGCTCCTTCACCAGCCGCTCGTGGGCGCGCGCGACCAGGCTTTCCTGGTCACGCGCCGCCCGCTTGCGGTAGTTCTCGAAGTCGGCCGCGACGCGCTTGAGGTCGTTCAGGTACTCGTCGCGCTCGGCCTCGAGCGAGGCCAGTCGCTCCTCGAGCTCGCCGATGGCATCCGCCCTGTGTTCCGTCATTACGGGGTCTTCGCCTCTTCGTCGACGACCTCGGCGTCCTCGATGACTTCCTCGTCCGACTCAGCTGCGCCGTCACCGGAGGCCGCCGCCTGCTGGGCCTCCGCCGCCTGGGCGTAGACCGCCTCGGCGAGCTTCTGCGAGGCCTCCTGGAGCGCGTCCGTCTTCGCGCGGATCTCACCCAGGTCGTCGGTCTCGAGCGCCTGCTTGAGCTCCATCACGCGGCCGTCGATCGTGGACGCCTCGGCCTCGTCGAGCTTGTCGCGATGCTCCTTGAGGCTCTTCTCCGTCGCGTACGCGAGGGACTCGGCCTGGTTCTTGGCGTCGGCAAGCTCGCGCAGGCGGTGTGCCTCCTCCGCGTGGCCCTCCGCGTCCTTGATCATCTGCTCGACCTCTTCCGGCTTCAGGCCCGAGCCCCCCTCGATCTTGATCTGCTGCTCGTTCCCGGTGCCGAGGTCCTTCGCCGAGACGTGGATGATCCCGTTCGCGTCGATGTCGAAGGTGACCTCGATCTGCGGCATGTTCCGCGGCGCCGGCGGGATACCGACGAGCTGGAACTTGCCGAGCGTCTTGTTGTACGCGGCCATCTCCGACTCGCCCTGGAGCACGTGCACCTCGACCGACGGCTGGTTGTCCTCGGCCGTCGTGAACGTCTGGGACTTCTTCGTCGGGATGGTCGTGTTGCGTTCGATCAGCGGGCTGAAGACGCCACCCTTGGTCTCGATCCCGAGCGACAGAGGCGTGACGTCGAGGAGCAGGACGTCCTTGACCTCGCCTTTGAGCACGCCGGCCTGGATCGCGGCGCCAACGGCGACGACCTCGTCCGGGTTGACGCCCTTGTGCGGATCCTTGCCGACGATCTCCTTGACC
>JBARRQ010000183.1:0-2508 GCA_049644305.1 Gaiellaceae bacterium
CCCGTCTCCGACGATGTGCTGCCCGGGCTCCATACGTTCGTGCAGGATACGGACGATTTCGACCAAATCCGGCCGGACCACCCGATAGTAAAGAATGTGCACCGGAGCCTTCACCGTCGCCGCCGACCCATGGCTACGCGCATGCCGGAGGTGGATGCTACGCACACGGGGTGAGAGATCGCTCCGATCGCGCGTCATGGGATCTTCCGGATCGGCGGCCACCTTCCGCATTGCCGCGGCCAGGATCGCCGCGTAGCGACGTCTCCCTTCGATGCCCCACCGCCCTTCGCTCGTCGCCAGGATGTGCCCGAGATCGGCCCGCGCCGGGTGGGATAGACGAAAGCGCGCGGCCAATCAGCGCGCTCGTCTGCGGGGTGCGATCTTGAACCTCTCCAGATAGGCGTCGAGGTCGACGTCGGTGACCTCGACGAATTCGCCTCGCCTGAGCGCTTCGACGCCGATCCTGATCTGGGTTCGCAACGCCTTGAGCTTGAGCACATCTTCCCGGCGGCGTTGTTGCAGCGCGCGGAGCGCGTCACGAAGGGCTTCGCTCGCGTTCTGATACTCACCCGTTTCGATCACTTTCGCGACAAAGGCGTCCTGCTCGGGCGTCAAGCTGATATTTCGGGTTGGCATGTCCGATCTCTCCTCGAGGCGCTGAGGAAGAATACCAGGCTCAGCAAAGTTTGCCAATTCCGGTGCTCGCGCCGGCATGACCGCAGGGCGGCGCGCGGGACGGACGAAAGTGTCCTGCCTCAGTTGAAACTGGAGTCCCTCACCCCCCGCCGGGACATGACTATCCGGTGGACCGGAGGAGAGACGAGCGACGCCTGACGCCCCCGGTGCGTGCGGCTCAGATGATGCGGCGGGCCCGCAGATCCGCGACTTCGGCCTGGTTGTACCCCAGGTCGGCGAGCACCGCGTCGTTGTGCTCGCCCAGGTCCGGCGCGATGCCGGGCTTGGCCGGCGTCTCCGAGAACTGCCAGGGCGTGCCGTGCACCTTCAGGCGCTTGCCGTGCTTGGGGTAGTCGATCTCGGTGACATAGCCGTTGGCGATCACGTCGGGATCGTTGGATGCTTCGAGCAGCGTGTTCATCGGCGCCGATACGATGTCCGCGCCGCGCAGCTTCGCCACCCAGTCCTCGCGCGTGCCCGTGGCGAAGAGATCGTCGAGCAGGGCGAGCAGCTCGATCCGCTTGGCATCGTTGTCGATGATGACGCCGAGATTCTCGAAGCCAGCCGTCTTGAGCCGGGGATAGAAGCCGAGCGCGGTCATGGCGCCGCTCCACTTGTCCGGTCCGACGAGCTGGAACACCAATGGCTTGCCGTCCCGGTCGTTGAAGCTCGCGCTGATGCCGGGCCGCTGCGCCGTGCCGGTGACCCTCGCCTGGCCGGTGACCGGATTGCGATCGGCCCACATCGCGGTGGTGAGCGTCCAGCCCATGAGCCGGATCTGCCCGCCCAGCAGCGAGAGGTCGACTTTCTGGCCGATGCCGGTGGTGCGCGCGTGGGTGAGCGCCGCGAGCGCGCCGCCGAAGGCGAGGATCGCGCAGGTTTCGTCGGCCACGGACACGACGCCGGTGTGCATCTTCTGGCCCGGCATGGCATAGGCCTCGGCGATCCCGCCCAGCGCCTGCGCCATCGAGTCCGTGCCTGGTAAATCGGCGTGCGGCCCCCGGGGGCCGTAGCCCGAGATCGACACGTAGACCAGCTTCGGATTGATCCTGCGCAGCTCCTCGTAGCCGAAGCCGTTCTTCTCGGCCGCGCCGGGGCGGAAGTTCTGGCCGAAGATGTCGGCCCGCGCCACGAGCTTGTGCAGGATCGCGCGGCCCTCAGGCGCCTTGAGATTGAGGGTCACGCTCTTCACGCCGCGGTTGTTGGTCTCGAAGAACGTGCTCGGCATGCTCGGCAGCACGGTCATGCGGCGCGAGGGGTCGCCGCCCTCCGGCACTTCGATCTTGATCACGTCGGCGCCGAGATCGGCCATCAACATATAGGGCACGGTCCCCGCCTGCGCGGTGGAACAGGAGATGACCTTGACGCCCTGCAACGGGCCGTGCGGCTCCGACATTGACGCGTTAGACGATACCTTCCTGACGCAGCGCCTCGACTTCCTGGGAGCTCATGCCGAGCCAGCCGCTCAGCACCTCGGCACTGTGCTCGCCCAGGAGCGGCGACGGCTTGACCCGAGGCGGCGTGCCGTCGAAGCGCACCGGCCAGGCCGGCATCTTGACCTCCCCGGTGGTCGGATGCTTGATCGTCTGCATGATGCCGCGCTCGGCCAGCGAGGGGTCGTTCATCAGTTCCAGCGTGTCGAACACTGCCCCGGCCGGCACCCCGGCGGCGCCGATGACCGTCATCACCTCTTCCTTGGAATGCTGGCGAGTCCACGCGGCGATCAGCTCATCGACCTCGGCCGCGCGCTGGCCGCGCGCCGGTCCGGTGTCGTAGCGCGCGTCGCCGATCAGGTCCTCGCGCTCGATAGCCTTCAAGAGGCGCCGCCAGTGA
>JBARRQ010000184.1:0-5570 GCA_049644305.1 Gaiellaceae bacterium
TCCTCTACCAGCGTCCCGAAGGCGCCGCACGATGGGCACTTGCCAAACCAACGGCCGGCCGAGTAGCCGCAGTCGGTGCACGCGAACTGGGTCGCAGCCTTCGCCACCCGGTCATCCTAGGAGCGCCCGCGGACGGGAACTGTCGCGAAACCGTGACTAATCAGGCGCTTCGGCCGCCGCCGGCACGTAACCGGGCTCCGGCGCGTCTGGCTGCTGCCGGCGTCCGGTCGAGACGATCAGCAACCCGCCGAGAACGCACGCGACGCCGCCGATCTGCAGGGCGGACGGCGACTCGCTCAGAATCGCCCACGCGAAGAGCACCGACAGCACGGGCTGGAAGGTCAGCAGCACCGAGGTGAGCGCCGCCGGAAGGCGCGGGAGCGTGATTGAGATCAGCAGCCAGCCGAGCGCCTGAGAGCTCAGCGCCAGTAGCACGAGGTAGCCCTGTGCCTGCCAGCCCGGCGTCCAGTCGAGGTTTCCGATCACGAGGCCGATCGGGATGCAGGCCAGGCCGGCGACGAGAGTTGCGTCGAAGAGCGCGCCCGCCGGCCGTCGCACGTCGCGGTTGCCCGCGCGGAGGACGAGCAGGAAGCCGGAGTAGGCAACCGCGGTCAGGATTCCGTAGGCAACGCCGAGGCCCGGGTTTCGACCGTACGCGCCCTTCTCGAACACGCCGGAGATGAAGGCGACGCCGACGAGCGCAACGGGAATCGCCGCCAGCGCCCGGCTCGGGGGCCGCTCGCGCAGCACCGCCCACGCGAGTAGTCCGACGAGCACGACCTGGAGGTTGCCGAGGACGGTGGCGAGGCCGGCGCCGACCTCTTCGATCCCCTGGTGCCAGGCCACGAGATCGACCGCGAAGAAGAGCCCGGCGAGCCACGCGAGCCCCCGCTGGCGCAATGGGCGTGGGCCGTAGCGGCGGTCCTCGAGCCGGGCGAGGGGCCAGAGCACAGGCAGGGCGTAGAGGCAGCGGAAGACTGCGCCCGTGGTCGGAGAGACGTGCGCAACCCGGAACAGGATCCCGGAGAACGAGATCGCGAGGGCACCCGCGAGCGCGGCCAGAACGGGCCGTTCGTAGAGCCGCCGCGGCACGGCTTCAGGCTATCGGCGCGACACGGAGACCATCGGGTGCCATCAGCACAATGTGTCCCGCCATGGCCTTGCTTCTGGACTGTCTTCGCACATACGCCGAAGGGCTCACCGCAAACTTCGCTGCCTCTACGGCTGTGCCAGCGCAGCCAGAGGACCAGCTCAAGGGCCCGACGCAACAGCTCCTTCACTGTGTCGGAGCGAAACTCGATCTCGCCGTTGCCGCCCGGGTCGAAGCGCTGATGGATTTGGCCGTGCGTCCGGATATCGGTGTATCGGTCGGCCAGCTACCGGTCGGCCACCTCGAGCTCAAGGCGCCTGGAAAAGGCGCGCAGGCTGAGAACTTCACAGTCCGGCACGACCGAGATCAGTTCAAGAAGCTCAAGGACCATCCAAACCTTGTCTACGCAGACGGCAACGAGTGGGCCCTCTATCGTCACGGCCTGCGCGTAGGGACAGTTGTGCGTGCAGAAGGTGATGTGCGCTCGGATGGGTCGTCCGCCTTCCAGGAGACGAGCGCGGCAGCGCTCGAAGTACTCCTTCGCGACTTCCTCATGTGGCAGCCGCTCGTCCCTTCGAGCCCGAGGGCGCTTGCCGAGATGCTCGCTCCGTTGACCAGGCTCCTTCGCGAGAACGTCGTCGAGGCGCTGAAGATCTCGAACTCCGCCGTGAGCCAACTCGCCAGCGAGTGGCGCGAGTACTTCTTCCCAGAGGCGGACGATGCGCAGTTCGCGGACGCGTATGCACAAACCGTGACGTATGCGCTCCTACTTGCCCGCGTGGAGGGAGAGGACGACCTCGAGCGGCACGCAGCGGATCGACTCGACGCTCGCCACGGGCTCCTGGCTCAAGTGCTGCGGATCCTGGCCGAACCGGACGCACGAAAGGAGGTGGACGTCCCTGTCGATCTGCTCGAACGGGTCATCTCCGGCGTGGATCCGGCAGCGCTCTCACGTCGCGCGCGCGGCGGCGACCTCTGGCTGTACTTCTACGAGGACTTCCTCGCCGCCTACGACCCGAAGCTCCGGCGGCAGCGCGGCGTCTACTTCACGCCGGTTCCCGTGGTTCAGGCCCAGGTCGCACTCGTTACCGAGCTGCTTCGGGAGTCCTTCGGCAAACCGCTCGCGTTCGCGGACGACGATGTGACCGTGCTCGATCCTGCCGTCGGAACAGGGACGTACCTCCTGGCTGCAATCGACGCTGGCCTGGAGCGTGTCCGCGCGGAGTTCGGCTCGGGCGCCGTGCCTGCCCGGGCTTCGTGATGGCGTCGAACTTCCACGGCTTCGAGTTGCTCATCGGCTCCTACGCCGTGGCGCACCTGCGTGTCGCGCAACGAGTGCTGGAGTCAGGTGGAGAGCTTCCCGCCGACGGCGTCAACGTCTACCTGACCGACACGCTGGAGTCACCTCATGCCGCGCCCCCGGGGCTTGCGCATGCCCCTCTCTTCCACCGCAAGCTCGCCGAGGAGAACCAGAGGGCACGACGGGTTAAGTCGGACGTCCCGATCCTTGTCTGTCTGGGGAATCCGCCGTACTTCCGCCAGGTGATCGACACATCCGAAGAAGGCGTGGAGCGCCTCGGCGGCTGGGTGCGTGAGGGTGACGAGAGCGAGGACGGGATTCTGCAGGACTTCATCCGGGACGCTCCGCCCGTCCACGTCAAGAACCTCTACAACCTATACGTCTACTTCTGGCGCTGGGCCCTCTGGAAGGTCTTCGAGCACTCGCCGAATCGCGGCATTGTCAGCTTCATTACCGCGTCCTCCTACCTGCGCGGCCCCGGCTTCGCCGGCATGCGGAAGTTCATGCGCCAGACCTTCGACGACCTCTGGATCATCGATCTCGGAGGCGAGGGCCGCGGCGCCCGGCTGAGCGAGAACGTCTTTGCGATCCAGACGCCGGTTGCAATCGCGGTCGGGGTCCGATACGCCGATGCGGATCCCTCGACTCCAGCCCGAGTGCGCTATGCCCGCATCGACGGGACCAGGGAGGAAAAGTACAGCCGCCTGGAAGCGATCAAGGGCTTCGGTGATCTCGGTTGGCATGACTGCTTCTCTGACTGGACCGATCCGTTCATTCCGTACACGGACGCCGACTACTTCTCGTGGCCGGCTCTGACCGACCTCTTTCCCTGGCAGCACTCAGGGGTCCAGTTCAAGCGCACTTGGCCGATCGCGCCCGATCGAGCCACGCTGGTGTCGCGCTGGGAGGTGTTCGCGCAGGCGCCGGTCGAAGACAGACGTGGACTTTTTCGCGAAACACGTGATCGCAAGGTCGATCGCACGTACCCAGAGCTTGGAGGCGGGAACCGGCTGCCACGGCTAGTCGAAGTGGGCGAAGACGACCCGGTACCGACTCCAGTTCCGTACGCCTATCGATCCTTCGATCGGCAGCACTGTCTCCTCGACAATCGCCTTGGGGATTTTTTGAGACCGGCTCTTTGGACCACAGCTGGAGCTCGGCAGCTCTACCTCACAAGCCTGCTCACAGACGTGATTGGCGCGGGACCAGCAGTCGTGGTTTCAAACCTCGTCCCGGACATGCACCATTTCAGCGGCCGGGGAGGAAAGGACACTCTGCCGCTTTGGCGCAATGCCGAGGCTACCGCTCCAAACCTCCCCGGGGGTGTTCTGGAAGCACTTGGCAAAGCCCTGGCCCGTGAGATCGAGCCGGAGGAACTCTTCGCCTACTGCTACGCAGTGCTGTCCGCTCCGGGCTATGTTGTGCGCTTCCTCGACGAACTCGAGGTACCTGGGCCGCACGTCCCGCTTTCGCGTGACGCCGCGCTCTTCGAGAGAGGGAATTCACTGGGGCGGCGTCTCATCTGGCTCCACACCTACGGCGAGCGGATGGTTCCCGTCGAGCACCGGGCCGGTGAGATCCCCCAGGGCAAAGCCCGCAGTGTCCGGGGAGTTGGGACAAGCGCAGGCGGCTACCCGACCAGTCATTCGTATGACGAAGAGAAGCGTGAGCTGCAGGTCGGAGACGGAGTCTTTGCCCCCGTGACCCCAGAGGCCCGCCGCTACTCGGTCTCCGGCCTCGACGTGATCGGATCATGGCTCGACTACCGCATGCGCGACGGAGCAGGCCGCAGGTCATCAAATCTCGACAAGATCCGGCCGACGACCTGGCCGGCCCAATTCACAGAGGAGCTGCTCCGTCTCTTATGGGTGGTCGAGCACACGGTCGCGCTTGGCCCCGAGCTCGACGAGACGCTCGCGCTGATCATCGATTCCGAGACTTTCAGAGCCGACGAACTGCCGACGCCAACCGACGCGGAACGTCAGCCGCCGAGCTAGTCCTTCAGCCGGCCAGTCGAAGCTGGCGCTCGGTCCCTCCGGCAGGGAAGTACGCCGCCCGCATCAGCTTGCCGTGAACAGCGAGAAGGCTTTCATCTGCCTCCTCGAGAGCCGCGACAATGGTTGCGTCCCCCTCGTCTTTCTTGACCGAGCGCGCGGCCTGCTCCGCCCGCTCTCGTGCTTCTGAGATGACGAGCAATGCCCGTTCGATGTCTGCGAGGTGCGTGGACGGCATTCGCGACGAGATGCTAGCCGCGTCGTCGGACGAATTTGCCAGCCGACCGTGACGATTGTGTCGTAAGACTCCGGCGCTACTCGTCGTCCGAGTCGTCCTCCGCCGAGTCGCTCGGCTCGTCGGGCGGAACAGTGACCTTCTCGGGCGTGATCTCGCCCGGGATGATCGTGATGTCGACCTCCTCGGCGTTCTTGCGGTCGACGAGGATGGTCGAGCCCGGCTCCAGCTCGCGGCCGAGGACGAAGTCGGCAAGCGGATCCTCGATGTAGCGCTGAATCGCCCGGCGCAGGGGCCTCGCCCCCATCGTCGGGTCGTAGCCCTTCTCGACGAGCAGCTCCTTGGCCTCCGGGGTCAGCTCGATTGCCGCCTCGTGCTGGCCCATCTGGTCGCGGAGCCGCTGCATCATCAGCTCGACGATCAGCATGATCTCGTCCTTCGTCAGCTTGTGGAAGACGATCACCTCGTCGATCCGGTTCAGCAGCTCAGGCCGGAAGAC
Organism: Gaiellaceae bacterium; assembly: GCA_049644305.1. Taxonomy (GTDB): domain Bacteria; phylum Actinomycetota; class Thermoleophilia; order Gaiellales; family Gaiellaceae; genus AC-32. Next base: position 5,119 of record JBARRQ010000184.1, read on the forward strand.
CTTCTTCAGCTCGCCCATGATCCGGTCCTTCATCTCCTCGTAGGAGAGGCCGGAGTCGTCGCCGACGGAGAAGCCCAGAGTCTGGTTCTTCGAGATCGTCGAAGCGCCGATGTTCGAGGTCATGATCACGATGGTGTTGCGGAAGTCGACCTTGCGTCCCTGGGCGTCGGTCAGCTTTCCGTCTTCCAGGATCTGGAGCAGGATGTTGAAGACGTCCGGGTGAGCCTTCTCGACTTCGTCGAGGAGGACGACCGAGTACGGCCTGCGGCGTACTGCCTCTGTGAGCTGGCCGCCCTCGTCGTAGCCGATGTAGCCCGGGGGCGAGCCGACGAGCCGGGACACGGAGTGCTTCTCCATGTACTCCGACATGTCGACCTGGATCATCGCGTCCTCGTCGCCGAAGAGGAACTCTGCGAGCGTGCGGGCTAGCTCGGTCTTGCCGACGCCAGAGG
>JBARRQ010000185.1:0-1835 GCA_049644305.1 Gaiellaceae bacterium
CCAGCAGCCCCTTTGCCGTTGCGGTTCGGTACCGGGTCGCGCCGGCGCCGACAGGGTCCAGCACGATGGGAACTCCTCCGCGGTTCGCCGCGCGGCCGGCGACCAGCATCGCCTCGATCCAGTCGTCGGAGAGCGTGCCGATGTTCAGCACGAGCGCCCCGGCGGCAGCCACCATCTCCTCTACCTCTTGCGGCGCGTGCGCCATGACGGGAAGCGCGCCGAGAGCGAGCGTCGCGTTCGCCGTCTCGTTCATGACGACGTAGTTCGTGATCTGGTGGACAAGCGGCTTGCGCGCACGGAGCGTCCCCAGGTCGTTGCCGGTCTCGAGCGTCATGCAGCGCCCCGCAGACCGAGGACGTCGACCGGGCCCTCGCCGGCTCCCAACTCGGTCAGCCCGTTGGCCACGGCGCGCGAGGCCGCGAGGGCGGCGCCACGAGCGGCAGCGTCGAGGCTCTCGCCTCGGGCGAGCAGCGCGGCCAGCGTTGCCGAGTGCGTGCAGCCGGCTCCGTGGGTCGCAGGAATGCGATAGCGCTCGACCGGGATCTCGATGTGCTCTTGGCCGTCGAAGAGGTGGTCGACCGGCTCGGCGCCGTGTCCGCCGGTGACGATCACTGCCGGCGCGCCGAGCCCGTGCAGGCGCTCCGCCAGCTCGTACGGCGTGCCCGGGCCGGCGAGTGCCTCCGCCTCGGGCAGGTTCGGAGTGACGACGGTCGCGAGCGGGAAGAGGCGCGACACGAGCGTCTCCACCGCGTCTTCCCGGAGCAGACGGGCACCGGAGCTCGCCACCATCACCGGGTCGACGATGAGAGACGCGACCGGGTGCTCGTCCAGGAAATCCGCGACCGTCTCGATCGCGGCCGAGGAGAAGAGCATCCCAGTCTTCGCCGCGTCGACGCCGATGTCGCCGAAGACGGCCTCGAGCTGTGCGCGCACGAACTCCGGAGGCACCTCGTGGACGGCCGTAACGCCCGTCGTGTTCTGCGCGGTCAGAGCGACGATCGCGCTCATGCCGTGGCAGCCTGCGGCCGCGAACGCCTTCAGGTCGGCCTGGATGCCGGCACCGCCGCCGGAGTCTGACCCGGCAATCGTCAAGCAACGTGGAACCAACTATTCACTCCCTTCGCCGGTGAACACGGGGGAACCCATGGTTCCCCCGTATGCCCCCTCCTTAGCGCTCCCGGCATCGCCACGGGTTCGTAGCTCCGGCCGAGCAAAGCCCGGCCTGCGCGGCCGCTCGTTCGTTCTCCAAATCTGCTCCTCCCTTCGCCGGTATGAGCCGGATCAGGTTCGACGGGTGTGATCTCAGCCCCTCAGGGCACCCCGGTACGCCAAGGCTACCATCGGCTCATGGCCACCAGCGTTGCCCTCTGGGACGGCCTTTTACAGGGCGAGGAGCTTGCCTTTCTCGGCTCGGAGCCGGCACGCGAGCCCCGGCTGGCACCGCTCCCCGAGGGACTGCACCCCCAGGTGCGAGAAGCGCTGTCGGCGCAGGAGATCGAGTCGCTCTACGAGCACCAGGCCGATGCCTGGGAGGTTGCCGCACGCGGGGAGCACGTGATCGTCACGACGGGCACGGCGAGCGGGAAGACACTCGCGTTCAACCTGCCGGTCCTCGACGCGCTCGCGCGCGAGCCCAAGCTGCGGGCTCTCTACCTGTATCCGACCAAGGCACTCGCGCAAGACCAGCTGAGAACGCTCGGCGCTCTGAAGCTTCGGCAGCTGCGGGCGGCGATCTACGACGGCGACACCGAGGCCGAGCGGCGCTGGCAGGTTCGCAAGTGGGCGAACCTGATCCTGTCCAACCCGGACATGCTCAACGTCGGAGTCCTCCCCCA
>JBARRQ010000186.1:0-12199 GCA_049644305.1 Gaiellaceae bacterium
CTGCTCACAGGGTCTCACGCTCGCAGGCTTGTCGCGCACCCGGCGATCGGCACATTGCTCGCGGGCGCGCTCACAGTGGCCGTGGTCTGCGTTCTCGTGGGCGGGAATGTGCTTCTGCACCCGGGACGGTCGGCGGTCGGCTTCAACCCGGCGTCCGACTTCCAGATCATGACCTGGTCGCTCGAATGGTGGCCCTGGGCGATCGGCCGCGGCGTCGACCCGCTCCACACGCACCTGCTCTGGCCCCCGGGCGGATTCCCGACGCTCTGGATGACGACGATCCCGGCGCCGGCATTCTTCGCTCTACCGCTGACCGTTACGGCGGGGCCGCTCGTGGCCTACAACGTCCTGATGCTGCTCGCGCCCGGCCTCGCGGCAGCTGCGGCGTTCCTGCTTTGCCGCGAGCTGAATGGCCGTTTCTTCGCATCGCTCGTCGGCGGCCTCCTGTTCGGCCTGTCGCCCTACATGCTCGGCCACACGCTCTCGCAGCACCTCGACCTGACCTTCGTCTTCCCACTGCCCCTGCTCGTCCTGCTGCTGGTGCGCCTCGTGCGCGGGCGGACCAGCGGGCGCCGGTTCGTCGCCGGCTTCGTCGTCCTCCTGCTCCTGCTGCTCGGCTCCTCCTTCGAGCTCTTCCTCGACTTCACGCTCCTCCTCGGGATCGGAATCGTGCTCGCAGCCGCCGCGGGACCGTGGCCGCGGCGGCTGATGGTGCGCGCAGCGGGGTTAGTCGCCTTGGCGTACGCGCTCTGCGCCCCCGTTCTCGCCGGAATCGCATTCGTCGCGCTGACGAGCCCGCACGGGCCGCTCACGCACGTGCCGAGCGGCTTCGCGATCGACGTGCTCAACGTCGTCGTGCCGACGCCGACCCTGCTCCTGGGCTCGTTCCATTCGGCGCAGGCGGCAACTGAGCACTTCGTCGGGAACGTCGGCGAGAGGGACGGGTATCTCGGGCTCCCGCTGCTTCTCGTCGTGGCTCTCGCGATTCGAGCCGAGTGGAGGCGCGGGGCATGGCTCGCAGGGGCGCTTCTCGTCGCGGCGCTCGTGCTGTCGCTCGGTCCCGTCCTGACCTTGGGTGGCCGCCCACTGGGTGGCGGCCTGGATTATTCGCAGCTACCCGTGTTGCGCGATGCCCTGCCGGCTCGGATGTCTCTCTTCACAGCCCTGGCGGCGACATGCCTCGCCTCACTGTGGCTTGCGCGCCTTCGAAGACCTGTCTCCGCGGTGGTCGTGGGCAGCTTGCTCGTCGTCTCGCTGCTGCCGAACTTCTGGGCGCCGACGGTGCTGGCGGGCTCATGGGGGAGCGTCTCCCGGAGCTTCCTCTGGGCGACGGCGCCCGTGCCGGCCGGATTCGTCAACGCGCCTGGTTGGGCCCGGCTCGTGAAGCCCCGTTCGACGGTCCTCGTCTTGCCCACAGGCGACAGGACCGCCGCCGGCTACTGGCAGGCCAAGGTCGACATGAGGTTCGCGCTCGCCGTTCCGGCGACCCCGTTCACGCCGCCTGCGATCGACACCGAGCCGGCCATTCGCGGGCTGGTCAACGACGACCTCCCACGGCTGGCGGGGCTTGCGCTCGGCTCGGCGCGCCTGCGCGCGTTCCTGCTCGGCCACCGAATTGGCTTGGTGGTCGTCACCCCGCGCGCGAGACGAACGTGGGGAGCCGTCGTCGCGCGCGCCACCGGCGCGCGGCCTGTGTATCTCCGAGGGGCTGCCGACTATCGGGTCTCACGCCGGCTTCGGCTGCTGCGCGCAACAGGTGATCTCGCAGTCGCGCTCGTCGCCCCGCGGCAGACCGCCCTCGCCTCGCATCGTCGCGGGGAGCCGGTGGCCATGGCCTGGTTGTTCTTCGACGGGCACCGCGCCCGCGTGCGCGTGCTCGCGCTCGGCGTACACGGCCGGCCGACCGCCGTGACCGTCTCGTCGCCGAGAGGAGACGCCGACTGGACGGCCGCGGCGGTCGACTCCGCCGGCCGGGCGGCGGCGGCGTTCACGGAGGCGCGACCGCCTCGTGAGCTGTTGCGGATCGCGACGCGGAGCAACAGAGGCTGGCAGGTCGCGACGCTCGATTCCTCGCCGCAGCCGATCTGGTCTCCGCAGGTCGGAATCGCGCGAGACGGCACCACGTTCGCTGCCTGGATCGACGAGGCGGACCCGACACGGACTGTCCGCGTTTCCGTCCTACCGCCGCACGGAACGTGGGGCCGGCCTGTCACGCTGGAGAACGCGGACGGACTCGGATCCGTCGCGCTCCGCACCGCTCGAGACAGTGGGGTTCTGGCGTGGACAGACGGCGTCGCGGGAGAGTCGCGTGTGCGAGTTGCGACGTATTGGCACGGCGTCTGGAGCCGCCCGATGACGGTTGCGAGCGTGGTCGAGCCCCTCGTCCTGGCCCGCGTCACCCTGGTCGGACGGAACGCAGACGCCGTGACTTGGCGGCTCGAGAATCCGGACCTACGACGCGTCTCCTGTTTCGAGGCCGTCCGCGTCGGACAGCGTTGGAAGCCGGCGAGGCGCGTCCAGCCGTTAGCTTGCCGCCTCCGCCGATGACTTCGGGGCGAGAGGCCAATTCCGAATGACCGAGACCACGACCGCTGGCGCGTCGTCCGCAGGTCGTCTCCGCCTCTTCTTGCTCAGCTTCACCATGCTCTTCGTCGAGCTCGCCTTGATCCGCTGGACGGGAGCGAACAACGTCTACCTCGCCTATCTGACGAACTTCGTGCTCCTCGCGAGCTTCCTCGGGATCGGGCTCGGATTCCTGCGTGCAAGCAAGGGGCCGGAGCTCTTCCAGCTCACACCGGTCGCGCTCGCGCTGCTGGTTACCTTCGTGCTCGCCTTCCCGGTCTCGTTCATCCAGCTCTCGGGGCCGAACCCGCTACGCGGCGCGGGTGGAACGAGAGCGCTCCCGATGTGGCTCAGCGCTTCGCTGGTCTTTGTGCTTGCGGGCTGTGTGATGGCATGTATCGGCCACGGCGTCGCGCGAACCTTCGTCCGCTTTCGGCCGCTCGAGGCGTACCGCCTGGATATCCTCGGCAGCATCGCCGGGATCGTCGTCTTCTCGGCGCTCTCGTTCCTCCATCTGCCGCCGATCGCTTGGGGCGCAATCGTGGCAGTCGTCGTCGCGGCGCTGTTGGGAGGCTGGCTGCGCTGGTGGCAGACGGCCTGTCTGGCTGTGGTCGTGGTCGCCTTGACCGTCGAGTCGCTCGCCCACAACGACCACTGGTCCCCGTACTACAAGGTCACTGCCGTTCACATCGCCGGCACCACGATCGTCGCAGGGGGCCGCACACACGGAACGATCAACGTCTCGGCGAACGGCATCCCGCACCAGACCGCGTACCCGATCCAAACGCTCAAGCGGATCGAGCCCTTCTACTTCTTTCCGTACAGGCACCTGGATCACCGAGCTCTGCGCGACGTGCTCATCGTTGGTGCCGGGACGGGCAACGACGTGGCGGTCGCTCTCGCCCACGGCGCCAGGCAGGTCGACGCGGTCGAGATCGATCCTGTGATTCAGGCCCTCGGCCGCCGCTGGCACCCGAACCGCCCGTACCAGGACCCGCGGGTCACCGTTCACATCGACGACGGTCGCGCGTACGTGCAGAACACGACCAAGCGCTACGACCTGATCCTCTTCGCGCTACCCGACTCGCTTACGCTGCTCGCCGGGCAGGGCAACCTCCGTCTCGAGAACTACCTGTTCACGATCGAGTCGATGCGCCGCGTGCGGAGCCTCCTGAAACCGGGCGGGACCTTCGCGATGTACAACTACTACGAGCCGTTCCTGCTCAACCGCTACGCCGGCACGCTGAAGACTGTGTACGGGAGCGCACCGTGCGTCGAGGTCGGCGCCGCGCTCGCCAACCGTCGTCAGGCAGTGATCACCGCCGGTGCGGGAGCGACCCGCAGCTGTCGCACGCGCTGGCACGGGCAGCATCTTCAGGCGCCTACGGACGACCATCCCTTCCCGTATCTGCAAACCCGCACGATCCCGAACCTGTATCTCAAGACGCTCGGGCTGATGTTCGCCGCGTCACTGCTTCTCGTCCGGATCGGCGGGGCGTCCTTCCGCGGCATGGCGCGCTACGGCGACCTCTTCTTCATGGGGAGCGCCTTCCTGCTCCTGGAGACGAAGAACATCGTCCAGTTCGCGCTGCTCTTCGGGACGACGTGGTTCGTGAACGCCCTCGTGTTCGCCGGGGTGCTCCTGAGCGTCTACGCCGCGATCGAGACGGCGCGGCACCTCAGGCTTCCACGCTCTTCGTGGCTCTATCTCGGCCTGCTCGCGGCGCTCGCAGTCGCCTGGCTGGTGCCCCAGGAGAGCCTCCTGGCTCTGTCTCCCGTGCCCCGGTTCGTTGCTGCCGTGGCGGTGGCATTTGCTCCGATCTTCCTCGCCAACCTGGTCTTCGCCCAACGTTTCCGCGAGGCGGACTCCTCGGCGACCGCGTTCGGGGCGAATCTGCTCGGGGCGATGGTCGGAGGAATGCTCGAATACGTGGCTCTGATCACCGGGTACCGGTTTCTCCTGGTGGTCGTCGCCGCGCTGTACGGGTTCGCGTTCCTCCTCTGGGGCGGACGACAGCGAGTCGCGGCCGCCGAGTCGCGCTAGTGGTCGAAATGCAGTTCTGACTGCAACTTTTACACCGACTTTACGCGTCGCTTAGAAACGCATGCGACCGTGGGGTGATGGCACTTGGCCGGACACCACTCCTTGCACATGTACGACGCACGTGGTGGCGCATCGTCGCTCGGCGAGCTTGGCGTCGACGGCAACTGCCAACCCTCTTGGTGGACGACGCGTTATTGTCGGAGCTCCGGGGATTGGCAAACGCGCGTGAGGATCACACCTAGCCGATCCGGCTTCGGCAGTCGGCTCAGTGAGGCGAGCTCCCGCTCAGCGACGGTTCGCGTTCAAGCGGATGAACGCCTGACCCGAGCGGCGCATCTGCAAGGTGCCGACAAGCGCTGTCGCGGTGCCGGCCAGCAGGGGCGCGAGGTAAACGGCGGGAACCGTCCAGGTTGCCCCGAACGCGGACACAAGCGACGCTTGCCGCACGATGTGCAGCGAGGTCGTCGTCGCCACGATCTGGACGAGCCAGACGCCGCACGCAAACGCGACCACGCGACGCCCCTGCGTGAAGACCGCGATGGACGACGCAGCGGCCACCCAGACGGCGGCGAAGATCGGCAACGGGATCTCCGAGCGTCCAGAGAGCTCGTCGAGGGGAAGCGCGTCTCTCAGCCACATGTCTGCGAAGTCGGTCACGTGAGGGTGAACGAGATAGAGCAGCCCGGTGGCGGTCGCGGCGCAGACGAGGGCTTGCGCGAGTGTTGGCGCAAGGCTCGAGGCGAATGAGCCGACGCGATCGCTCCTAGCCACGTGTGCCTCCGTAGAGCGCACGCTCGGCGGCGAGGATCGCCGCCTCGGCCTCGCCGCGCCAGAGCCTCCAATCGTGACCACCGCCGAGCACGAGGAAGCGGTGCCGCACCCCGAAGCGCGTCAAGAGGGCGGCGAAGGCGTCGTTCTGCGGCCGCAGCGGGTCGTGCTTCCCGGAGTAGAACCAGATGAATGTGTGCGCGCGGCGGAGCTCCCGCGCGACGCGAGGCAATTGTTCCAGCGGGCTGTTGTAGGCAAGCAGCGAGCGGTCGTGGCCGAAGATCGAGCGCACGTTTTGGGCCCGTTCGTAGCCCGACCAGCTCTCGAGGACCCGGAACTCGCCGGGGTGGTGAAGGCCGATGTTCAACGCCCCGTAGCCTCCCTCGGAGAGTCCGGCGATCGCTCGCGCCGCTCCGCGGCGGATCGTGCGGTAGCGTGCGTCGATCGCGTGCACGAGGTCGCGCGCGACGAAGGTTTCCCAGCCGTCGCCGGAGCCCACCCCGTCCGCCCACTCTTTGTCGGTGAACAGCCCGGTCGAGCCGGATGGCATCACGACGATCAGCGGCCGCGCGCGCCCACGGGCCACGAGCTCGTCCTCGATGATTCCGGCCCTGACGATGCGTAGGAATGCCTCCGGCAGCCCTGGGACGCCGTGGAGGAGGTAGAGAACGGGGTATCGCCGCATCGGCTCGGCGCGGTAGCGGGGCGGGAGGTAGACGTCGATCTTCTGCGCGCGGCCGGCGAGCGCGCCGCTCCTGACCCGGATCACCTCGGTGTACCCCTTCTGCTTCACATAGGCGGGCTCGCGCGGCGCCGGGTAGCCCCTGTAGAGCCAGAAGTTATCGAGATAGCGGACGAGGCCGACGACTCCGAGTGCGCAGAGCCCGGCCGCGATCAGCTGAAGCAAGCGAAGGCGCAACAGCGAAAGCGCCATCACCCACTAGGGTAGCGCGGCGGAGCCAACCCAGTCGGTGCCGCTACTCGGGCGTCATCATCCGCAGCGCTCGCCTGGCGGACATGGGTCGCAAGCTTCTTACTAGGTCGACCGGATCGCGTAACGGAGCGCCGCCGGAAGTTGCTCGCGCCAAAAGCGGCCGTCGTGACGGCCAGGGCCGAGCCAGAGCTGGTGCGGGACCCGAACCGACGCGAGCTCACGGGCGAAAGCCTCCGTCGCCAGCGCCGTCAAGCGGTCGCTCCTTCCACACGAGAGGAAGATGCGGATTCCCAGCCGCCGGACGAGGAGCGCCTCGCGGCGTAGGAGCAACGACGGGTCGTGCGCACTGAGCTGCGCCGCATCGGCTTGCGCCAGCGAGCCGTCGCGCGGCGCCGTGAACGTGCCGCTCCACGCTTCGAGCGTGCCGAACAGCCGGGGATGCCTGAGGCCGATGTCGACCGCGCCGTACCCGCCGGCGGACAGGCCGCCGACGACGCGGTCTCTTGCATGCGGAATCGTCGGCAGATGGGCGTCTGTCCACGGGACGACCTGGCGGACGAGGTAGTCCTCCCAGACCCCCGTCCACTCGCCGTTGAAGCGCGCCGTCAACCCGGCGGGCGGAATCACGGCGATGAACGGTGCAAGGTGGCCCGCGCTGATCATCTCGTCGGCGCGCTGGGACAGCATGGTCACGTACCCGTACGGGGACCCCGGGAAGCCGTGCAGCAGGTAGACGACCGGGTACCGCTGGTCCAGGGAGAACTGCGGCGGCACGTAGACAACGGTCGGCCGCGACGTTCCCCGCACCTCCGGGTTCGGAATCACGCCCTGCCAAACCGTTCCTCCGTCGGGCCCACTAGCGAACTGGGAAAACCCGGCCGTCAGTGTCGGAGGAGGCGAGCCGGTGCTTCCCGCGTTTCCGGCCAGGAGGAGGGCGAGCCCGAGGCCCGCTATCAACGTAAATACGCGACCCTCCATGTTCGAATTGTGCTGATTCCAGCGGCTCCTGCGTCGGCTGAGCTGCTGTGGCGCCGGCGCGCGCAGCTTGAGTGCTCGCGTAGGCGCTGTTAGACGGGCACACTCGACCGACCTCACCTGGCGCAGGAATGGGGATCCTGGCCGAACGTGCCGCATCTCACCCTCCTGCAAAACCGGGGGTTGCAGGTTCGAGTCCTGCCGCCCCGTCACCCTCGAAAGTCCGCCCGCTTCGCGGGCATGACGACTTTCGAGGGTTTCCTGTTTCGATCAGAGCGTTCATGAGCCGCGCCCGCCAGGTCGGTCGCGGCGGCGAACTGTTCGATTGCAAGACCTGACACCGGACTCTTCAGACCCCCTCGCACTAGCAAGACCGGCGCGGCTACCCGATGGCGCCCATGACCTTGAAGTTCTTGCTGACGAAGACGTGGTGCGGCCAACTGATCTTGATCATGTGGACTGCGTACGAGCCGTCGCTAAGCTTCAACACACGGTTGACGGTGCCGCCCGGGTACTTGGCGAGCGCGGCGGACTTTGCCTTGTCCGCAGCCGCTCCCGTGATGATCGTTCCGGTCCGGGGATGCCAGTTCTGAGGGATCTGGCCGACGACTCGCTGGTTCTGGCCAGGGTGGGCCAGCGTCGCCGCGTTGGCGGCGCCTGACGTCCCGTTGCCGGAACTCGAGTTGACGATTGCGTAGGCACCGATCGCGACCGCGATGGCCGCGGTGCCGAGGGCGATGGACCTGGTGAGCTTTCGCGAGAACATCGAGGGACTCCTGAACGGGTGGGTTGACGAGTTGATCCCACTATGCGACGAGGGGATAAGAGGAACCTGTGATCGCCCTAAAAGGCTCGTGTGAATCTGCTCGGCGGCGCGGCCTCAGGAAAGAGCACGCCCGAGAGCCGCTTTGTCGGTCGGCGCTCCGTGCGTCGGGAGCACGAGCTCGACCGGCAGCTCGAGCAGCGGTTGCAGCGCCTCGAGGCCTCTCTTGACATTCCCGAATGCTGACGGCGCGGACCCGGGACGACTTAGGCTAGATCCGTGAGCACGGTGGACAGCCTCGACGAACGGCTCGACCGTCTCTATGGACTCGAGCCTGGTTCATTCGTCGCCGAGCGCGACCGGCTTGTCCGCGAGCTGCGGTCGGCTGGTGAGCGCGACAAGGCAGACGAGGTCAAGCAACTCCGGAAGCCAAGCCTTCCCGCGTGGACGATCAACCAGCTCGCTCGCCGGGAGCGTCGCGAGGTCGACCTCCTCCTCGACGCGGGCCATCGGCTGCTCGAGGCCCAACAGCGTCTGCTCACCGGCGAGGACCCGGGGCGCCTGGACGACGCGAGGAGGACGGAGCGCGATGCCCTGGCCGGCCTTCATGCTGCGGCACGCCGCATCCTGGCCGAGACCGGCCGCGAGAGCGAGGGAACGCTCGCCCGCATCATGGGAACGCTGCAGGCGGCCGCTGTCTCGAATGAGGGCCGGCAACTGCTCGCCCGCGGCCGACTGACGGGCGAGCTCGAGGCCACCGGCTTCGAGTTGCTCGCGCCGTCCGCCCAGAGCAAGCCCTCGACGCGCGGGCGTGCTCAGCAGCGAAAGCCGAAGCGGTCTCAGCCGGCGCAGGAACGCCGGCCGCACGTGGTCACCAAGCGGCTCGACCAGTTGCGCGGCAAGCTTGGCGACGCCCGCTCGGCCGCGAGGGCTGCGCAGACCGAGCTCCGAGCGGCAGAGCAGGACGCCGGGAAGGCTCGCCGCGAGCTGGCTCGGGCCGAGGAGCTCGTGCGCAAGACGCAGGCCACGGTCGATCGAGCTCAGAAGAGCGTCGAGCGAGCTGAGCAGCAGCTCCGCGAGGCGGAGCGGAGGGCGCGCTAGCCGAAGGGGCTAGCCCGGCACTTCGGGCGTGATCTCGGCTACGGCGTACGCGTTGACCGGCTTGGCGAAGCCCTTGAGCGTGTGGGCGGCGCTTCCGGCCCCGCACGCCTCCTTGGGTGTCTAGGTCTGAGAAGACAAAGGCCCCGCGAGGCGGGGCCTTTGGATCGAGGAGGGGTTTGTCCGACTACTGCAGCGTGATGCTTCCGCTGATGAGCTCGCCCACGTTGCTGTAGCCGTTGCTCAGGTCGATCTCGAACACGCGTTGAGCCGGCGCGAGCCCGTCGGTCTCCACGGCGGTGAAGGTGACGGGCAGACCGTTGTCGACTCCCAGGCCGACGATCGTCATCGTCTGGTTCACGTCGTCGAAGGCAATCGACAGGATCTGCGTCGAGTGGAAGTCCACGCCGGCGCTCTGGTCTTTCACGTCGACGCTGTCTGTGTCGTTCTCCTCGCAGTGGTCGGCGTCGACGTTGAAGCTGGCCGTCCCGGAGAACTCGCCCTTGATGTCGCCGTTGCCGTCGCCTTCGTGGCAACCGCCGCCTCCGCCTCCGCCGCCGCCCTCTGCGCCCGGAACGAAGTCATAGGCGCGGACGACGTCGATCAGGTCGAAGAGGACGCCGCCGATCGGGCCGGTGAAGAGCATGAACCCGCCCGGGTTCGGGGGGACACTCTCGGGCGGCGCATTCAGCGTCATCGTGCTGGCGGTGACGCTGAAGAGCCTTGCCGAAAGCGGCGCGACGCTCGGGTCGAGACTCACGTCGGCGATCGGGACGTCGATCGTGATCGTCCCGAACGGCCCGGGTGTGAACGAGCAGGCGCCCGGCGCGGTGATTTGCGTCGTTCCCGGATACGTCAGGGTGACGCCGCCTCCGAGCAGGAGTGCCGCGTTCTGGCCTGACCAGCAGGTCCCATTGGACTCGAGGTAGACGAACGGGTTCTTCCCGCCGTTCGTGCAGTCGGCCGCTGCCGACGAGCAGCTTGGGCTGGCGGGAACGAGCCACTGCGTCAGCCACACTGCCACCGTGTCGGGTGCCGGCGGCAGGAGGGACAGGTTGTTGACCGTCATCCTCACGCGGTAGCACGCCGTCCCTGCCGGATGACAGCCCGAAGGACTGGGCTGGGACATGCTCGAGTGGAGGATGTCGAGGTTCGTGATGTTGGGGCCGCTGAGGCCGTTCGTCTCGCGCTTTCCGTCACCCGCCGGGTCGCTGGCAGCGTTGAGCAGGATCGGATCGCCGTTGACCTGCGGGTTCGACGCCGAGACGCTGGAGCCGCCGTTCTGCTTCACGTACATCCCGTGCGGGGCGAACGGCTCGTCGGCGTTGTTCGAGTCCGCATACGCGATCTGCGCCTCGCCGCGGCTTCCGACACGCAGCTGGAGGAAGTCACCGAGCGTGCGGTTCCCGCACTGGCCACCGAGCACGGTCTGGATCGTCCCCTTGTGGACGTAGTGCTCCCCGGCCAGGATCGGCGCGCTGAAGCTCGGCGACGACGCGTGGCCGTTCAGGGTCTGCGTCAGGTAGAGGCTCCAGATGCCGTTCGTCGTGGCATCCGGTCCACCCTTGCCGCCGCCCGTCGTGCCGCAGCTGGAGTTATTCGGGTCGGCCAGCGTCGGCGTGCCGTACCAGGCGATGTCGACGCGGCCGTCATCGCCCGCCGCCGCCCACGCGAAGACGTTGTTGTGGAGCCCGGGCGTGGGGATCGTCTTCGGGGTCGACCAGCTCGTGCCCTCGTTCGTCGAGTAGCTGTACTTGAGAACGGTGTCTCCGGTGATTTGACCGGACACGTTCACCGGCGCCTGCTCCCAGACGGCGTAGAGATTGCCGGCCTTGTCGATCGCGAGCGTCGGGAAGTTGCCCCCGGTCTTGTACCCGGGGAAGCTCGCAACCGGCAGGTCGTCGCAGTTCAGGCCGCTCGGGTCGCTCACATTCGGGAGCGGGGCGCCCCAGCCGACCGGGAAGCAGCGGCCGACCGAGATCGACGAGAACGTCGCGTCGTCGTGGATCACGTAGACGTGCTTGACCGCCGTCGACAAGGTCGTGGGGCCGGGGTTGAGCTTGCCGGTACGCGTGGCGACCGGGCTGACCTCGTCGTTGCCCATGATTCCCTCGTCGCAGCTGAGCGGGCGCGTGACCTTGTAGCCCGGGCCGAACTCGATCCCGGCCGTCGGCGCGCCGCCTGTCAGCGGCGACGGCGATCGGTACATCGCCAGGACGTTGTTGACGGCGCCGGACACCGGGCACGTGACCGCGCCGGGGCCGATCTCGTCGTTGGCGAGGTAGATGTTGTGACCCGCACCGTTGCCGGCGACCTCTGTGACCGAGCCGGTCGTTGGGTTGCCGTCGACCGCGTACCACTGCCGGTCGACAGCAGCGTCCGGCACGCCCGTGTTGCTGCACAGGAACGTCGCGCCGTGGTCACCCGAGCGGTACGTGCTGAAGTTGGCGAGCGTCAGGTCGTTGAAGTACAGGTTGCCGCCGGTGTCGACAGCGAGCTCGCTATCACCACCGCCCGCGCACATTGGCGTTCCTCCGAGGCCGGGCTTTCCTTCCTTGGCCGTGCCGGCCACGACCCACTTGAACGTCTTGCCGCCATCCTCTGAGTGCCAGATCCAGCTCGTGTTCGAGGAGAGCGAGCCTGGCACGCTCGTGTAGAGGCGGTTCGAGCTCGTCGGGTCGAGCCGAAGATCTTGCTCGAAGCCAACGCCTTGGATACCGCTGATCGTCGGCTGCCCGAAGGTGGGCTGGGACTGGCTGGCAGCTCGGGCGGGCTGGGCCCGAGCCCCGGCGAATGCAATCGCGAGTGCAAGTGACAGAACGGCGAGAGCCACGCCGATCGCAAGCGGCCGGCGATTCGCCATCTTCCTGCTCTTCATCTGAGGCCTCCGCGCTCCGTGAATAAGACGGCGCGCTGATACCCCCGAATCAGCATTCGGAAACAACGCGTAGGTTCTTCGCACCTTTTCTCGCACTGCCTGATGACTGCCTTGTGCGGGCTCCCGCGCGCGGTAGGCTCAGCCCGTGGCGGTGCTCACGTCTCAGGTCGAGGAATC